>JAYGCK010000104.1:0-7308 GCA_046583395.1 Deltaproteobacteria bacterium
GCCATGAACACCCAGCTGGCCCGCGACCTCGGACTCGAGTTTCCCATCTTTGCTTTCACCCATTGCCGTGATGTTGCCGCGGCCGTGTCCAAGGCCGGTGGCCTTGGCGTGCTCGGTGTGGCCACCCACTCGCCCAAAACCCTCGAGGCCGAACTCGACTGGATAGAGAAGGAGATTGGCGACAAGCCCTATGGGGTCGATCTTCTGCTGCCCGTCCGCTTCGTCGGTAGCGACGAAAAGTTCGATGGCGCGAAGATGAACGAGATGATCCCCGACGAGCACCGCCAATTCCTCGACGACCTGCTTGACCAACACGATGTCCCGGCGCTGCCGGCCGATACCAAGCTGGCCCAGCCGATAGGCGTTGGTTACGAGCAACAGCGTGAGGTTATCGAGATGTGTTTTGAGCGTCGCATCAGCCTCATTGCCAGCGCGCTAGGTCCGCCGCCCGACTGGATGATAGAGCAAGGCCGGGCAAAGGGAATAAAGGTCGCTGCCTTGGCCGGTACGGTCGAACATGCCCGCCGCCATGTGGAGGCCGGTGTCGATATAGTCGTTGCCCAGGGTTACGAGGCCGGAGGCCATACCGGAACGGTCTCGACCATGGTGTTGGTGCCCGAGGTCGTCGATGCGGTCTCGCCAGTGCCCGTGCTCGCGGCCGGCGGCATCGGTAACGGCCGGCAAGTTACCGCCTCTCTGGCACTTGGGGCCCAAGGTGTGTGGTTGGGTTCGGTGTGGCTTACAACCAAGGAGGCCGAGACCCATCCCGTCGTGAAAGAGAAGTTCCTGCGGGCAACTTCGAGCGATACGGTCCGAAGCCGCTCGCTTACCGGCAAGCCGGCCCGCCAGCTTCGCACCGCATGGACGGACGCATGGGAGGACCCGGCCAATCCCGACCCGCTGCCGATGCCGCTGCAGCCTCTACTTGTGCGCGAGGCCCAGGAACGCATCAACCGTACGGCCCACAAGAACGCCGGGGCCGAGCTGCTCGTGAACTATTTCGTCGGGCAGATAGTCGGTTCTCTAGACCAGATAAAGTCGGTCCGTTCGGTCATCGAAGAGCTTGCCGGGGAATACGCCGATACCATGGAAAGGCTCGACGAATGGGCCGATATCGGCGACTAACCGCTATGCCGGCAGTCTCGAGATAGTTCGTGCTGCGGGTGGCGACCTTTGCTAGTCTCTGAGCGGGATGCGGGAGGGCGCGTTCGCGCTTTTTTGTTTTAGCGTCGCTGCCGGGGGACAGACGCTGACCTACTACCGCACGCTTTTGGAGGCGGGGACGATGCAGGACTACTGCCAGCAGCAGTTCCTCATCATCGACCGCAACCTCGACGGCGTCGAGGACATCTTCGAATAGACTCAGTCTTTGGCCGGTGCGCGCGGACTCTGCCAGCTGCCGCGCCTCAGTGCGCTGACCCAATGTGCAAGCAGTCCGGCCAACACCCCTGAACGTACCCGTAGCGCGGTGAGCTGGGAAAGGGTCAGCAGGTTCAGGGCCGCGAGCAGGGCAAGCCCCGCCGTTTCTCTGATTATCAGCGTGGCGTGAAAGATTATTCGATAGGGTCCGGTGAAGTTGTTCTGCACGTATACGTGGCGCGAGATGATGACCTCGGTGCGGGTCAGGATGCTGGTTTCCTCGTCGCGGCGGCTGGCCCCGCCGTGGTCGTGGCCGACCGATACTGCGGTCGTACAGGCCGCACGCATGCCCAGCCGGCTGGCCCTAAGGCATAGGTCGACATCCTCGTAGTAGAGCCAGAAGCTTTCGTTCCAACCGCCGAGCCGCTCGAGGTCTGTCCGGGAGATGAGCAGTGCCGAGCCCGATACCCAGTCCAAGGCGACCGGGACCGGGCTCGAGCCTTCGGCTAGTCTGCCGCTTGGGTGGGCGGCCGGGCGGAGTAGGTGTAGCAAGGCTCTAATGGCCGGCACCGAGGTCAACAGGCCCGGGAAGCTGCCACCGGCCTTGCGGGGGCGGTTACGGGAGTCGGTCTGGCAGGCGGTCAGTATCGCGTACTGCCCGTGGGCGTCTTTTTCGGCGACCAGTCTTGCGAGGTCTTCGGGGCGGCCGCGCACGTCGGGGTTGAGGAAAAGCAACAGTTGGCCGGAAGATGCAGCCACGCCGATGTTGCAGGCGTGAGCGAAGCCATGGTTGCCCGGTGCCAGTTCGAACCGCACCGTTGGGAAGCGCGTTCGAAACTCCTCTAACTGCCCGTCGGCCGAATCGTTGTCGACGACGATAATCTCAAAAGAAGCCGGTTGTGCCCCCGTGTCATCAAGGAGCGAAGCCAGGGTGGTGGCCAGACTCGTCCACGAACGATAATTGACGATGATGACCGATAGTCGCATAGGGCCGCGAACGGCGGAAGGATTATGGTTGCCTATCTGGCCATTGTCCACGACAATGTTTGTCGCTGACCGGGTCTGTATCAGGTCGGGCCGGTCCCGTAAGACAATGAAAGACCCCCTTGCGATATTTACTATCGTTCAGAACGAGCCCGTTTGGTTGCCGGTGTGGATGAAGCACTACCGCAGCCAGCTTGACGCGGCCCATCTGTACATACTCGACCACGACTCCGACGGTGAGGGCGCGGCGTTGCTCGACGAACTCAAACGGGCAGGGGCCAATGTCGTTCCAGTTCATCGCCGCGTGTCCTTCGATCATAGCTGGTTGGCGGAAACGGTAGAGCGCTTCCAACGGTTCCTGCTGTCCAGTTACGAGGCCGTCCTCTTCGTCGAGATCGACGAGATAGTGGCCACGGCACCGGGCTCGCAGTACGCCGGTTTGGGCGACTACGCCGAGGTCGTTCTGGACCGCCGTCACAAGTTTGTCCGTTGCGCCGGCTTTGAGGTGGTCCACAAGCCCGAGGAGGAGCCGCCGCTAGATTGGACGCAGCCTCTGCTCAAGCAGCGCAAATGGTGGTATGCCTCGGAGAAATACAGCAAGCCACTGCTCTCGAGGATGCCACTATCGTGGCGCAAGGGATTTCACAGGACCTCCAATGTTCGTGTCCGCTCTCGCCAGATCGACCAGGACCTACTTCTCATCCACCTGCACAAGCTGGACTTCGACTATTGCGTGCGCCGCCATGAGGAGACGGCGAGCCGGGACTGGATGAGGCCCGACGGCAAAACTGGGAGCCAGAACCGTATGGTGGGTTCCGACGATGTGCGGGCCTGGTTTCGCCGAAGTATCGACGACGATAAAAAAGAGGCTGAGTTGGTGGCGATTCCGGCCGAAATCCAGACTATTATCTGACGGTCGAATGGACGTTGATACCGTTGTTATGGCGGGTGCAGGGCTTGCCACCGCGGTGCTTGCCCGAGAACTTGTAGAGCGTACCGACCTGCGATGTCTCGTGCTCGAGAGCAACGACCACATCGGAGGCCATTGCCACAGCTACCGTGACGACAGGACCGGCATCATGGTCCACGCGCACGGCCCTCATATATTTCATACGGTACATGAAGATGTGTGGGCCTATCTCAACCGGTTCGCGAGTTTTGAGCCATACCAACACCGCATCAAGGCGGTCACGGCCCGAGGCATCTTCGGGTTGCCGATCAACCTCCACACCATCAACCAGTTCTTCGGCAAGACCTTCGACCCCGACGAGGCCCGCCGTTTTGTCGCTTCGCTGGGGGATGCCAGCATCGAAGAGCCCAGCAATGTTGAGGAGCAGGCTCTACGTTTCATAGGGAAAGACCTCTACGAGGCGTTCTTCCGCGATTACACGAAAAAGCATTGGGGACGGGACCCCCGTGAACTGCCTGCTTCCATCCTCAAGCGGTTGCCCGTGCGTTTTACCTACGACGACAATTATTACGACAGTCGCTACACGGCCATTCCGGCCAACGGCTATAGCGCGATGATCGAGGCTATGTTCGATCACCCGGATATAGAGGTGCAACTCGGGACCGAGGCCGGCGCCGGGATGTGCGGGGAGTTCAGACACATGTTCTGGTCGGGGACCATCGATGGGTTCTTCGGGCACCGACGCGGCAGGCTCGGGTACCGGACGCTCGAGTGGGACAAGCAGTACGCAATCGGTGACCTGCAGGGTGCGGCGCAAATCAACTACACCAGCATGGACGTTCCCTACACCCGAATCTGTGAACACAAATTCTTTACTCCCTGGGAACATCACGCCGAAAGCGTGGCTTTCGTGGAAACCAGCAGGGACGCCGGGGAGGATGACATTCCGTATTATCCCCTGCGCCTGGAGCCCGACCGAGCGCTATATGCTGAGTACGAAACGCTTGCTCGTGAACTCGAGAACGTGTCCTTCATCGGCCGGTTGGGCACTTACCGCTATCTCGACATGGACACGGTGGTAAAGGAGATGCTCGATTTTGCCGGTCCGGTCTGCGAGGCGCTACTCGATGACAGGGGTCGGGTACCGCACATGCCGCTGCCCGCCATAACCACGGCGGGCGGCTAAGCTTTCCTACTCAGTCGCGAGGCTTGTCGCGATAACCGCCCAGCAGCCGGTAGCGAGTGTTGCGCAGGCGCGGAACTCCGAAGCGCCGGTAGAACCAGGTCTCGACCAGGCGTTGCCGTTCGCGCCAACTAGGCCGTATGCGCCAGTAGGGGTCGTCGAGAGATAGGCGTTCGTCGAAGCGTTCGATCCGGCCGGCCATGACCGCAGGATGGGTTCCCGTGAAGGACTTGATGAACGAACGCGGGAACACCCGGCCGAGGCCGGCCCGGTCGCGGGGGCGGCCGTCGTCGATGCCCTTGCGATGGACAGCGTTATCCTGCTTGTCGGCGTAGGCCGTGGTGCCACGTACGTTGCCGTAGCGAAATATGTCCTGGCCGGTATCGACCGCTCCGGGGTAGCGGCCCTTTCGTGAAAAACCGTCGAAAACGGCAACGCTCATCGCATCGCGAATCGCGTAGGTCCCGATGTAAGGCCTGAGTATTCGCGGCACATATTTGAAGCGGTGCGGGTAGACAGGAACCACGTGGTGGTAGTCACCCCAGAAGTCCAGGTATTCGAACAGCAGGGCCTCGACCCTGGGGTCATCAAGATGACGCTGCATCGTTTCTTTGAGGGCCGGCAGCGAGGCCTCGTGGAGGACCTCGTTGGCCTGGATGTTGAGCACCCAATCGCCGCTACACATATGCAGGCCTATGTTGGTCTGTTGGGCCAATACATGGGCCTGCGGCTGCACCTTGTCCGACCATTCGGTCTCGACCACTCGCACCTTCGGTTCGGCCAGTTCTTGCAGGCTCTCCAGCGTGCCGTCGTCGCTTTTCCCCACCACGACTATGAACTCGTCGCAAAGCGGCAGCGCCGAACGGATGGCTTCACGGAATGGGTAGTCGAAACGGACGCCGTTCTTGATGATGTTGAGACCGGATACTCGCACCGCGGCCTGGTCTCAGTATACGAAGGGAATCATTCGTCTTCGCTCGCGGGGGTATTCTGTCCCGAACTTCTTGAGATACCAGTTGTGGTGGGTGTTGGCCCGCGGCCCGAGGTTGGCGAAGGTCCAGACGGCGAAGACCAGACCCGGCAGTGACCAGGGCATGATGGCCCAACCCACCCACTCGGTAAGCTCTCCGAGGTAATTGGCCGAGGTCACGTAGCGGAACATTCCCCCGCGCGGGATGTAGAAGCCGGTGTCACCGGATTTCCTCAGGTTGCGAATCACATGGTCGGAATGGAGGTTTATGACGAATCCGGCCACAAAGACGCCGGTCCCTATGATGAACTGCGGGGTGGCCAGCCATTCGGGGCCGTAAAGGCCGTCCGGTGAGAGGAAGTATATCCATGCGCCCTGCATGAAGGCGTTGGCGCTGTTAAATACCATGCCCGAGATGATGATGGACCAGGGCATCTGGTTGCTGCCCCGTATGAGCATTGGGAATACGAAGGTTCGCTGGAGGTAGTGGAGGTTGAAGATAAGGCAGAAGACCAGAGGGGTCGTGGCCCAGGTCCTGTCCGAGCTAAGCCAGTAGTAAGCGAACAACAGGACCACCGGCACTTCCATGATGACCCAACCGGCCCGGTCGTTTATCGTCGCTCCCCAGCGTCGGTTGGTGTACTGACCGTAACCGGCAGGGCCTTTGGTCAGGGTAAAGGCAAAGGTCCCTGCCAGGACGACCATGACGACCAGGAATGCATGGAAGAAAGCGGGTGATACCATGGCCCGTCCTCTAGCGTGGATGCCCAGGTAGTTCTAATATAGCTGATAGCCGCTGCTCGGCCGTTCTGTCTACGAATCGATGATTCTCGGTCTTTTAACAACGCTGTGCGTTGCGCTGCTCCCGCTGCAGGCGGCGGCCGATGTCGTGCCGGGGGACTTCATTACCCACGAAAATGCCGAGAAGGTGAAGGGGATTGTCGCCGAGGGCATCTATTGGTCGGTTACCAACGGGATGGATATGCAGATCGTGCCATATCAACGCATACCCCTACCGCTGGATTATCAGAAAGCTACCGAAAAGTATTCGGCTCAGGCCTCTATCGGTGAACACGGAGAGTTGGTCGATTGGGTGGCCGGTCGTCCCTTCCCGGTGATTGACAGCAACGATCCCCAGGCCGCCAACAAGATCATGTATAACTTCCATCGCACCCACTACTTTACTGACGATATAGCCCTAAACTATGCCGATGCTGACACGGGTTCCCTGTATATCGATGCCAAAGACAAACGCCACTATAATGTTGAGCGACACTTCGTGCCGGAATGGATACGTTACCTCCGTTATGTAGGGCGTCTGCATCACGAGCCTATACACAAGTACACGGACAACCCTGACGAAACCTTCAACAAAGCTGGCCTCTATCCGTTGATAGAGCCATTCGATCTAAAGGGCGTCGGCGGTATCACCTTCCGTTACCTCGACCTGATTCGTCACGATGACACCTGGCTCTTTATTCCCATGCTCAGACGGGTTCGACGCATGTCGACGGCCCAGCGTAGCGATGCCCTTTTCGGCCAGGATATCGACGTTGATAGCTACGGCGGATATTCGGGGCAGATTCCCTGGTTCAAGTGGAAGCTGTTGGGCGAGAAGCCGATGCTCGCCTCGCTCCACGGCACCCGACTTCCGCCGGAACCCTGCAAGACCGATGGTGGCATGACCTTCTGTGAGGAATGGGAAATGAGACCTTCGGTCTATGTTATCGAGGGCATCCCGATGGCGCCGTCCTACGCTTACTCCAAGCGCATCATCTTTGTCGACAAGGAGACCTACTTCATCATCTATTCGGATCTTTACGATCAGGCCGGCGAACTGTGGAAGGTCGTCATGCAAAGCATACGGCACTCCAAGCGACCAAACCCAGATGTTGACTACGA
>JAYGCK010000121.1:0-11501 GCA_046583395.1 Deltaproteobacteria bacterium
TACCACACAGACCGACTGCGAGACGTCGCTCGCCACCTGGACCGCGGACTCATGCAGCGACGACTCCTCGACCACCGAGACCGCCTGCGTGGATGGCGGCGGGACCTGGACCGCGGGCTCATGCAGCAACGGCTCGTTCACCACACAGGCTGCCTGTGAGGCGCCGCGCGGCGACTGGACCGCGGGCTCATGCAGCAACGGCTCGTTCACCACACAGGCTGCCTGTGTGGCGCCGCGCGGTGATTGGACCGCAGACAGTTGCACAAGCGCGGCCTGCCTTTGCAGCTCGGGTTATGAGTTGTTCGGCGGGTTTTGTTTTAATGTCGATGAGTGCGGCTACGGCAGTGCCTCGGCCAATGCCTGCTTGTCCGATTCAGATTGCAGTGGACTGGACTGGAATGCGGTGTGTGACTCCAGTGGTTTTTGCACTCACGATTGCGGCGCATGCAGCGACTCACAGTATTATTTCAAAGGTGATTGTGAAGGCGCGGGAGAGACCTGGACACTGGATAGTGGCAAGTGCGTTGACAAAGACGGCGGCTATACGTGCCCTATAGAATGTACGATTGATGCCTTTAATGCGGCCCTCACAAATTGTGGGGGTGCGGGTGGCTTTATTACCTTCGACTGCCAAGACACCACTATCGAGGTCCCCATACCGAATGATCCTTACAAGTGGGGCACTCGGCAAGTTATCTGCGATAACATGGTTATAGATGGTGCTGGCAGTGATGGGGTGGCTCAAAATATCACTTTTGAGCTAGAGCCAAGGTGCGGGGATCACTTCGAGCAGTTCATTGCAGCTGGCGCGCTTGACGGGACGTGCAGCGGTGGCAGTCGGGACGGGCAAGCATGCAATTTCGATGATTGTAGTAGCTGGGGCACTTGCAGCAATACGTCGTACAGTAACCAGACTGATTGTGAGACAGCTTTGGGGACATGGGAGAATGATTGCAGTTATTGCCCTCCGGTTGAGGGAAGTCTCGATGGTGGTGACTGTCAGGGGGAGACGTATGCTTTCAGTGATGGCACTCTGACCACAGAAAGTGGCGCATGTACTGAGACCGAGAGAGGGACCGGGTTCGTTCGCCTGAGGGGCGATAATAATGTTGTTAGGAATCTAACCGTCCAGCATTTTTATGAGGGCCTCCAGGTTCACGGTAGCTATAACCTGGTCGAGAACGTGGATTTTTCCCACATGTGCGATGATGGCCCCGGCAGCACGACAGGCAAGGGTAATTATTTTCGCAACTTCACCATCAGTGAAGGTTGCGACAAGTGCATACAGAACGAGGGGGATGTCGATTCATTGGGTGACTGCACCGGCATCGACACGACCGACGGGGACGCCTGCGGCAGCGGGTCGGACGCCTGCACGGCGTCCGAGTGCAACACCAGGGTGGCTTGCATCGCCGAGGCCGACTGCACCTGGACGGCCGAAACCGACGAGTCAGCCGATGACTACTACCATGCGATCTTTGAGAACATCACTACTATAAACTGTAGCAAGCCTTTCCGTATGTCTGGTGGCGGGCGTTTCAAGATTATGGATAGTGAGATGAAGACCGAGGGTGACCATCCGCATTGCAAAGGTCCGCTCTTTAACCTCACTACTAGTGATTATGCAGACGGAAAGCGTTCGGTTGTCTACATAGAAGATACCATCGTCGATAATTGTCAGGAGGGAATAGGTTTCACCGGAACGGCTGAAGGGGTGCTGCGCCGCAACACGGTTACCAATTGTGCTCGCCGAGGAGTCCTGGTGACCAAGAACTCCAAAATTAGCATGACTGGTAACGTGATTCGGTACAACGGTGGAGAGTTGTCGTCGGAGAAGGGGTTCGGTGGTGTCGCAGCATGGGATAACGATGACGAACTTTTCTCCCCGCAGATGGATCTCGGTGGTGGAAGTATCGAAATTGACGGGAAGACGATGACCAGTGATGGTTTCAATATTATTTGCGGCAATCTCTACAAAAGTGCGTGGCCCATCAAGTGGGATATCCACAATCTAAGCGAGTCTGACCAAACTGCCGAAAACAACTGGTGGTGTAATACTGATCCAAGTGACATCGGTGACAATCAAATCTGGGAAATGAACGGATCTGTAGATTACCAGCCTATAGTACGCCGACAACCTTGGTGGATGCCGACGTACACTACACAGGCAACCTGTGAGGCCGCGGCTGGAAACTGGGGCTCCAGCGCGAGCAGTTGCACCTGGGAATAACCGGTCAGCGCCTCAGTTGGTGCTCTCTTACGGCACGGTTGTGTTCGGCGAGCGTGCGCGAGAAATGATGGCGTCCGTCACGCCGGGCCACGAAGTATAGATAATCGGTCTTGGCCGGTCTGAGCGCCGCTTCGAGCGCCCCACGTCCGGGGTTGGATATCGGGCCGGCCGGAAGACCCTGGCGCCGGTAGGTGTTGTAGGGTCCGTCGAGGCGCAGGTGTTCGCGTTTCAGGTTTCCGGTCCAAGGCTGGTTGCTTCTCAGTACCCCGTAGATGACCGTCGGGTCGGCCTGCAGTCGCATCTGGCGACTGAGACGGTTGTGGAAGACCGACGCTATAAGCTCTCGTTCGCTTGCCCGTGAGGTCTCCTTTTCGATGATAGATGCCAATATGAGTACGCGGTTGAGACCGTCGCGGTCGAGCCCGGTATCGCGGGCAAGTTCGGCGATGACCTCGTTGAACTTACGGAGCTGAAGGCGCACGAGCGCACGGGCGCTCATCCCCGGCACCAGCGAATAGGTATCGGGGAACAGAAAGCCTTCGGCGCAATT
Source organism: Deltaproteobacteria bacterium (assembly GCA_046583395.1). Classification (GTDB taxonomy): domain Bacteria; phylum Desulfobacterota; class Binatia; order UBA1149; family CAYXZP01; genus CAYXZP01. Next base: position 2,781 of record JAYGCK010000121.1, read on the forward strand.
GGCCTCTTGGTGCGCACCGGACAGTGCCAGAAACGACGGTTCGCAAACGGCGCGGGCGTATTCGTCGGCGTCGAGTATCCCGTCGCGTTCGAGTTGGAGGCCAATGTCGGCCCAACTCATTCCCTCGCGAATTATCACGCGGCGGCTGGCACGGGGCGGCCGAATCAGTTCCATCAGAACAGCGGTGGGCGAGAGCGCGCCGCCGAACTCGTGAACACCGTGACGAATGAGCCGGTCTTTGCCCCGAAAGCGCGCCATCAGCAGCAAGGCGCGGGCACTGCGGATGACCCCGGCCTCTTCCAGGCGTGCGGCGACCTCGGCCGGACTCTCTCCGGCGCTTATCTCGAAGGTCACCGGCGGGTAGATGCCCACCGGTACCGACAACAAGAAGCTCAGCCGGCCGGCCATAAGGGTGGCCAGCATGGTTAGCGCTGCCACCACGGCGAACCCCTTGCGCGACATCGTCACTGGGGGCCGGACCCGCCGCTATGCCGGTCCAGGTAGCTTTGCAGTATCAGGGCCGCTGCCATGCGGTCGACCCTGCCTTTTTTTTGCTTGCCGCGCTTGTCCCCGGCCCCGGCCGCACTCAGCAGGCGCTTGGATTCTACCGAGCTAAGCCTTTCGTCTTGGAAACTTACCGGCAGCTCGGTGGCGGCTTCAAGAGAATCACAGAAACGTCTGACCTTGCCGGCCTGTTCGCCCTCGGTACCATCCATCAGTAGCGGCAGTCCGGCTACGAAACGTTCAATCGTGTACTCGGCCAGCATTTCTCGGATACGTTCGAGGTCGGTTTTGAGCGAAACGCGGTCGACCGTGCCCAGCGGCTGGGCCGTCATGCCCAGCGCGTCACTGACGGCCACGCCAATGCGTCGTTCTCCTAGGTCGAGTCCAGCGATTCGCACGGCAGGGGTCGAGGCTAGCCGCAGCCGGGCCGCGCGGCAAGCCCCAGCAAGGCTGCCTAAACCCTTGTAACTATTGACTTCCTGAATACTGGCTGACACTCTGAAAACCGCGGAAGTGGATGAGGTCGGGCGCGCTCAAGTATAGATACCTGTCGTTCTTGCCGACGCCGCCGGTCTTGATGGTGGCGCTGGCCTGCGTGGCCGTCGTTGGGCTGGCCGACGGCGTTGGCGATGAGGGCCAAGACGGCGGCCAACCGGTCGTGGTGGCCGCCGCGGTTTCCACGGCTGTTCCGGCGGCAGCCGCAACGGTGGGGCCGAACCTGCCGTTCAACCCGCTTAGCGAGGCTTCCTTCGAGACCGATGCCTCGGCCGATTTTGGCCACCTGCTCGACGCTGCGACCGAACCGCACACGGTCCCGCACATGGGCGAGGTCTCCCACCGCTTTCGCTCGGGCGAGACCATGAGCCAGGTGCTCGACCGCGCCGGGATAGGCCCCGTCGAGGTCGACCGCTGGATGCGCGCCGCGCGCAAGGTCTACAACCTCAACCACGTCTACGCCGGCCAAGAGATGATCATGCTTATCGAAAAACCGAGACGCGAACTGGTCCGGCTCGAGATGGAGATAGGGCCGCGAACCGTTCTCGTTGCCGAGAGGGGGGACGACGGCATTACCGCCCGTCGCGAGACGGTCAGTTATGAACGCCGTCTCCGCGTCGTCGGCGGGGAGATTACCCACAGCCTATACATGACGGCTGCCGGCAAGGATGTTCCCGACAAGATTATTTCCGAAGTGGCCGAGATACTCGGTTGGGAGATTAATTTTGCCCGTGATCTCCGCCCGGGTGCGACCTTCCGTCTTGTGTACGAAGAGTTAGTTCACCCGCGCAACCAGGACTCTGTGGCTGGCCGCGTGCTCGCCGTCGAGGTCAGCAACCGCGGGCGCGTGCACGAGGGCTTCCGCTTCGAGCACGCCTCGAGCGGAAGTTTCGGTTACTACAATCGCGAAGGCGACGGGCTCGGGCGCGACTTCCTCCGCTACCCAGTGGCGTTCTCGCGTGTCTCGTCGCAGTTCTCGCGCGGGCGTTACCACCCGGTGCTCAAACGGCGGGTGCCGCATTACGGTGTCGATTTTGCGGCCCCTTCCGGCACCCCAATCCGTGCGGTCGCCAACGGCAAGGTGACCAAGGCCGGCTGGTACGGTGGCAACGGGCGTTTTGTGAAGCTTCGTCATAGTGCGACCTACGAGACGGGTTACGCGCACCTGTCACGCATAGGCGGCGGTGTCCGTGCCGGGACTTCGGTCAAGAAGGGCCAGGTTATCGGCTATGTAGGCTCGACGGGACTGGCCACGGGTCCGCACCTGCACTTTGCACTCTACAAGGGTGGCAAGTACGTCGATCCCTTGAGGGCCGACCTGCCGCGCGCACGCTCGGTATCGGGCCAGGCCCTTGCCGAGTTCCAACTGGCCGTGGGCAGGATGGACGCGGCCTATGCCAAGGCCGGTCACGGCAAGCCGTCCCGCCTGGCCGCAGCCGCCGACTGAACTACTCTCCGCTGCGCTCCAGGATGGTGTCGCGAATCGGTCCCCACAGGCCGGGTCCTGCCGCGATGACGCCCGGCAACAGGGTCTTGGCGTTGTTGAAGGTCAGCGGGCGGCCGTGGCGGTCGGTCACCACCCCGCCGGCCTCTTGGACCAGTGTGACCCCGGCGCAGATGTCCCACTCGTTCTTCGGAGTAAGCGAGAAGGTCGCATCGGCCTCACCGGCCGAGATGAGCGCGAACTTGTAGGCCACCGACCCGGTCGGTCTTACCTTCATGAGGTCCTCGTAGTCGGCCCATTCGCCACGTCCGACCTCCGAACGGCTGGCGAGCACCTCGGCATCCCCGAGCTCGGTCGTCGGCTTGCAGCTGACCGGTTCGCCGTTGAGCGTGGTCCCGAGCCCGCGCGCGGCGGCGAACAGTTTGTCCTCGACCGGGTTGTAGCTGACGCCGACCTCGGCCACCCCGCCCACGGTCAGCGCGACACAGACGCAGAACTCGGGAATGTGTTGGGTGAATTCCTTGGTGCCGTCGAGCGGGTCGACAATCCACACCCGCTCCTTGGAAAGACGGGCTTCCGAATCTCGGGTCTCTTCGGACAACCAGCCGTCGTCGGGGCGCGCACCGAGCACGATGCGCTTTATCTCCTCGTCGGCCTCGGTATCTGCGATCGTAAGAGGGTTATCGGGCGCTTTTTCGGTGACCTCGTAGTCGCCCTTGAAATATTTGGCGACGATGCGGCCGCCCGCACGTGCGGCTTCGATGGCGAGTTCGAGGTCTTTGCTCACGATTCTTCTCCCAATCGGCGCGCCAGCTCCAGCCTGTCGGGTTCGAAACGGGCGGTCGCCTCTCTCATCTGTTCGACCAAGCGGTCACGTTGCGTGTAAAGCCGGCGGGGTTGGCGTGGCGCGTGCTTGGCCATGGCATAGGCAGTGAGCACCGGCAATGCGACGGTAGTATCGACGTAGGCCACTACCGAGGCCGGCAGCATGTCGGGGTCTATTTTGCCCCAACTAACGGCTTCCGAAGGCGTGGCCCCCGATAGTCCGCCGGTGTCGACGCGCGCGTCGGTGAACTGGATGAAGTAGTCGTGGCCACGCTCGGCTATGCCCAAGACTTCTTGTATCTGCGGCTCGGTCTGGAGCAGGAAGTTCTTGGGTGAGCCGCCGCCGAGTATCAAGCAGCCGTGCTTGCCGCCGTCTTGTTTGGCTCCCAGCACGATGGCCGCGGTCTCGTTGACGTCCAGGCTCACATCGATGGTCGGGGCTTTGCCGAGGAGGGCCTGTGAGGCCACGTTCATTCCAATGGCGCTGTCGCCCGGCGAACTGGTGTACACTGGCACCTCGTACTCGTGGGCCACGGCGAGCAAAGAGACCGGCTCGGTGTGGCCGAGTATGCGCTCGCGTTCACGAACGTAACGGCCGAAATGAAAATGAAACTCCGCGCTGCTCATAGTCCCTTCGAACTCGGGGGCCTCGGTGACCTTGCGGCAGAACGCATCGGTCTTGAGCAGGTGGTCGAAGTCTATGAGCACATCGTAGACCCGCACCACGCCCTCCTTGTGGAGGGCGACATCGTCGAGGTCGGGCCGGCCTTGGTGGAAGGGGAGGTCGAGGGCGTAATGGAGGTCGTGGTAGAGGTTGGCCCCGGTGCTGACCACCCAGTCGACGAAGCCGGCCTTTATCAGGGGAATAATCGCCGCCACTCCCAGCCCGGCCGGGGTCAGTGCCCCCGAAATGCTAAGCCCCACAGTGGCCTTGTCGGCCAGCATATCGGTGGCGAACAGCCGGCAGGCCTCGCGAAGGCGGGCGCCGTTGTAGGCCAGCATGGTCGAATCGACCAGGTCGGCGACCGACACGCCGGCACCGATTGGCTCGGGGGCGACCCGGTGGCCGCTGAGAAGGCCCTTTTTTGTGCCGCTGCTGGTCATCGGCGCGGCATAGTTTCGCGTGCCAAGCGGGCGTGCAAGTGCGCCCATCCCCGGTTAGCTTCTCACTCCCCCAAAAGGGGGTGGACAGGTCTCGGTGGCCCGGCTTAGGCTGGTAGATGGCGGCTAGTTGAAGGTAATGATTGTCCCCCTGTCCATCGGGCGGCGCCTCAGGCGGTGTCCGCCGGCCGTTGCCGGTGTCTGTGCGCTTGTGCTCGCGGCCCTACTGGTTTTGTTGGGTCCGGTCGCTGTCCCGCAGGCGGCCTGGGCCGCGCCCGTGCAGCTGACCAGCGCCACTGGCGACCACTGCGGCTCCTTTAACCTTGATTCGACGGCCGATGGTTCGACGGTGGCCTTCGAGAGCTATTGTGATCTGACCGGGTCCAACACGGATGCCAGTCTCGAGGTCTTCACCGTCACCAGTGCCGGCACGGTCACACAACTGAGCGATTCCTCCTCTTCTTCGTGCACGAACCAGTCTCCGAGCATCGCCGACGACGGCACCCTGGTGGTCTTTACAAGCGACTGTGACCTGGTCTCGGGTTCGAACACCGACCTCAGCCGCGAGCTGTTCCTATCGACTGATGGAACTCTGACCCAGCTGACCTCCGGCAGCGGCTGCAGCAGCGCGGCCCCGTCTTTGGCCGCCGATGGCAGCGCGGTGGCCTTTGCTAGCGACTGCGACCTTAGCGGCAGCAACAGCGATTTGAACAGCGAGATTTTTCTGGCCGTGATAGGCGGGGCCACCACCCAACTGACCAACGATTCGTCGGCCACGGGCTGCGACAGTCGGGCGCCGTCGGTGGATGGGGACGCTTCGGTAATCGCGTTCGAGAGCGACTGTGACCTGACCGGGAACAACGGCGACAACGAGATTAGCGAGATATTTCAGGTCACCCCGGCCGGGGTGGTCACCCAGCTAACGGCCTCGAGCGATGACGATTGTTCGAGCATCGATGCTTCGAGCGACTCCACCGGCAGTTATGTGGCCTTTACCAGCGACTGCGACCTCGGCGGTAACAACTCCGATGGCAGCGACGAGGTCTTTCGGGTGTCGGCCAGCGGTTCGATAACTCAGCTCAGCAACGACGACGGCACGACCGATTGTGCCAGCCTGGACCCTAACACGAGCGCGGACGGCCAGTTTGTCGTCTTCGAGAGCTACTGCGATCTGGCCGAAGACAATAGCGACGGTTCAAGGGAGGTCTTTCGCTCGGCCGGCGGAACCGCCCAACAGCTAAGCGATGGGAGCGGCTGCCAGAACCAGTTCCCCGTGACCAACAGTGATGCGGTGGTGGTAAGCTACAGTTCTAGCTGCGATCCGCTCGGGACCAACAGCGAGGCCCAGTACGAGATCTTCCAGGACGAGCTTTGTTCTTGCGCAGGCCCGGCCACCGGCAAGGGTCCCGACGACCCGAGCGTGACCGATGCCTTGATCGCCCTGAAGGCTGCCGTAAAAATCCTTTCTTGTCCGCCCTGTGCCTGCGACGTCAACGACGACGGTAACATCAAGGTGACCGACGCGCTCCTTATCCTGAAGGCGTCCGTCAGTATCGAGGTCCCACTGTCCTGCCCCGACTACGAGCGCTAGCTGTGGACCCCATCAAGCGCCTGGCCAAGTTCCTGGCCACCGTTGCCGGGGCCGGCTACACGCCGCTGCTCCCCGGCACTGCAGGGACCGTTGTGGCCGTTCCGCTGGCGCTTGCCCTTGCCGCCGTTGCCGACCACTGGGGAGTTGCGGCCTATCTGACGGCGCTTCTTGCCGTGGTGGTCCTGGCCCTATGGTCGGCCGGTGTCATGGCTCGCGAGACCGGCCAGCACGACCCCTCGGTGGTGGTCGTCGATGAGGTGGCCGGCTATCTGCTGGCAATGGCCTTCCTGGCGCCGACCTGGGAGCACCTGCTGGCGGCCTTCTTGCTCTTCAGACTCTTCGACATCACCAAACCGCCACCCTGCCGGCGAATGGAGAAGTTGGCCGGCGGCCTGGGCATAGTCGCCGATGACCTGGTGGCAGGGATATATGCAAACCTGGCCCTGCGACTGGCCCAGGCCTTCCCGGCATGGTAGAACGTGGGGGCGTACAAAAGGCGAAAGTGCTAGAGGACAGTGACAGAACTGTTTCAAATCAAGACCGCGGCCATCGTCGCCACCGGCGACGAGCTGATAGACGGCCGTAATATCGACACCAATTCGGCCTACATGGCCGACCGCCTGACCGCTCTCGGGGTGGAGGTGGTGGCGATGTTCACGGTCGGTGACGACCGTGCCCGCCTGGAAGGGGTGTGGCGCGATTCGGTCGCTTGTGCCGACCTGGTGGTGGCCACCGGCGGCTTGGGACCCACCGCCGATGATTTGACCACCGAGACCCTGGCCGAGGCCACCGGCCGGCGGTTGGTTGTCGACGAGACCTCGGCCGAGCGTATCCGGGATTTCTTTCGCCGCTTCGGGCGAGAGATGCCCGAGAACAACCTAAAGCAGGCCCGGGTTCCCGAAGGCGCCGAGGTAATCGCCAATGAACTGGGCACCGCGCCGGGTTACCGTCTGGTCACCAGCCCCGGTCCGGGCGACCGTAAGGCCGTCATGGTGGTTCTGCCCGGTGTGCCGCGCGAGATGCGCCCGATGTTCGACGAGCAGGTGTTGCCCTGGCTAGCCGGCAACAGCAGCGGGCATTCACAGAACCTGACCGCGAGCTTCCAGGTCTTTGGTCTGAGCGAGTCGGCCATCGACGAGCGTCTGGCCGACCTTGCCGAGGACGGCCAGGTCCGGCTCGGCTTCCGCGCCAGCTTTCCTACCATAGCCGTCAAGGTATCGGTCGACCGCGGGCTCGGGGAAGAACGCATGGCCGAGGCCGCCGCAGAGGTCAGAGCGCGGCTCGGGGCGGCAATCTACGGTCAGGACGGCGAGACGATGGAAGCCGTGGTCGGGGCCATGCTCGCCGACAGTGGCCTCAAGCTTGCCACGGCCGAGTCCTGTACCGGCGGTCTGATCGGCGGGCGGCTCACGTCCATACCCGGCAGTTCGGTTTATTACAGCGGTGGGATTGTCGCCTACAGCGATACTTTGAAAGAGAAGGTGCTCGGTGTTGCCCCTATGACCTTGTCGATGTTCGGTGCGGTGAGCGAAGAAACGGCCGCTGAGATGGCCCAGGGCGTATGCCGTCTGACCGGCGCCGACCTCGGGCTGGCCATCACCGGGATAGCCGGTCCCGGCGGCGGCACTGGCGACAAGCCGGTCGGCACAGTGGTGGTCGCACTTTTCGCCGGTCAGGACCAAGAGGCCACCGCAAGGAGTTACCGTCTGCGTGGGGACCGGGAGCAGGTTCGGGGTCTTGCGGCCGAGATCGCACTGGACTGGGTGCGGCGGCGCCTTTCGGGTTTGGACCCGGCCGGCTCCGCTCCGGCGCTCGGGAGGAAGACATGAACGCTTCGGCCCGGCTCTTTGTCGCCGTCCGTCTCGGCGATGAGGTCAATGCGGCCATCGCTTCGGTGGCCGAAGGGCTTCGCGAGAAGGCCAGGCGCTTCGGAATGCGCTGCTCTTGGGCCTCGGTCGAAGGCTGGCATCTGACCCTCAAGTTCCTGGGCCAGACCGAACCCGAGCGGGTCGAGCCTCTGGCGACCGCCATCGAGGCTGCGGCCGCCGGGCTGGGACCATGCGAACTGGAGGCCCGCGGAATCGGCTTCATGCCGGGCCACGGTCGTCCCCGCATCATCCATGCCCAGGCCGACGGCAGCGGGCTTGCCCGCCTTGCCTCCGAGGTCGAGGCCGCGGCGGTGGCCTGCGGGTTCGAACCCGAGCGGCGGAACTTTCACGGACACATGACGATAGCCCGGGTCCACCGGCCTGGGCGATGGCGAGAGTTCAAGGAAGAACTCGGGCCTACGAGAACAATGCACTTTGGCACTTCGAGAATAAGCGAGCTGGCGATATACGAGAGCAGGCTCGGGCGCGGTCCGGCCCGTTACGACCGCATCCGCGCTTTCGAGCTGGCTGGATAGGCAGCGGGAAAAGGGAGGAACAGGATATGGAAGTGGATGAAAGGGAAAAGGCTCTGGACCTGGCCGTAGGCCAGATAGAGAAGCAGTACGGCAAGGGTTCGGTGATGCGGCTTGGCTCCGACGATGTGAGCCAGGACGTTCGCACGGTATCCACCGGTTCTTTGGGGCTCGACGTCGCGCTCGGTGTCGGCGGAGTGCCGCGTGGACGCGTGGTCGAGATTTACGGGCCGGAATCCTCGGGCAAGACCACCTTGGCGCTGCAGATAATCGCCGAGGCCCACAAGAATGGCGAAATGGCGGCCTTCATCGACGCCGAACATGCTCTCGACGTTAGCTATGCCCGCAAGCTCGGGGTCA
>JAYGCK010000038.1:0-22964 GCA_046583395.1 Deltaproteobacteria bacterium
ACAAGAAAGCCCCGACCAAGGCCGAAAGCCCGGCCGAACCCACACCCGGCCCCGATAAGCCCGCGACCTAGGGACCGTCGGGCGTCGTGGCTGAGGACGACCAAGAACCAGGACGCGACCGGCCGGCCAGCTCGCGCGGGCGACGCAGCTTTCTAAAGAAAGCGGGTGTCTTCGGTGGCCTGCTCGGCATCGGCTCGTTGCTCAAGTACCGCAGCCAGCTCTTTCTCATAAACAAGGCGCCATACCTGGCCGAGACCCCGCAACCGGCCTGGAAGGGTTCAACGGTCGCCTCCCACCGCCGGCTTGGCCGGACCGGTTGGAAGATGTCCGACATAAGCTTTGGCGCTGCGCGCGTGCGTGACCCCGAGCTTGTCCGGCAGGCGCTCGACCGCGGCATGACCTACATCGATACCTCACCGGACTATTCCGACGGAGACTCGGAGCGCGCCGTAGGCGGTGGGATAAAGGGCCGGCGTGATAAGGTCTTTATCGCCTCGAAGTTTTGCAGTCCCGACGGCCACCTGGACAAGGACGCTCCTGTAGCTGAGATAATAAAGGCCGTTGACGACACGCTCGGCCGCCTGGGCACCGATTACGTCGACCTGCTCCACATCCATGCCTGCAATTCGATCGACCGGCTGATGGCGCCGACCTTCCACGAGGCCTTCGACCGCCTGAAGGAACAGGGCAAGGCCCGTTTCATGGGGGTGTCGAGCCACACCCCCGAACTCGAAAAGGTCATGAACCACGCCGTCGATTCGGACCGCTTCGACGTCATCATGGTGGCCTACAACTTCGAGCACTGGCCCGACCTGACCGGCATCATCGAGAAGGCCGGACGAAAGGACGTCGGTTTCGTGGCCATGAAGACCTTGAAGGGCGCCTACCACACGGTGCTAAGCGACTTCACCCCCAACGAACGCTCGAGCTTCACCCAGGCGGCCTTTAAGTGGGTGGGCAGTAATCCCGGCGTGTCGGGCCTTGTGGTGACCATTAAGGACCCGGCCCAGCTCGACGAGTATCTATACGCCTCGGGCAAGAAGCTGGACCCCGACGACCTAGCCCTTCTCGAGCGTTACGATGAGCTGGCCTCGGCCGACTACTGCCGGCCGGGCTGTGGCCAGTGTCTTTCGAGCTGTCCCCACGGTGTGCCGGTCGATGATGTGCTTCGCTATACCATGTATTACGACAGTTATGGCGACGAACGCACGGCCATGCGCGACTACGCCCGTCTCGAGCGTGCGGCCGGTGATGCCCGCCGCCGGGGCCTGAACAAGCCATCTACGGCCGAGGCCTGTCTGGGCTGTCCGGCCCCTTGCCAGCAAGCCTGCCCCTACAAGCTGCCCATCAGGGAGAAGCTGGTCAGGGCGCACGGCTTGCTCAAAATGGCCTAGCCTGGGGCCTTCGTGGCCACGATCATACTGCATGCCGACATGGACGCGTTCTTCGCGTCGGTCGAACAGCTCGACGACCCGTCGATACGCGGCAAAGCGGTCATCGTTGGCGGCATAACCGGCAAGCGCGGCGTTGTGGCCGCCGCCTCCTATGAAGCGCGCCGTTTTGGCGTGCGCTCGGCCATGCCGATGGTCGAGGCCAAACGGCGGTGTCCGGACGGCGTATATCTTCGTTCGCGGATGTCGAGGTACGCTGAGCTTTCCGCGGTCGTGCGCGAGGTCTTCTACCGTTTCACGCCGGTGGTCGAGCCGCTCTCTTTAGACGAGGCCTATCTCGACATCGAGGGTTCACTAAAGTTGTTCGGCAGCCCGCGCGATATCGGCGAACAGATCCGAGCCGCGGTCAGGCGGGAGACCGGGCTGGCCTGCTCGGTCGGTGTGGGCCCGGGCAAACTCGTGGCCAAGATAGCATCCGAACGCGCCAAGCCCGATGGACTGCTCGTCGTCGAGCAGGAGGCCCGCAAGTTCTTGGCGCCGCTTCGGGTCTCCGAGATATGGGGCGTGGGCAAGAGAAGTGAGGCCACGCTACACGAAATGGGCATTGCGACCATAGGGCAGCTTGCCGAGGCCGACCCCGACCAACTCGAACAACGGTTGGGCAAGTGGGGACCGGTGCTTAGCGGATTGGCCCGAGGCCAGGACCTGAGAACCGTGGAGGGCGACCGCGCGCGCAAGTCCTACGGCGAGGAGAACACCTTTCTAGAAGACGCCGCCGACCGCGAACTCATCGAAGCCACGGTTATCGCGCATGCCGAGACGGTCGCGCGGCGACTGCGCCGCGATGGACGGCAGGGGCGAACGGTGACGCTCAAGTTTAGGCCTTCGACGTCCAATCCTGAGTTTCGCGTTATGACCCGTTCGAAGACCTTGCACGATGCAACCGACGACGGGCGCGTGCTTACCCGGATTGCCATGGCCCTGTGGGATGCTGAAACACGCAAGCCGCCGCTTCGACTCTTGGGTGTACAGGTCAGTGGGCTCGATGGTGAGCGACCGGTTCAACTGGGGCTTTTTAGAGCCCCCGAGGACGAGCGCCACAATGCCCTCAACCAGGCGGTCGATGAAATCGTGTCGCGTTTCGGCAGCGATAGCCTCAGGCGTGGCCGTCGCTCTTGAACTTGGAATGGCCCGGCATAGAGTAGGCGTTTCGTGGGCTTTGTCGCGCGCCCGTAGCTCAGCTGGATAGAGCAACGGGCTTCGAACCCGTAGGTCGCAAGTTCGAATCTTGCCGGGCGCGCCAGGCTATTGTGCCCGCCGCCCCATCTGGGGGCCGGTGCTGTGGACCTAACCCCGCAAGGTCTGGTAGACCTAGAGGGTGCTCCTCCGTTGGCCGCGCCTGCTTTCCCTGGTCCTGTTCCTCGTTCTTCTTTTGACCGGGCCGGGCCTCGGCTACGGCCTATTTCGATATGGACTCGAAGGTCACCGCCCAGCTGATGAACGAGCGTGGCATGTGCTGGTCGGTCGAGCTAGATTCGGCCCGCCGCAACGATCCGCAGATATTCAAGGGCAAAGCGCCCTAAAAGGAGAATGTTTAGATGAGAGTGTTTGATAAGTTCTGGATTGGTGGTGAGTGGGTCGAGCCAGACGGCACGGGCTTCATAGACGTTATTTCGTCCTCGTCCGAAGAGGTCACCGGGCGGGTGCCTTCGGGTACGGCCAAGGACGCAGAGCGGGCCATCGCCGCCGCCCGCAGCGCCTTCGACGGTCACTGGGGCGAGACCAGCCATCAAGAGCGTACCGAATGGATAGGCAAGCTCGCCGGAGGTCTTCAAGAGCGCATGATGGACATCGGCTCGACCATTTCCGAAGAGGTCGGGATGCCCATCGGCATGTCGACGGTCATACAGGCCGGTCTGCCCATCGCCGTCACCACCAGTTACACCGAGATCATGGGCCAGGTCGAATGGGAACGCGAGATTGGCAAGTCGCTGGTGGTAAAAGAACCCATCGGCGTGGTCGCTGCCATAACCCCGTGGAACTATCCGCTCCATCAGATTATGGCCAAGGTCGCTCCGGCCCTGGCCGCGGGTTGCACCTTGGTGGTCAAGCCGTCGTCGGAGGCCCCGCTCAACGCCTTCATATTGGGCGAGATATGTGAGGCCATCGGGCTACCCTCCGGCATCATAAACATAGTCTCGGGTCCGGGCTCGGAGGTCGGTGAGGCCATGGCCGCCCATCCCGATGTCGATATGGTGAGTCTCACCGGTTCGACCGGCGCGGGGCGGCGGGTAATGACCTTGGCCGCCCAGACCATAAAACGCGTAACGCTGGAGCTGGGCGGCAAGTCGGCCAACGTCATCCTCGACGACGCCGATATCGAAACCGCGGTCACCGGCGGCGTCAACAACGCCATGCTCAACAGCGGGCAGACCTGTTCGGCCTGGACACGGATGATCGTGCCGCGCGGCAAGCAGAAACAGGCCGCCGAGATTGCCGAGGCGACCCTGGCCACGCTTCCGCTAGGTCTATCCTCGGACCCCGAGGCCAAGCTCGGGCCGCTCGTCTCAAGCGGCCAGCGCGACACGGTGATGTCCTACATTGAGAAGGGGCGCCAGGCCGGGGCCGAGGTCATCTGCGGAGGCGTACGTCCGGACAAGTTTGAGAAGGGCTACTTTGTCGAACCGACCGTATTTGCCGAGGTCGATAACGGAATGGCCATCGCCCAGGAAGAGATTTTCGGGCCGGTCCTGTCCATCATTCCATACGACAGCGAGGACGAGGCCGTCAGGATTGCCAACGACAGTATTTACGGGCTCGGCGGCGGAGTATGGTCGGGCGACCAGGACCGTGCGATGCGCGTGGCTCGCAAGATGCGCACCGGGCAGGTCGACGTCAACGGCGGTGGCTTTAACACGCTGGCACCCTTCGGCGGCTATAAGCAATCGGGCCTGGGCCGCGAGTTGGGCGAGTTCGGACTCGAAGAGTACTTCGAGACCAAAAGCCTGGCGCTGCCCTAGAACTCGACCTTGGGTACGGCCTTGGCCGCTTCGGGCACCTCGAAGTAGTCGCGACCCTCAAAATCGAACATCCCTGCCACGAGATTGGTGGGGAAGCGCTTTGTCGTGGTGTTGAAGGCGCGCACCGACTCGTTGTAACGCATGCGGGCCACGGAGATTCGGTTCTCGGTCCCGGCAAGCTCGTCCTGCAGGCGTAGGAAGTTCTGGTTCGACTTGAGCTCGGGGTAGCGCTCGACGACCACCATCAGGCGCGACAGTGCTCCGCTGAGTGCATTGGAGGCGTCCATGGCCTCGGCCGGTGTTCCGGCACCGGCGACACGGCTGCGGGCCTCGGTAACGCTGAGAAGCACGTCCTTTTCCTGGGCGGCAAAACCCTTGACGGTGCTGACCAGGTTGGGGATGAGGTCGTTACGCCGCTTTAACTGGTTGTCAATCTCGCTCCACGCCGCGTCCACTCCCTCTTGCTGGGTGACCAGTCGGTTGTAGCCGCAACCGTTGGTCAGGCTCGCGGACAGCACCAGGGTCAATACCAATGCGGTTCTCTTCATGGACTCCACCTTTACCTGTCTTTCCTTAAAATCCTCGGCCCGCGCCACCGCCGCCGAAACCGCCGCCCATTCCGAAGCCTCCACCGCCGAAACCGCCACCGAACCCTCCGCCGCCGAAACCACCGCCGAAGAACAGCGGCATGAACATCATCCTCCGGCGGCGCCCGCGCATGAATAGACCGGGCAGTCCGAAAAAGAGCAAGTAGGGCAACTGGTTGCCCGTACGCCGGCGGGAGCGTGCCCGATAGGGCGCCACGCCGGTCAGTTCGACGCCAGCATCGGCCGCAATCACAGAGGCGGCGGCGGCCATGCCATTGTAGACAGCTGTACCGAAGTCACCCCGGCGCGCATGCGGGACCACATGTTGGTCGAGGATTGCCCCGGTTTTGCCATCGGGAAGTATGCCCTCGAGACCGTAACCGGTGAAGAAACGGATACGGCGTTCTTCGATGGCCACCAGAAGCAGCAGCCCGTTGTCCTTATCGGCCTGGCCGAGCTTCCAGGCCTCCACCACCTGCATGCCGTAGCTGAACTCGTCTAGCGGGGCCACGCTCTTGACGGTAAGAACGGCCATCTCGGCGCCGGTCTTCGCTTTGAGCTCGCGGGCCAGCGAGGCGATGGCAGCCTCGTGCGAGGCCGGCAGTACCGAGGCGTTATCGACCACCGGACCGGTCCGGCCCGGGATGATGGCGCCCTCTTTGGCCAGTGCCGCGGCCGCGACCACCAGGGTGAGGCCGACGACAGGCAAAAGCGCCCGGGCTTGGATCAAGGCTTTTCGGCGCCGAGTCCGTCGGCGATACGGACGAGGCTGCGGACCTCGCCGAGGTAGGAATCGAAGGTCGTTTCAAGTTCGGCCCGTTTGATGCGACTACCGGCCACAAGGGCGGTGATGGTCGGCAGGTGGCAGGCAAAGGACCGTTCGGTCTCGGCCACCAGCTCGGCCGGCGATACCGGCCTCGGACGTTGGGCGAAGTACAGCATCGCACGCAGCGTGGGCAGGAAGCCGGCTGGGGTCTGCACGAGCAGGCGGCGCATCGTGCTGCTGCGCCCGCGGCTTTGCAGGTAGGCCTCCCAAAGGTGAAGCATCTTGCCGCGGGCCTGTTCTTCTATCTCTATCCGCAGGTGCTCGCGGTCTATCTCCGGGTCGGCAAAGGGGTCGCGGTCACCGTGGAGCAGGGTGTGTTCGTCAGCCAATTCTAGGAACTCGAGCGGGAACACGTCGAGCGAACTGTCGATATATAGCGGGTCCATCACTAGCGGCGTGTCGATATGCCGCCAAGCCCAGGCTCGGATGCGGGGCCGCATAAGCCGCAAACGCGACGGGGTCAGCTCGTCGAGAACGACGGCCAGGTTCATGCGTGTCCGTTTGGGCCGGTAGGCCGGTGTGACGGCCGTACCGTAAAGAGCTACCGCATGGAGCCCGTCGCCGTAGAGACCGACGAGCTCGCCGAGCGTCTTGACCAGGCGCGCACGGTCCTTGCTATGCAGATGAACTGGTATGGACATGAACTTGGCTCGCTCAGTTTATCAGACGATGCTGGACTCGCGGTCCTGCCAGAATGGCTCGCGCAGCTTGCGTTTGTATATCTTGCCCGAAGGTTGTCTCGGCAGGTCGTCGGCCAACTCTATGCTGCGTGGGACCTTGTAGCCGGCCAGGTGTTCGGCGCAGTAGCTCTTGAGGCGCTCGAGAGTGAGGCCCGTGTCCGGTTCTGCTTGGACCACGGCGTGCAGCGCCTCGCCCCATTCCTCATCCGGAATGCCGAAGACCGCGCAGTCGGCAATCTCGGGGTGGGAGTGGAGAACGGCCTCAATTTCGGCCGGGTATATGTTGACGCCGCCCGATATGACCATGTCGGCGCGCCGGTCGCTCAGGAACAGATAGCCGTCCTCGTCGAGGTAGCCCATGTCGCCGTTGGTGAACATATCATGCTTTACGCTTTTGCCGCGTTTCTCGGGGTCGCCATGGTATTGAAAGGTCTTGCTGAAGGGGCTGCCGATGAATACGTCACCGACCTCGCCCGGGCCGCATTCATTACCCTTATCATCAAAGATGGCCAGCGACATGCCCTCTATAACGCGGCCGACGCTGCCCGGTTTGCGCAGCGCCTCTTCCGAGCGGATGTAGGTGTTGATGCCGGATTCGGTCGAACCGTAGTATTCCTCAACGACGGGGCCCCACCACTCGATCATGGCCTCCTTGGTCTTGGGCGGACAGGGCGCGGCGGCGTGCTGCACGTTCTTGAGCGAGGACAGGTCGTATCGGGAACGCACCTCTTCGGGCAGGGCGAGAAGGCGGTGCATCATCGTGGGAACCAGGTGGGCATTGGTGACCTTATAGCGCTCGATGGTCTCGAGCAGACGCTCCGAATCGTATTTTCCCATCACCACCAAGCGACCGCCGAGCAACAGGCAGACCGAAGCAAAGGCGTTGGGCGCGCTATGATAGAGAGGGCCGCTAACCAGATGGACCGTGTCCGGCCCGAAGCCAATTTGTTCGGTGAACATCCGCACCAGCAGCTCGAGCGCATCGGGCGAGTATGCTTCCCGCATCACGCCCTTGGGGTTGCCCGTAGTCCCCGAGGTGTAGATGACCACGCCCGGAGAGGGCAGGGCAGCGCTGCTGCGCTGGGAGGTGTCGGTCAGCGCATCATCGTAGGACAGGAAACCGTCCTGTTGTCCTCGCACCACCAGGCAGCGGCCTGCGAGCGTATCGATGCCGGCGGCCGCTTCGGCTGCCATGGCCGAATAGCTGCCGGTGGCGATAAGTGCCTTGGCCCCACTGTCGGCGAGGATATAACCGGCCTCCTCGGACTTAAAGTGATAGTTTATCGGAACCGGGTAAATGCCTGACATTTGGCAGGCACTGATAATCTCGAAGATCGGGATGCAATTCTCCATCATGTAGCAGACCCGGTCGCCGGCCCCTACGCCGAGGTCGCCCAGCACTGTGGCCAGGCGCAGTGCGCGGTCGGACAGTTCGGCCTCCGAGGTGCTCGTCTCGCCGGCGGCCCCAAGCTCCAGTATCTTCCAGTCGGCCTTATCGGTCGTGCTCATGGGGGAACTAGCTAGCATAGGCCCGCGGCCTATCGGAAGCGGTCAGCCGAAACGCCCCTCTATGTAGTCGGCGGTCCTGCTGTCGGCCGGGGCTATGAAAAGGTCCTCGGTGCGGCGGTGCTCGACTATCTCGCCGAGCAACATGAACACGCATTCATCGCTGACCCGGCGGGCCTGGGCCATGTTGTGCGTCACGATGATGATAGAGTATTCGCCTTCGAGTCGGCCCAATAGTTCTTCAATCTTGGAGGTGGCGTCCGGGTCGAGCGACGAACAGGGCTCGTCCATCAGTATTACGCCGGGCTTGAGCGGTAGCAGCCGGGCGATACAGAGCTTCTGCTGCTGTTCGAGCTGCAGGGTCGTTGCCACGGTGTCGAGGCGGTCTTTGAGGATGTCCCACAGATCGACCGCCACGAGCGCTCGTTGAAGCTCGGCCTCTTCGTTGTTCCGGCCCCGCTCGCTTCGGCGGGTATGAATACGATAACCGTAAAGAACGTTGTCACGAACTGAGATGGGCAAAGGGTTGGGCCGCTGGAACACCATTCCCACGCGTTTGCGCAGTTCTATCAGGTCGACCTCGTCGGCGTAGACGTCCTCGTCTTCGATGAGCACCTGGCCGGCGGTACGTACGTTATCGTAACGCTCGTTGATGCGGTTGAGGCATCTTAGCAAGGTTGTTTTTCCGCAGCCCGACGGGCCAATCAGCGAGGTAATGATGCCACGCTTTATATCGACATCTATGCCGGCTAGGGCCTGGAACTCTCCGTACCAAAGATGGAGGTCCTTGGTGCGGACCACGTTTGCCGGCCCACTGCTCATCCGAACAGGCCCTGTACGTACTGAAAGGTGCGCATGTCGCTGGTGCGGCGCGAAAAGATGACGTCGTTGGTATCGACCTCGACCAGCTTTCCGCCGAGGAACAGTGCGGTCCGGTCGGCCAGACGCTTGGCCTGCAAGACCAGATTGGTGACCAGGATGATGGTGACGTGCTCGCGTAACCCCTTTAGCACCTCTTCGATACGCATAGTGGTGACCGGGTCCACCGCGATGGAGAACTCGTCGAGACAGAGTATCTCGGGGTCGAGCGAGAGGGCACGGGCTATGGTGAGTCGTTGCTGTTGCCCGCCAGACAATTTGGTGCCCAGGTCGCCCAGGCGGTCCTTGACCTCGTCGAAAAGGGCGGCTTGGCCAAGACAGCGTTCGACGGTCAGGTCCAAGGAGGCCTTGTCGCGGACCCCGGCCATACGGGGCGCGAAAGCGACGTTGTCGTAAATCGACATCGGTAGCCCGACCGGTAGCGGGAAGACCATGCCGATGCGCCGCCTGAGCGCGCTTACGTCGGCCATTTCGGAGACTTCCACACCGTCGATTTTTACCGAGCCTTGGACTTTGGCCGCCGCAACGGTGTCGAGCATCCGGTTGATGGTCGAAAGAAATGTCGTCTTGCCGGCGTTGGCCGGGCCGATGATAGAGAGTATCTCGTGACGGCGAACGTCGAGGTCTATGCCTTCCAGTGCGGGCTTGCCGTCGTAGCTCACGTGGAGGTCGCGTATCTCTATCTTGTTCACGGTCGTATCGGGCATCACTAGGTCACCATTTGCGCCGTGACCGGAGGTAGCTGCGGAACGCTATCGAGGTCAGGTTCACCCCAAGGACCAGTAAGAGCAGGACCAGCGCCGTGGCATAGGGGAGCGGTTCGGGCACATTGGGAACCTGGGTGGTGATGGTGAACAGGTGCATGGACAGGGCCATGCACTGGTCGCGAACCGATTCGGGAAGGAAGGGCAGGTAGAAGGCCGCGCCGGTGAACATTATCGGAGCGGTCTCGCCGGCCGCTCGCGAGACCTGAAGTATCACTCCCGTAAGAATTCCCGAGATGGAGTTGGGCAGCACGACCTCGCGGATGGTCTGCCAGCGCGAGGCGCCCAGCACCCAGCAAGCGTGCCGGAAGGCCATCGGCACCGAGGCCAATGCCTCCTTGGTGCTTACGATGATTACCGGCAGCGTCATCACGGCAAGTGTGAGCGAAGCGGAAAGGATACTGGTGCCGAGGCCGAGGAAGAGGACAAATGCGCCGACCCCGAAAAGAGCGTGGACGATGCTAGGAACCCCGGCCAGATTGATGATGGCCAGATTGATGATGCGCGTCATCCAATTGTCGCCCGCGTATTCGTTGAGGTAGATGGCGGCCAGTACTCCGACCGGTGCAGCCACGGCCAGGGACACACCGACCAGCCACAGGGTCCCGATTATCGCCGGAAAAATGCCCCCGGCCGTCATCCCGGCCACGGGCGAGCCGAACAGGAACTCGAGCGTCAAGGCCTCTCCGCCCTTGGCAAAGAGAACGCCGATGATAGCGACCAGTGGAAGTATGAGGAGAACGGCAACCACGCCGAGGGTCACGGCAAAGATGCCCTCGCGCCTGCGGTTGGCGGCCGTCACCGGCCCGGTGGTGAACGACGGAGCTTGGCCCGGACCGCTCATCTGCGTTTTACCCCGTGAACGAGCAGGTCGGCCGTAAGGTTTATGATGAAGGTCAGGCCGAACAACAGCACGCCTATGGCGAACAGGCTCTGATAGTGGTCGCTGCCGCGCGCGGTTTCGCCTAGCTCGGCGGCGATGGTGGCGGTCAGGGTCCGGACCGAATCGAGCGCCGAGCCGGGCATCTGAACGGCATGCCCGGTGGCCATGAGCACGGCCATGGTCTCGCCGATGGCGCGCCCGACCCCGAGCAGGGTCGCAGCCAGGAGCCCGCTTCGCGCCGCGGGCAGGAGAACCTTGTGCACGGTCTGCAGGCGTGTGGCACCGAGTGCGAGCGAGGCCTCGCGATAGGAATCGGGCACCGCCTTGAGCGCGTCCTCGCCGATTGAGACCACTATCGGTACACTCATCAGCCCGAGGATGAGGCCGCCGTTGAGAACGTTGAGCCCGATGGGGGCGTCAAAGACCTCTATGATGACCGGGTTGATGATGACCAGGCCGATGAAACCCCAGACCACCGAGGGAATGGCGGCCAACAGCTCGATGATAATCTTGAGAGCCTCTTTTAGGGGACCGCGGGTGAACTCGGAGATGAAGATAGCAGTGCCAATCCCGAGTGGTACCGCGATGACCATGGCCAGCAGTGTAACGCTGGCGGTCCCGGCGATGAGCGCCAGGGTGCCATAGCGCTTGTTGGCCACCGAGGTCGGATACCACTCCGAGCTTGTCAGGAACTGACCGATGTCCAACCTTTTGAAGATGAACTCGGCGCCTTCGGCAAAGACGAACAGCAGTATCCCGAAAACGAAGAAGATTGCGCTGAAGCCGCAGACCCGAATGAGCAGCTCTATGAGCGGCTCGAGGCGTGCGGCCAGCAATGCGCGCCGGCTAAGCAGGGGCCGGGCGCCTGACTCCGAGCTATCTATCACCCGGCCTCGTAGGAACTCAGCTTATGGGAATGAATCCCGTCTTGACCACAATCTCTTGTCCTGCGGCCGACTTTATCCAGTTGAGGTAGACCGCAGCCTGTCCCTGCGGCTCGCCCAATGTGTACATGAACAGCGGACGCGAGAGCGGGTAGCTGCCGTCCTTGGCGGCTTGTGTAGTCGGGACCACGCAAGCGCTCTCGCCGTCCTGCGAGACGCATATGGTCTTTAGCTCGTCGGTCGCGTAACCCAGACCACTGTAACCTATCGAACAGGGGGTTTTCGAGACCAGGTCAACGACGTCCTTGCTGCCCTGCATGTCCCGGCTGCCCAGCCTGAAGTCGCGGGTCTTGCCGAGCACCGATTCACGCACGAACACGTAGGTGCCCGAGTTGGACTGGCGCGAGATTCGAATGATTTGTTGACCGGCACAGCCGGGCACTTGGACGCCGACATCGGCCCAGTTTTCGCAATCGCCACCCTCGCCGTAGATGCAGGCAAGCTGTCCTAACGTCAGTCCGTCGAGCGGATTGTCGGAGTGAACGAAGAAGGCCACCGCATCTGCGGCCACCGTATGTTCGACGACTTCGATACCGTTGTTGGTCTTGATCTGTTCGCGTTCGGCCGGCTTAATCGAACGGCTGGCGTTGGCGATATCGACCGTCCCGTTCATGAGAGCGGCAATGCCGGTTCCCGAGCCGCCGCCGCTTACTGCGACCCCCACGTCGGGAGCGACCGCACGATAATTCTCGGCCCAGGACTGCGCGATGTTCACCATCGTATCGGAGCCCTTGTTCTGAATGAGGGTGCGGCGCGCGGAGTCGCCACCAGAGCAGGCCGACAGCAAGAGCAGGCAGGCGACGAGCGCCCCGGAGCCGCCTGGCCGCCCTCTCATGCGTTGGTCCCCGTTCGAATGTCGTTGGCGGTCCCGTGTAGTCCGTGGATGAGATCACGGATACGCCCGAGCAGGTCGTCGAAGGTCTCCGAGTAGCGCATCTCGTAACTTTCGTCGTCCGCGGACCCGGTCGAGGGGTCGGGCACGTCCAACTCCTGAATGATGGTCTTATAGCCTAGTACGGGCAGCCCGCCGGATGCCTTGTCGCCGATGGCGACCACGACCTTGAAACCGCCGAGGTCGCCGATCTCCTCGACCGTCTGGGGGTTGTGGTCGGAGGCATCGATGCCCTTGCGCGACAGGAACTCGACCGCACGGCGGTCGGGCGCCTGGGTGCCTATTCCGGCCGAAAGAAAATCAAAGTGGTCGCCCGCAATGGCCTTGGCGATGCCCTCGGCCATGAGACTGCGGCAGGAATCGGTCGACGAAACGAAGAGCACTTGAATGTCCTTTGTGAGCTGATGGCGGGTGTTCTCGCCGGTGGAGATATAGACGACCTCTTCGCAGATATTGTCGGCCTGGTCGGCCACGCGTTCGAAACGGTTGGCCACCGATAGCACGGCGAACAGGTTGGCCATGTCGTCGGGACCGTCGGGGCGCTCGCCGAGCAGTTCGAGGTATATCTCTTGGTGCAGACGGTTGGCCTTCGAATCGAGGCCCTGCGCGTTGCGAGCCAGCTCGACGTCCTCGTCGAGAAAGGAACGAACCGCCTGCCGGAGCATCTCGATGGACATTGTCGCAAGCTGTTCGACCTTGGTCAGATTGGGCCGCCTCTCGGCCGTAGCCAGAACTATGGCTTGACGGTTGATGCTCTCGGCGTAATCACCGACACGTTCCAGTTCGAGGCTGATTTTCGCCACCGAGTGGGCAAATCTCAGGTTGGCGGCCACCGGTATGTGACGGACCATGAACTCGACACACATTGCGTCGATCCGGCTCTCGAGGTCGTCGATTCGAGAATCGCGGATTATCGATCCGTAGGCTAGGCGCGTATCGCCCTCGACGAGCGCACGCACGCACTCCTCCAGCGAGCGGGTGGCAAGATCGGCCATCTCGCGAACCTTGTCGCGAATTCGGTCGATATCGCGTTGTAGTTGTTCTTCTAGGTGGGTTGCCACCGGGTAGCATCCCTCCGATGCCTCGGCGCGGCCTCAAAAAACGCCCGTAACGGCAGGGACCGTCTAGCCGCGCCGGGAGCTGAAATCAACATGGACGCCGGTGAGTGCGCACGCCAGCGAACCGCTTAGGGGCTCCTGAGCGCCATCAGGCGTATCTCGGTCATTTCCTCTATGGCAAACCTCACGCCCTCGCGGCCCAGCCCGCTGGCCTTGACCCCTCCGTAGGGCATGTTGTCGGCCCTCCATGAGGGGACGTCGCCGATGATGACACCGCCTACCTCTAAGCGATCCCAGGCCCGGTGGGCCTTGTGGATATCGCGGGTAAACACGCCGGCCTGCAGTCCGTAATCGCTACGGTTGACCTCTTCGAGGGCCTGGTCGAAATCCGAGAAGCGGGAAAGAACAGCGACCGGGCCAAAGGCCTCCTGGCCGACCAGGGCCTGGTCGACGGGTACATCTTCGAGCAGGGTCGGGTCGAGCAGGGCGCCGCTGCGTTTTCCCCCGCACAGAAGGCTGGCCCCGGCCGCCTGCGCTTGGCCTATCCAATCTTCCAGGCGCGCGGCCTCGGTTTCCGAGATCATCGGCCCTACGAAGGTCGCCTCCTGGTGGGGGTCGCCGGTGACAAGAGCGCTGGTTGCTTCCAAGAGCTTGGCGCGGAAAGTGTCATAGACGGTTTCGTGGACCAGAATGCGTTGCACTCCGATGCAGCTTTGTCCCGACTGGTAGAAGGCGCCGAAGACTATTCGGGACACGGCATCGTCGATATCGGCATCCTCATCGACGACCACGGCGGCGTTCCCCCCCAGCTCCAATACGACCTTCTTGCGGCCCGCACGCGCCTTTAGCGCCCAACCGACCTCGGGCGAACCGGTAAAGCTCAATAGGGCCAGCCTGTGGTCGGTAGTAAAGCGGTCGGCCGTCTGGCGCCGGCAGGGGAGTATCGAAAAGGCCCCTTCGGGCAGGCCGGCCTCGGCCAACACCTCTCCAATCATCAGTGCACCCAGCGGCGTCAGGCTGGCGGGCTTTAGAACAAAAGGGCAACCGGCCGCGATTGCGGGAGCAATCTTGTGGGCGGCCAAGTTGAGCGGAAAATTGAAGGGAGAGATGAAGGAGCAGGGGCCCACCGGAACCCTCCGCCAGAACCCGCTGTAGGCCGCGGTCCGCTCGCTGAGATCGAGCGGCATCACTTCACCGCCTAGCCGCGTGGCCTCCTCGGCAGCGACCCTAAAGGTATCGGCCAGGCGCACGACCTCACCGCGGGCGTCTTTTATCGGTTTGCCCGCCTCGGCACACAGTGTCTCGGCCAACTCATCGGAGCGTTGTTCGAAGCGGGCCCTACAATGCTCGAGCACCTCGCGGCGCCGGTAGGAGGGAAGCTCTCGCATCGGACGGGCGGCCGTGACCGCCGCAGCAATGCCGGCGTCTATGGCCGCATCATCGGCCAGAGCCACGCGGGCAACGGTCTCGCCCGTGTACTTATCGAGGACCTCGAGGTCCTGGTTGGGTGTCACCGGCCGATTGGCCAAGTAGTAAGGGAGCGTGGGGGCAGCCATACCCCCGAATAGAACATTCCGCGTTCTCAGGCCAGGTCGGCGCCGTCGGGCGCCTGTTGACTTTTGACTAGAACACGTTTCCATTTGCGCCGCCGCGCGTCCCTTTTCCCATGTCGAACTTTACTGCCGCTCATGTCCTCGAGTACCCCTACACCCGCTCCGTGGGTCCGGTGCTTGGCCGGTTTCTTGGGGCTTTAAAGGAGGCGCGCATCGAGGGGATACGTACGGCCAGCGGCAAGGTGCTTGTGCCACCGGCTGAATACGACCCGGAGACGGCCGCGACGCTGTCTCAGAACGACGGCGATTTCGTCGAGGTCGGCCCCGCCGGGACCGTCCAAAGCTGGACCTGGGTGGTCCGGCCCAACGACAAGCAGCCGCTGGGACGACCATTTGCTTGGGCGCTGGTCCTGCTCGACGGCGCCGACACGGCCCTGCTGCACGCCGTTGATGCCGGCGACCCGGCCTCCATGTCTACCGGGATGCGGGTGACCGCACGTTGGCGCGAGCAACGTACCGGAATGATTACCGACATCGAGTGTTTCGAGCCGGTCACCTGACATGGCAGAAACCATCAACGAGATAATCACGACCGTCCGGCTGGACTACACTCATACGGCCGGGCGCGCCCAAAACCGTTTCCTCACCGGCCTCATCGAGGGAAAGATTCGTGGGCAGCGCTGCCCGTCATGCAAGAAGGTCTATGTGCCACCGCGCGGCTCCTGCGCCATCTGCGCAGTTCCCACCGAGGAAGAGGTCGAGGTCGCAGACAAGGGAACGGTGACGACCTTCTGTATCGTCAACCTTCAATTTCACGGGCAGGCTGTTGAGATACCCTACGTGTGCGGCTCGGTGTTGCTTGACGGGGCCGACCTGCCGTTCTTTGGGATGCTTGCCGGAGTTGAGGTGGACAAGGTCCATATGGGCCAGCGCGTGCAGGCGGTCTGGCTACCGCCCGAAGAGCGCAAGGCCAGTTTCGACAACATTCGTTATTTCGAACCCATCGACGAGCCCGACGCCCCGTTCGACAGCTACAAGGACCATCTCTGAGCGTTCGGTGCACCGCAGATGCGTGAAGTAGCCGTAGTATCCTTTGCCCAGTCGCAGGCCACGGCCGACGCGGGCGGCGTCAACGAGGTCGAAATGCTCATGCCGGTCGTTTCCGAGGCCGTAGCCGCCTCGGGGATCGAGCGTTCCAAGCTCGGCTTCATAGTCTCGGGCAGCAGCGATTACCTGTGCGGAGTCTCCTTCTCCTTCGTAACGGCGCTCGATGCGGTGGGCGCCTGGCCGCCCGTAATAGAGTCGCACGTCGAAATGGACGGCGCCTGGGCTCTCTATGAGGCCTGGGTGAAGATACAGACCGGCGAGGTCGATTCGGCCCTTATCTACGGTTTCGGCAAGTGTTCGCAGGGGAACGTCAATGAGGTCCTCAGCCGCCAATTCGACCCGTACTTCGTCGGACCCTTGTGGGTCGACAATGCCAGCGTTGCCGCACTACAGGCCCGTGCGATGCTCGACTCGGGCCGTATAAGCGAAGGCGATATGGCCGAGGTGGTGCGCCGCAATCACAGTGCCGCCATCGACAATCCCAACGCCCAGCTCAGCGGGCAGCCGACCGTCGATGAGCTCCTTGCCGCTCCCTATGTCGCCGACCCTTTGCGCGCCCACGATTGTGCGCCGGTGAGCGATGGTGCCGCCGCAATCGTTATCGCCGCCGGAGATCTGGCCCGTAGCGTGTGTGAACGGCCGGCATGGATAGGCGCTATCGACCATCGGGTCGATGTTCACGGGCTGGGACTACGCGACCCGCTCGAATGCCCCTCGGCTCGTCTGGCGGCCGAAAAGGCCACCGCCGGTAACCACGCCTTTGATATCGCCGAGCTCCACGCGCCCTTCAGTCATCAGGAACTCATTTTGAAGGACGAGTTGGGACTCGGGGACGATGTCGTAATCAATCCCTCGGGAGGGACATTGACCGCCAATCCGATAATGGCCGCGGGCCTTATCCGAATCGGCGAGGCCGCCTCGCGTGTCACCGCCGGGTCGGCCGACCGCGCCCTGGCCCACGCCAGTTCGGGACCTTGGTTGCAGCAGAATCTTGTTTGCACCCTGGAGAGCCGTTCGTGAAACAACGCTGCGCCGTCATCGGGGTCGGCCAGACCCACCACCGGGCAAAGCGCGAGGACCTTTCGATGGCTGGCCTGGTGCGCGAGGCCGCACTGCGTGCCCTGGAGGATGCGGCGCTGAGTTGGGACGACATCGATGCGATTGTGGTGGGCAAGGCTCCCGATCTCTTTGAAGGGGTGATGATGCCCGAGCTCTACCTGGCCGAGGCCTTGGGGGCACAGGGCAAGCCGCTTTTCAGAGTGCACACCGCCGGAAGCGTCGGTGGCTCTACGGCCCTGGTCGCAAGCCATCTCATCGAGGCCGGCATCCATCAACGGGTGCTGACCCTGGCTTGGCAAAAGCAGTCAGAGAGCGAGGCGACCTGGGCCATTACTGCCGCAATACCGTTTCAGGTGCCGCTGGTGGCCGGAGCGGGTGGATATTTTGCCCCCATCATCCGGGCCTACATCCGGCGCTCGGGAGCCCCCGACGATATCGGCATCAAGGTCGCCGTGAAGGACCGCAAGAACGCTCTGCGCAATCCTTACGCGCATCTCCACAAGGAAGGCATCGATTACGACGAGGTTCGCGATTCGATGATGCTCTGGGACCCAATCCGCTATCTGGAGTGCTGCCCGAGCTCGGACGGCGCCTGCGCGATGGTTCTGTCGAACGAAAAGGCCGCCGAGGCGGCGCCCACGCCGCCTGCCTGGGTCCACGCCAGCGCCATGCGAAGCGAGCCGACGATGTTCCCCGGGCGCAATCAGATCAACCCGCAGGCCGGCCGCGACTGTGTGGCCGATCTCTATAGACAGGCCGGAATCAGCGACCCACGCAAGGAGTTGGACGCGGCCGAGATTTACGTTCCGTTCAGTTGGTACGAGCCGATGTGGATGGAAAACCTCGGCTTTGCGCCACTCGACGAGGGTTGGAAGATGACCGAAGAAGGGGCGACCGCCTTCGAGGGCGACATTCCCATCAACCCCTCGGGGGGCGTTCTGTCGTCCAACCCGGTGGGCGCTTCAGGTATGTTGCGTTTTGCCGAGGCTGCCATGCAGGTGCGCGGGCAGGCCGGAGAGCACCAGCTAGATGGCGCCAGTCTGGCGCTCGGGCATGCCTACGGAGGTGGTTCGCAGTTCTTCTCGATGTGGATAGTAGGAAAGGAGAGACCCGAGTGAGCGATTCTGCACTATTGGTCGAACGCGACGAATACGTCGTCACGCTGACGATGAACCGTCCCGAGGTTCGAAATGCGCTCAGCCCCGAAATGCTTGTGCGCATGGCCGATGCCTGGGAAATGGTCGATGGCGACGACGATATCCGCGTCGTTATCTTGACCGGGGCCCAGGGGCATTTCTGCGCCGGCGCCGACCTTGACAAGTTGGTGGGACGTTCCTTGGCCGGAAGCGAACCCGAGGACGAGTGGGAAACCCGTATCCGGGATGACTTCAATATAATCTTCAAGGGGCTGCTGCGCAGCTATCAGCTAAAGACCCCGCTCATCGCGGCGGTCGAGGGTTCCTGCATCGCGGGCGGCACCGAGATAATCCAGACCACGGATATCAGAATCGCGGGGCGTTCTTCGAAGTTCGGGATATCGGAGGTCTGTTGGAGCTTGTTTCCCATGGGGGGTTCCACCGTGCGCTTGCGTAGACAGATACCGTTCACCCATGCCATGGAACTGCTACTCACCGGCGACCACTACTCTGCCGAACAGGCCAAGGACATGGGGCTGATCGGGCGTGTGGTCGACGACGGCGAGGCCCTGGCGTCGGCCAGGCAGGTCGCGGCCAAGATAGCCGCCAACGGTCCGATTGCCGTACGTGAGATAAAGGCTTCTGTCCTGGCCACCGAGTGCCATCCCGAGGCCAAGGCCCTCGACATCGAGTTCGAGCACGGCATGCGGGTGTTCGGGACCGAAGATTCGAAAGAAGGCCCGCGGGCCTTCAAAGAGAAAAGAAAGCCGGTCTACAAATCGCGCTGACTCAGTCTTCGAGCGCCAGGGCCTGACGCGGGCACAGCCGGACCGCTTCCTCGATCTTTGCTCGCAGCGACTCCTCGGGCTCTTCTGTCGCAAGGTTGAGATTGTCGTCGTCGTCGACGGTGAAAACCTCGGGGCATGCCTTCATGCACAGGGCGTTAGCCTCGCAGAGGTCATAATCGACCTTGATCTTCATTAAAGCCTCCTACCGTTGCTGCTTGGCGTGAACCGCACCGGCATTTCCTTGATACCATCAATGAAGTTCGAGCGCAGCCTACGCACATCTCCGGTAAGTTCCATGTCTGGTATGCGGCCAAGGATCTCTTCGAATATGGCGTTGAGCTGGAGTCGGGCCAGACTGGCACCGAGACAGAAGTGTTCGCCGACGCCGAGGGCCAGATGGTCATTGTCCTCACGGCTGACATCAAAACGATCGCTGTCTTGGAATACATCCTCGTCCCGATTTGCCGATGGGTACCACATAACAACCTTATCGCCCTCCTTGAGGGTCTTCCCGCGAAGCTCCATATCGCGGGTGGTCGTGCGCCGGAAGTGCATGACGACCGGATTGTATCGGAGGGACTCCTCGACGCCGCGTTCTATCAGACCAGGTTCGTCCACCAGGGTCTGACGCTCGGCGGGGTGCTCCATAAGGAGCAGCATGGCGTTGGAGGTGAGGTTGCGGGTTGTCTCATTGCCGGCTAGCGCTAGCAGGAGAAAGAAAGAACCGTATTCCTGCTGCGAGAGGTTTTCCCCGTCGACCTCTCCGTGAAGGATCTTGGTTGTCAGGTCATCCGCCGGGCACTTGCGCTTAAGTGCGCCGACCTCTTCAGCAATGGCGTATATCTCCGCCGCGGCCAGGGAACCATCCTCAAGGCTGGACTGGTACTCTGGATCGTCAAAACCGATTAGGCGATTGCTTAGATCGAAGACCGATGGGCGCAGTTCCGGAGGAACTCCCATCAGTTCGCAGATAACCTCTATGGGTAGTTTGGAGGCGATATCCGTAACAAACTCTGCTTCGCCTCGCTCGGCTACTGAGTCGATTATGTCGCGTGCTAGTTCACGTACTCGGGGGGCGATCTGTTCGATCGAGCGCGGGGTGAAGCCACGTGAGACTATACGGCGGAACTTGCCGTGTTGGGGTGGGTCCATGTTGAGCATGATCATGCGTGTGAGCTCGAGCTGATCGTGCTCGGGTGTGAACATGCTGCTTCCACCCCGCCAGGAGGAAAAGTTCTCAGGGTCGCAGGAAATGCGCTTGACGTCCTCGTACTTGGTGATGCACCAGAACCCGGTCTCGTCGAACTCGGTGGGCGGATGCCAGTAGACCGGGTCCTCACGGCGCAGCTCCCGGAAACGGGAGTGGGGGATGCCATCGTTGAAGTTGTCGGGGTTGGAAAGGTCGATATCGGTCATGCTCGAATCACAGCCTCCCCGGCGGTTGCCGGACCGAAGTAGAACGTGTTCTACTTTTGTAGCCCGGCGCGCTTGCGGCGTCCACAGGACGGGTGGGGGAGGACCTTGCGGCGGGTGATTCGGCGGGATAAACGAACGTTTGTTGGCAGCAGATGGACGATAGTTCCACAACAGCAACACCGGCACTGAGCACGGTCGACCGCATTCTCGACGCAGCCGAGGGTTTGTTCGCCGACCGTGGTTACGCCGGGACCGCGGTTCGCGACATTGCCGCGGCGGTCAGTCTCAACCCGGCCAGTCTCTACAACCACTTTCCCGGAAAAGAGGGCCTCTACGAGGCAGTTCTCGACCGCGGGATGCGACCGGTCTTCGAAATCTTCAAGGATATGGCCCGCATGGCCACCGGTGAGTGGTCGCGCGACGAGTTCTGGAACGGGATGGACCGCATCATCGACCATTTCGCAGCCAAGCCGGAAATAGCCCGCCTGGTGCAGCACGAGGCACTGGCAGGCGGTGACATGCTTGCGGGCCTGGCCGTGCGTTGGCTGGCACCGATATTCGCCGACGGCGTGACGCTGATACAGAAAAGCCCGCGTTTTGAGGGCTGGGAGCGAGAAGAGCTTCCCTTGCTCATGGCCACGCTCACCAACCTCGTCATCGGTTATTTCGCCAACGCTTCCTTGCTGGAAAAGATCGTCGGCGAAGACCCCTTGTCCGGCGGCGCGGTCGAGCGTCAGCGCCGCTTCCTCCACGAGGCCATTCGACGTCTGGTCGGCGGCGGCAGCGGGCGCGACTCCCTGTAGCCGTCAGGTGGCGGTCGCATCTACTTTGACGGGCCTCGATATCTACGACCCCGACATCTATGAGGCCGGGGTCCCTCACGAGCGCTTCCGTCAGCTCAGAGAGCAAAGCCCGGTCTTTTTCCACCCGGAACCGCAAGGGCCCGGGTTTTGGGCGGTCATGCGGCACGCCGATGTAGCCGCCGTTTCCAAGGACGCGGCAACTTTCTCTTCGGCCCGCCGGGGCACCCAAATCGCGGACCCAAGCAACGACCAGCTACCGCTGGTGCGCACCATGATGCTCAACCTCGACCCTCCCCAGCACGGGAAGTTCCGTCAACTGGTGCAAACGGGTTTCACGCCACGCATGGTGGCCCTCCTCGAACCCCGAATTCGTGAACTCGCCCGTGGTATCGTCGACCGTGCTCTGGCCAAAGGCGAGTGCGACTTTGTCCGCGAGGTGGCCGCACCACTGCCGCTACAGGTCATCGGTGAGCTGATGGGTGTTCCGGCTGGCGACCGCCCCCAACTTGCGGCATGGGGGGACCGTCTTGTCGGTTTTGACGACCCCGAGTTTGACCACACCGCTGAAGATGCGCTCGGGGCCTCGGTCGAGATGTACACCTATGCCCTCGAGCTTGCCGAAACGCGCAAACAACCGGACAACCGTGCGGACGCGCCCCGGGGTGAAGACCTGGCCACCGTGTTGGTAAATTCCAAAGTGGACGGCCAGCGCATCACCGACGAGGAGTTTGGTGGGCTCTTCGTGCAGATGACCGTGGCCGGTAACGAGACCACCCGCACGCTCATCAGCGGCGGGATGCT
This sequence comes from Deltaproteobacteria bacterium, assembly GCA_046583395.1. Classification (GTDB taxonomy): domain Bacteria; phylum Desulfobacterota; class Binatia; order UBA1149; family CAYXZP01; genus CAYXZP01. The sequence goes on from JAYGCK010000038.1 coordinate 22,094, forward strand.
CGCGCTCAGCGAACATCCCGACCAATTTGCCCGTCTGCACGGCGAACCGGAGATGATGTCGACGGCGGTCGAAGAGATGCTGCGCTTCGTCAGTCCGCTTCACCAGTTCCGGCGCACTGCGACACGGGAGGTCGAACTGTGCGGACAGAGCATCCACGAGGACGACAAAGTCGTCCTGTTCTACAGTTCGGCCAACCGGGATGCAGAGGTTTTCGCCAACCCCGATCTTTTCGATGTCGGACGGCGTCCCAATCCACACCTGGCCTTCGGCTTGGGCGAGCACTTTTGTCTGGGGGCGGCCTTGGCCCGACTCGAGATAAAGGTCCTTTTCGAGGAACTAGTGGCCCGGGTCACGGGCTGCGAGGTTATCGGGGCCGTGCGCCGTCTGCGCTCGAACCAGACCAACGGCATCAAGGAAATGCCCGTGCGGCTGTCGGCCGCCTGAGCGGGCCCACGCTAGGTCAGGGGCCGTCGAGTACGACCACGGCCGTACCGGGCGTGGTCCGTTTCCCGTCGCCGTTCTCGGTCCAGACCTCCAGCTCGATGGTCCTCTGACCGTCGGTCTCGTGCTTGGCCACGACCCGGCCACGACAAAGGATGTCCTGTTCGGGTAGGTCCATGCCCCGGTACTGGCAGGCCAGCTTGCGAACCCGGCCGCCGTGTCCCAGCCAGTTTGAGACCAGCTCGCCAAGGGCGGCGTATTTGAACCGGCCATGAACGATTACGGAGCCTATCTGCTGGGCCTGCGGGAAGCGGTAGTCATAATGCAGGGGGTTGAAATCGCCCGAACCGGCGGCGTACTGGACCAGCTGGCGCAGGTCTGGCCGTTTGACCAGTTCTGGCAGTTCGTCGCCTTCACGGACGCTATCCC
>JAYGCK010000102.1:0-4835 GCA_046583395.1 Deltaproteobacteria bacterium
GATCGCGGGAGGTGACTCGAGGGCGGACCCATGGCACCCCAAGTCTGAGGCAAGCCCACCACACCCTTGTTGCTGACTGCTGCCTCAAATCTAGCAACTAGCCACAGCCGACGCTAGTCGTTGTCTTGCGGGCAACGGTGGGATATAGCTGTCTTTGCGCTACCAAATTGAAGGGGACCTGAGCCAACGACTCGGGTCCCCTTTCTGTTGCCTCCTCCCCGGCAGATCAGGCGTGACTCCGCATGTCCTCCAGGAGCTGCGGCAACTGCCCCAGCGTCGTCGGCAGGGCGTCCTGCTGGAACAACGACGCCTGCTCCTGCAGACGCTCACCCCACATCGCCAGTGGCTAGTACTCAGACTCCTGCCCGAGCGCCTGTACCCGCGCGGCATGACCGAGTGTCCAGCGGCCAAACCAGTAGTTCAGTTACTTGCTGAACAACAGGCCCGCAAACACGAACATCAGCACACCCATGGCGGCGTCGATCCAACCCGATCGAGCCCGCAGCCTGGCGACCACCTGGCCGCGAGCCAGCAGGATCGCCACGGTGACATACCAGGTGCCGTCGATACACATCCCCAGCAGGCTCATACCGAGTAGAGTCCCCGTCGTGCTGTCGGCCCCGACGAAGGGGGCGTAAAGGGCCAGCATCCAGGCCAGAATCTTGGGGTTCAGCAGAGCAACGGCGAAGCCCTGGGCAAAGCCGGCACGGCCTTGCGAACCATGGTGGCTCGCGTCTGGTGCTCGGTGGAAGTTGGCCCGTGCAGCCTGGAGAAACCGGGCTCCCAGGTACACCAGCAGGGCGATTCCAACCCACTTGAGGACCGTCTGCGTGGCCTCATGGAGAGCCAGGGCCGTCGCCATTCCGGCCGCCGCCAGAAATGCGTAAAGACCGAACCCAAGGCCGTGCCCAATCCCCGTCATCACTCCCTGACGACGACCGCCGGCCATCGTGTTGTGCAACACCACAGCCAGACTCGGCCCCGGGCTCAACGCCCCCAGGATGAACACGGTGGCCAAAGCCGCCCAGCTCTCCAGGCTCATCCTGACTCATCTGCCCCGTTGGTGTGCATGGTTCCGATCGTCGGTGGCAGGAGGCGATGCATAGCAAAGCGCCCGGACCGCTTCTGCGGCCCGGGCGCTCTACCGGCCTTCGCCAAAACGACGCCCCCTAGAACCGAACCGACAGACCGCTCCGGATCGTAGTTCCCGTAAAGCCAAACTGATTCACTTCCCACGGATACTCGAACCGGCCACCCAGGTCGGCCTCGAAATCACCCTTCGCGTCCAGTTTGTCCGGAAACACGTCGAGCAGGTTATTCACAACCAGGTTGATGCCGAACATATCATTGACTTGGTAGTTGAGCAGCAGATCTGTCAGCACCTTGGCGGAAAATGTCTGGTCCGTGGTGTCGTCATAGCCCTTCGTGGCGTCACCGCCGGCGTGTCGCCAAGTGACTTCGCCGAACCTCGTGTTGTTGAGTGCTACCGACAGGTTGTCGACGCGATACGTGAGGCCAAGTGTCATCTTCTGCGATGGCCGAGCCGTCTCGATGCGAGACTGCTCCTTGCGGTCGAACAGGTTCACGCCGGCTGCAGCGATCGGTGCCGGCGTGGCAATGGCGCCGACGATTTCGGTGTCACTGAAATTTGCAGCAACATTGATATCCAGTTCCCCGGGGCCCAACTCCACACCTGGTACATCGACGACGACATCGATACCGCTTGTCTCAGTGTCGACGGCGTTGGCGAAGAATTTCAGGCTCGTAATGTTCGCGTCAGCGAGTATCTGGAACACCTGTGTCGTCTCATCGCTGGATGCGATGCTACTCGAATACACGATCCGGTCATCCACGGCGATGTTGTAGTAGTCCACGGAGACATACCATCCGGGCCGTGGCTTGAATGCCATCCCCAACGTGAAGTTGGTTGATGTCTCTTCCTTGAGTTCGCCCACGCCAAGCGATCTGACGACGTCACTCTCGTTGTTGTAGGTGCCCTGATTCGAGATCGTACCAGCCGACAACAGCGTCTGGATATTGCTCAGGTAGATCTGGTGCAGTGAGGGAGCACGAAAGCCTGTCGAAAGTGACGAGCGGATAGACAGATTGTCATCTGCCAGCTTGTACCGGCCATTCGCTCCCCACGTGAGACTGGTCCCAAAGTCACTGTAGTTCTCGAATCTGGTGGCCAACCCGATGAGCACATCGTCATTCAGGTCATAGTCTGCGTTGGCGTAGAATCCGACGCTTGACCGATCCTCATCGACGGCATTCTGCGGCTGAATCCCTGGGAAAGACTGCACGCCGCCACCGGCGTAGGAAGCTTCGTCTCCACTCGTGGCAATAAAGTTCTCGATGCGGTACTCCGTTCCCAGGCCCACAGATACCTGCCCGAACGCATTGGCTACATCAAGGTTTACGACAGCATGACCAAACCCGTACCCCCCCGGCTCGAACGTGGTAGGACTGTCCTCACCCAGGTCCATGTTCAGAGAATTGTCTACCGTGTAATCGACCGAGTTTCCTCCCGAACTGAGGCTGACATCATAATCCCAGTCCATCTTTCGTCCGCGAACGCCGGCCGTCAGTGAATTGTCGATGATATCGGTCTCGAATGTTGGCTGGAATCCATTCGCTTTGGCACCGGCGATGAGATTGCAGCAGTCAGAGACCCCGGGCCAGTAGGGGGCCCGGTAGAGTGCATAGCTCAATCCACTCCGATCCGTGTACCCACCAAAAGCATAGAGTTCGGTCTGCTCATTCAGATCGTAGGTGCCGTTCAGGAACACGCCCCTGGTTGTCATATCGGGGATTCCGATGCGGGTTCCCAAATCGGGATTCTCACGCTGCCAATCGGTATCACCCGAGCGGATCTGTGCACCCGTGGCCACAACGCCAGGCGTTGCCTCGAAACCGCCAGCCGCTTCGATCGGGATGGCGCCGATGTCGTAGAGAAAGCCAAAGAGACCATCGCCACCTGGCACCCCTGCACGCTTGGTTTCATCCTGGTCGTGATAGGATGCCGTGACGTTCAAGTAGCCCTTGTCGCCGATGTTCATGCCATGGTTGATGTCGACACCCATGTTGTCGCCATCGCCCGCATTCCTGTGACCGCCCGCGGTCTGACCGGCTGACAAGTTTACCTCGGTATAGTCTGTTTCTTCCTTCAGAATGATGTTCACAACACCTGCGATGGCATCTGAGCCATACTGCGCAGATGCACCGTCTCGAAGCACCTCGACCCGCCCGATCGCAGCGGTGGGAATGCTCCGCATGTCTACGCCTACCTCGCCTTTGCCAGGCGTGTCGTTGATATAGACCAGCGAACTTGCGTGCCTGCGCTTGCCGTTGATGAGCACCAAGGTCCGACTCGGACCCAGCCCCCTGAGTTCTGCCGGGTCGAAGTGGGCGGTGGCATCCGATATCGTCTGCTGGGACACGTTGTAGGAGGGCACTTTGTAGGCCAGCATGTGATCGAGACTCACCTGTCCGGTGGCAACCAGTTCTTTGGCCTGCAGATTGTCGACCGGCACCGGCGAGGTGATCTGTGTTCGCGGTCGAAACCGCGACCCGACGATCGTGACGGCGTCGACCTCTACGGGCGAGCTCTTCAGAGAGAAATCAGCCGTTGCCCCGCTTTCAGTGACGGTGACAACCTGGCTCTTTGAGCCGTAGCCGACATAGGAAGCAACAACCGTGTGCTGACCGGCCTGAATACCGTCGATCGAGTAGGACCCATCCAGACCGGCGACTGCACCCAGCTTCGTCCCCTCTACGGCAAGGATCGCACCCACAAGTGCCTCGCCAGTAGCTTCATCAGAGACCTGCCCGCGTACCTGCGACGCAAAAACCGAGGCTGGCAGGAGCATCAGACACAGCGTGAGGACATGTGATTTCTGCATGGCCTTCCTTACTAGTTGACTGGTGAACATCAAGAGAGCGTTCTACCGTAATGGATTCTCGCGGGCCACCGCGACGCGGCGCGGCGAACCTGGGCCGAATTATCGGCACCTCGCCTGCCTGGGGCAAGCTGGCCGCACTGCAGATCGCTCGCCGTCCCTGGCCTACTTGGCTATGGATTCGCTGCCCCGCCCTTCCGGCAAACTGCTTCATGCCGAGGCATTCTGGACTGAATCGCTGTTGCGTGCCATGCTGTCGCGCTCTTGCCGGGGCCAGGTTCAGCAAGCGTAGATAGGCACCCACCGTCTCTCGCGGGACTCCACACTTTGCTGCAAGCTCAGCCTGGGTGTCGGCTTGGCCGGAATCCAGAGCTTCCTGGAAGAGAAGCTCCTTCTTGAGGGGATTGGGGCTCGTGAACCCACCGACCACGCTGCGACAGGACTGAGGTCGGCCTATTGTGATGTATGGGGAGCCCCCTCTATGCCCGTGTTGATCAGGAACTGGTCCCACACGGCGCCGGGTTCAGTGAGTGTAACCTCCGGGCTCCCAGTTACAGAGGAGCAAATGGTCATGCCAAGAACCCCCGATCTCGTTTCCCTTGGTGATACGGGCAAGATACAGCTTCGGTGGCAGCAGCTCGTGGTGGCCCATGACATGGCAAGGAGGTTTCGTACCGAGGCCGCGGCGATGACAGAGGACCAGTTGAGGGATCTCGCCGGCTCAACCTACTCTGACAAGATCTACCAGCACATTCAGGTGTGGGGGATGCCTCTCGCCGATCGGGATCTGTATAAAGGATGCATGGCGCGCGGGTTGCTTGGGGCGGATCCTCACATGATCGAAGATGTGATGGTCGCAATAAAGGACTGCGCGTCCCTCGACACACCGGTGATGATCACCGGTGAAACAGGCACAGGCAAGGAGTTGGTTGCCCG
>JAYGCK010000072.1:0-14068 GCA_046583395.1 Deltaproteobacteria bacterium
GACGGCGGCGTACTGAGCCTCGAAGGGGCCTATTACGACTACGACCGTGACGGCAAGGGTGCCACCGACGGTGGGCTCGAAGGGGACGGCGGCTTCGTACTGGCCAGCTATCTGATGCCGAACAAGGTCGGGACCCTGGGCGGTCGCATACAGACGATGGCCAGGTTCCAGGAGTTCGAGAGCCGTGAGCTGACCGAGCTCGGTCTCAACTATGTGATCGACGGTCACAACTCCCGGATATCGCTGGTGCTCGGAGACGACGAGCCGGCCTCAGATGGTTCGAGCACCCAGAGCATAAGGCTCGGCATTCAGATACAGATCTGACGATCGGCTCAGGAACGAGGCTAACCACTCTCCAGCCCCGTTTTGCGCCGAAGGGCCGCCTCCTCGCGGGGGCGGCCCTTTTTCGTTGGCCTGTGGATGTATCGGGCGGCTTTGGGCTAGAATCGCAGCCGCGTTAGGGGTTTTCCCCTAGGGCGAGCACACCGACGAGATACTCTCCGGCCTGCTCGACATGAGCGACCACGAGATAGGCCGGCTCCATGACCGCGGCGTTGTGGCCGGCCCCGACGACTAAGCGGCTAACTGTCGCTCGGTAGGTCGAGGCTTCGCCAAAGATACCAACTGCCTACCGTGCGGTAGGGACGCCAGGGTTCGGAAAGCGCGAGCATGCGCTTTTCGCTCGGCACTTTGCCAAGCCCGTAGACACGCCTAAAGCCGTAGGCGATGCCGAGGTCACCGGTGGGCATGATGTCGGGGCGGTTCAGGACGAACATCAAGAACATATGGGCCGTCCAGGGTCCGATGCCCTTTATGGCAATAAGACATTCGATGACGGCCTGGTCGTCCAAGCGGTGGATATTGTCGAGGCGAAGCTGCCGCGAAGACACCGCCGCGGCCAGGCCGGCGATATAGCCGGCCTTGGCACGCGAAAGGCCAGCACTGGCCAATTCTTTTAAGCTCAGTGCGGCAATCCTCTCCGGGCTCAGATAACCCCCAGCCACACGGCGAAGCTTTTTTTGAACCGCACGGGCCGAAGCGGTCGAGACCTGTTGCGAGATGATGGCATGGACCAGCGTTGCGTAGCGGCCGTGGCGCTGGGGAAGGCGGCATGGTCCGACGGCGCGGATGACCCGGGCCATCTTGGCATCACACCGGGCTATGTGGCGGGGACCGGCGGTTCGAAGCTGGCCGCCTGTTGCCACTAGCCACCCAGCTCGGACAAGCGGGGGCTTCGGAGCTCGCGGCGGAAACGGTCGGGCGTAAAGGGCCACAGCGCCGGGATGCCACGGGCATCGAGGTACCAGCTCTTACACCCGGTGGTCCACACCGAACTGGCCAGTCCCTCGATACGTTCCTCTTCGAGCCGTTGACATACCCGGGGGTCGGGAGAGATTTTCTCGAGCTTTCCGTCCTCGAGCAGACGCAGACACTTTATAATGTAGTCGGCCTGGGTCTCGGCTACCGAGATAAGCGAGAAGTTGCCGACCGGACCGTTGGGCCCGATCAGCATGAAGAAGTTCGGGAACCCGGCCAGAGCGATGGTCCGGTAGGCGGTTACGGCCTCGCTCCAAGCCTCCTTCAGAGTAAGCCCGTTCTCGCCCACCAGATTCATCGGCCGCATGAAGGCATGGGGGTCGAAGCCGGTTGCCAGCACCAACACATCGAACCCGTGGAGAGTGCCGTCGGCGGTTCGTACGCCGGTGGGTTCGATTCGTTCTATGGTGTCGGTCACGACCGCACAGTTGTCGGCTTGAATGGCGTCATAGAAGCCGGCCGACATGATGAGCCGCTTGCACATCGGCTCGTAGTCCGGCGTGAGCTTACGGCGAAGCTCCGGATCACGGACACCGGCCAGATTGTTGCGGCAGGCCTCGGCTATGCGGCGGCGCTGCCAACCGGGCTTGATGACCGCACGCGCGGGCAGGTACTCGAACATCAGCCTGAAGAAATGGTAGTAGAGGAAGGCGAGGCCAGGAACCCAGCGAAAGGCCCACTTGGCCCGCTCCGAGTAGGCTTTGTCAGGCGTGGGAGCTATCCACTGCGCCGTCCGCTGGAACATCGTAAGCTGGCCGGCCCGCTCGGCCAAAGCCGCTACTATCTGGCTGGCCGTTGAACCGGTACCGATTATTCCGATGCGGCGGCCGTCAAGCTCGACCTCATGGTCCCAGCGGGCCGAGTGAAAGGTGGCGCCCTCGAAGCTGTCCAGCCCTTCGATATCGGGCGTGGAGGGATGGTGAAGCACTCCGGTTGCCGAGACCACTACGTCGGCCCGCTCCCGGCCGCCGTCGCTTAGCTCGATGTCCCAAGCACCGTCGCTCCAGCGACAATCGCGGACCTCCAGGCCGAACCGTATCCTGCGGCGAAGGTCGTACTTGTCGGTGACGCGGTCGAAGTAGTCCCATATCTCGGCTCCCGTCGAGAAGAGATGGGTCCAGTCGGGATTGCGCTCGAAGGTGTAGCTGTAGTAGTGGGACGGCACATCGCAGCTGAGCCCCGGATAGGTGTTCTCGCGCCAGGTGCCGCCGACACGATCGGCCTTCTCGTAGATGGTAAAATCCCCGAAACCGGCCTTCTCTAGCTTGATGGCCATGCACAGGCCGGACATGCCGGCGCCGATGACGGCGATACTGGGTTTTCTGCCTGGCACGGTGCGAGGGCCGGCCGCCCGGCGGACGGCTGTAGCCTACCGGAGGTTAATCGGACCGCCGTCCTGTTGCCAGTTATCGAGAAGCATTTGCCAGGGCCCACCATCCGGCAATCGGGGTGACCACGGACGCAAGCATGGCCGACCACAGGGCCTTAAAGACCACGAACGCGGGTACAGTGAACGCTTGGGCCTGCCCCAGGCTAAGCGCCCACACTATCGGCGCGGCGCCAAAGAGGACCCCGGCGGCGGCCAGCAACAACGCGCGTTTGGGCACAGAACGTTCGAACCAGGATGAATGGGGAAGCTGGCCGGACGCAAGCGGAGGTACTTTGCCCGACCGCACCTGCCGGCCGACCAGCGCGCTGACGATGACGCATGTGAGCAACGGAAGAATAAAGGCCGTGGCCAGAAGGTCTACACCAACGCTTTGCTCGCCCCATATAGGAACGTCCACCGCCGACCGGAACAGAGCCCAGGCTATGGCGCCGTTTATCGCACAGTTGAACACGGCAGGACCCAGGCCCTGTTCGACCAGAAGGAAACGCCGGTGCCGGTCAGACAGACCCACAGCTTCTAAGAAGGACTAACTTGGACGGCGGCCGCCGGGCTATCGGCAGCGGTCGCCCACCATACCAGCCAGGCCATGACGAACTGCAGCGGGAGCCGGACATACAAAGCGGTCACGGTCATGTCCGGAAACAGGTCGGGGTGAAGCGCCATATGAATGTTGGCCGGGTAGACGGCCACGAGCAGCGCTATCAGTCCGTAGCGGGCCCAAGTGCGCGATACGGCCAACAACACGCCCACACCCCCGAGGACCTCGAAGACACCGCTGATGTAGACCAGCGCGTGGTGCGCCGGCAGGTAGGGCGGCACAATGGCTAGGAAGAACTCGGTGTTGGTGAAGTGGCTGACGCCCGCAAAACTGAAGAAGGCCGCTACCACAAACAGCGCGACCCTGCGCAACCGCCCCTCAGGCAAACCGAACATAATCGCAACATACCATCTTTGGGCCCTAGCCGCTCAGGCTGCGCGCAGCGCCGCGGCCGACCTGCGGCGCTTGCGTTCATGGACGTCTAGCCAGCGTTTGCGCAAGCGTACCGAGCGGGGTGTGACCTCTACCAGCTCGTCGTCGGCAATGTAGCTCATCGCCTGCTCGACCGTCATTCGGGTGGGCGGAGTCAGCTGTATCGCGTCGTCCTTGCCGGAGGCCCGCATGTTGGTCAATTGCTTTCCCTTGAGCGGGTTCACCTCGAGGTCGCTGCCCTTGTTGTGCTCGCCGATTATCATGCCGCCGTAGACCCGTTCGCCGGGGCCGATAAAGAGCGGACCACGCTCTTCCAAGTTCCACAGCGCATAGGCCACTGAGCGGCCCTGCTCCATCGACACCATCGTACCGCAGCGACGTCCGGCCATCTCGCCCACCACCGGTTCCCAGTCGTGAAAAATTCGGTGCATGACGCCGGTACCGCGCGTGTCGGTCAAGAACTCGCCATGGTAGCCGATCAAGCCGCGCGAGGGCGCGTGGAACACGATTCGGGTCTTGCCTCCGCCCGAACTGTGCATCCCCATCACCCGGCCCCTGCGCTGGGCCAGCTTATCAATGACGATGCCGGCATAGTCATCATCGACATCGACCACGACCTCTTCGTAGGGCTCGCAAACTACCCCGCTATCGGGGTCTTCGCGGTAAAGCACGCGGGGACGGCCGAGGGATAGCTCGTAACCTTCGCGCCGCATCGTTTCGACCAGCACGCCGAGTTGCAGTTCGCCGCGGCCGGCGACCTCGAACACCGTTTTGTCGTCGGTGTCGGAGACCCGTAGCGCCACATTGCCCTCGGCCTCACGCTGGAGCCGCTCGCGGATAACACGGCTGGTGACCTTGTCGCCTTCCTGCCCGGCCAGAGGCGAGTCGTTGGGGCCAAAGGACATGGCCAGGGTCGGCGGGTCGACCGGCTGTGCCGGCAGCCCCTGCGTGACCACCGGTTCGCAGATGGTGTCGGACACGGTTGCGCGCTCGAGCCCGGCGATGGCCACGATGTCTCCGGCACCGGCACGGTCGAGCGAGTTACGCTGCAGTCCGTCGAAGGAAAGCACCCTGGTGACCCGCGCACGCTCGACCACGGTGCCATCGAGCGAGAGCGCCTTGACGGTCATATTGGGAACGACCGTTCCCGACTCTATGCGCCCGGTCAGTATGCGCCCCAGCCACGGGTCGTATTCGAGCGTGGTGGCCAGCATCCTAAACTCGCCGCTATCATCGACCCGGGGTGACGGCGTGCGCCCAACCATCAGTTCGAACAGCGGGGCCATATCCTTTCGCTCTCCGCCAAGGTCGGCGCTGGCCCAACCTTCCTTTGCCGAAGCGTAGACCACTGGAAAGTCGAGTTGTGTGTCGCTGGCCTCTAGTGCCGCGAACAGGTCGAACACCTCGTCGAGTACCTCGCCGGCACGCTGATCGGGACGGTCGACCTTGTTGATAACGACCAATGGCGCGAGCCCGAGCCTTAAGGCCTTACCGACCACGAAACGGGTTTGCGGCATGGGTCCCTCGGCGGCATCGACCAGTACGCACACACCATCGACCATGCACAGGATGCGCTCGACCTCGCCCCCGAAGTCGGCGTGCCCGGGCGTGTCGACGATGTTGATGCGGGTGTCGTTCCAGACGACCGAGGTGCATTTGGCCAGGATGGTGATGCCGCGTTCGCGCTCGAGATCGTTGCTGTCCATAGCACGGTCGACCAGTTGCTGGTTCTCGTGAAGGGCCCCACCCTGCTGCAAAAGACGATCGACCAGCGTGGTCTTGCCGTGGTCAACATGGGCGATGATGGCGATGTTCCTGACTTTCATGGGAAGGGAACCGGAAGGCGCGGGGCCGGCCCGCCGTGGTGGCAACCGCATCTACTTACACCGCGGGGACGAACTTTGCGAGCTTGTGGGTCGACAGACGCGCGGGTCCTGCCTAAGAAAGCTGGCATGCAGTTGCCGGCCACAGGTGCGAGCGCCGAAGAGATTCACGCATTCGTGGACTGGTGTCTCGATGAGCTGAGCCTCGATGAGAAGGTCTACCTGATGTCGGGCCACGGCTTCATCGAGCAGTATTTGGCCGACGACGGGCAGTACAATATTTCTCCCTACCAAACCGGCGGCGGCAATGAGCGCCTGGGGCTGCCCAAGCTCATGTTCACCGATGGTCCGCGCGGTGTGGCGCTGGGCAACTCGACCTGTTTCCCCGTGGCCATGGCGCGCGGAGCGTCCTGGGATGTCGCCCTCGAGGAACGTATCGGTGAGGCCATCGGGCGGGAGGCGCGTGCGCAGGGTTCCAATTTCTTCGGTGGGGTATGTATCAATCTACTGCGCCACCCGGCCTGGGGGCGTGCCCAAGAGACCTACGGCGAGGACCCCCGGCACCTAGGGGAAATGGGCGCCGCGTTGGTCCGCGGGGTGCAGCGTCACAACGTCATCGCGACCGTCAAGCATTTTGCCTGTAACAGCATCGAGAACGCGCGCTTCAAGGTCGATGTCATAGTTGGCGAACGCGAACTGCGCGAGGTGTACCTACCTCACTTCAAACGCTGCATAGACCAAGGCGTGGCCTCGGTGATGAGCGCCTACAATAAGGTCAACGGCCCCTACTGCGGCCATAACCGCAGGCTGCTGCGCACGATTCTAAAGGAGGAATGGGGCTTCGAAGGCTTCGTGCACTCCGACTTCGTAAAGGGCGTGTACGGACCCGATGCGGCGGCGGCCGGGCTTGACGTCGAGAACCCCGAGCCGACCTTTTTCGGAGACAAATTGGTTGAGGCGGTCGAGCGTGGCGAGGTCCCGCGCGCCGACATCGATGAGGCCGCACGTCGCATACTGACGACCTTGCTGACCTTTGAAACGCGCCAGGACCCCGAGCGTTACGAGATGTCGGTCGTGGCCTGCACCGAACACCGGGCGCTTGCACGCGAGGCTGCCGAGAAGAGCGCCGTGTTGTTGCGCAACGAGAACGGCCTGTTGCCGCTCTCTCGCGACAGCCTGGCACGGGTCGCGGTCGTCGGGCCATTGGCCGATGGCGTCAGTCTGGGCGACCGCGGTTCCAGTCTGGTACGGCCGCCATCGACGGTCAGTGTTCTCAAGGGACTTCGCAACTATGTCGGTGATGCGGCCGAACTGCTCTACGATGACGGCAGCGACTTGGACTCGGCCGTAGCTGCCGCAGGGTCGGCCGGGGTGACCGTGGTCGTGGTCGGTTACACCCATAAGGATGAGGGCGAGTTCATCCCCGGAGAGATGAGCATAGAGGGCGGGGGCAAGGAGGCGGGCGGTGACCGCGACAGCCTTTCGCTGTCTGCGGCCGACGAAGCGCTGGTCCTGGCGGTGGCCGCCGCCAATGCGCGTACGGTTGTTGTCGTGATTGGCGGTAGCGCAATCACCATGGAGCGATGGCACCATAAGGTCGATGCGATTTTGATGCTGTGGTATCCGGGCATGGAGGGCGGGCACGCCGCGGCGCGTTTGCTGTTCGGCGAGGTCAGCCCGAGCGGCAAGCTCCCCTTCACGATTCCAACCGATGCGGCCGAGCTGCCCTTCTTCGACAAGGACGCCGAGCACATCGAGTACGGCATGTACCATGGCTACACATTATTCGATCGCAACCAACTCGAACCGGCCTACTGTTTCGGGTTCGGGCTAAGCTATACCAGTTTCGACTACGGGCCGGTGCGCGGCAGCGTTGACGGCGAGGCAGTCACGCTACGCTGCGAGGTCACCAACTCCGGAGACCGTACGGCAGAAGAGGTCGTACAGTGCTATGTCGGCTTCGAACGGTCGGCGGTCGACCGGCCGAAGAAGCTGCTGCGCGGATTTTGCAAACTGGCGCTCGAGCCGGGCCAGTCGTGTGAGGTTAGTTTCGAACTATGCGCCGACGACTTGGCCTACTTCGACCCCAGCAGCGGCGGTTGGACGGTAGAGCCAATCTCATACACCGCCTGGGTCGCACCGACGTCGGCGGTCACGCATATGCCGGGATTGGAGTTTTCCTTGGGCGGTTAGACCTCGGCGTTAGCGTCAGTGTAACTCGCCGCCGGCCTTCAACAGCTGCCAGACCGCTCCTGCCGAAACACCGATGGCGACCGCCGCATAGACCACGCCAAAGATTAGATACCCTAGCCCGCCCGGGGTCTCGGTACGGTAGTAGAAAAGGACCAGATTGACCACGACATAGGCGGCGTAGGCAATCCCCACCGGCAGGGCCATATGGTTCTGCGTAAAGATGAGCCATGCGTAGACCAGCAAGAAGACACCGAACAGCGGGCCGGCCACCGCGTTGGCGGTACCCGTGAGCCTGGTTCCGAACAACACGAAACCGGTCTCATCACCCAACAGATGGAAGGGCTTGAGCAGGTTCGTGACCGCCAAAATGGCAAACAGGGCCGCAAAGATTTTCAAGGTCATCTAGTCACCGGCCTCTCTTAAGGTTTGCCCGGCTAGTCACCAGAAAACAAGGACTCCAAAGCTTCGAGCTCTTCGGGGGCAAGCCCGCCTGTCTGTTCAGCACGCAAACAGTCCTGCAATTCAGGCCGGTTCTTTGTTCCTAAAATAACCGAGCTTACCCCGGCAATGCTTAGCGCATACCTGTGGGCCAGGCTTGCCGGAGATTCTTTCCACTCTGAAGCCAACTCTCTAAATCTATGTGCTCTCTTATAATCGGCCTGGTCGGGGTCTGTATCTTCCAGCTCTCTATCCATCGAGCCGGTCAAGGCGCCAGCTTGGACCGCCCTTATGGCCAGGACAGGCACCTGTTGATCACGGCAAGTAGATAAAATGGCCCTGGGGTCAAAATCTTCAGCGGCACAGTTCAGGCCACCAGCAGAGTTCAAGACATTGACAACGCACTGTACCGCGGCCGGTGCCGCCTGATGGTTGATCGCTTCTATAACAGCGGCTTGTTCTCCCAGGCCGGTTATACCCCAGTGAGCTATCTTTCCTTCCTCCTTCAGCCGTTCAAATGCGGGTATCACGGCATCAAAATATGCACTGATCGGAGTTGTCAGCTGCGCCTTGAACTCATTGAACCTGAAAAGCTCTTCGGTGCCATCCAGTATCAATTGGGAATGCAAGAGGAACAGATCGACCCTCTCCACTCCGATATTGCGCATGCTTCGGGCAAGCGAGGTCTCCAGGCGGTCGAAGATCTGCTCGTTGGGAATATCCCCCAACAAACATTTTGTGGTGAAATGCAGGTTGCTCGGGTCCTTGCCGGACAACGCTTTGCCTAGAACTTTTTCCGCTTCTCCCTTGCCGTACAGCGGGGCGACATCGAAATGATCGATGCCCATCTCGAGTGCCAGATTGACCGTTGCAATCGCTTCGGCCCGCTTGGTCGTGCCCCAAGAACCTCCGATGCCTCCGCCCCCCAAGGTGAGCGAACTCACTTTCCCAAAGGGTTTAAAGTCCCTCTTTATCACTGTTGTAAACTAGGCAGGCGCGGCCCATAGAGTGTCGTGAAGGCCGAGGGATCAGCCTCCGTTGCCGTATTGTTTAGAGTAGTCGACCGTCTTCCAGCGCTCCGGTCGCATACGAATGGCAACCGCGTCGCCATCCTGGTCGCTGGTTTCTTCAACGTAGGCATCTCCCAGTTCGTCACCCAGATACCGGCGTGCCATCGGACGACTGTCGCGCTCCACGTCGGCTGCGGTGACCGAGACCACCGGACCCTCGACGGAAGTATACTTGTAAGGCGGAGTCTCGGTCTGCGCACACAGCGTGAAGCGTCCCGTCCGATCCAGCAGCTTGGCCTTGCGCGACCCTGGAGTAGTAAGAATGACGATCTCGCCGCCAGGCTCGTAGTCGTACCAGATCGGAACCGTGAGCGGCCCCCGTCCCTGCCAATCTACGCTCATGATGCCGATGTGAGGCTCGGCCAGAAAGGCCTCACGCTCCTGTTTGGTCATCGCTAGTTCCATCCTAGTCCTCCCTAGTCCTCGGCGCTCATGCCCTCAGGCATGACCCTGTCACCGTCAGCCGAGATAGTAGAACAGTGCTGGGGCTAGTGCCTAACCCGGCGAACCCTGCGGGTTTAAGACTTAACGATGGAAGGGGCTACTGCAGTTCGGTCATGCAGTCGGTGCCACAACCGTTGGCGCAGCACAGCGCGTCAGCGGGACAGAAGGTCGGCAGTTTCTACACTCATGAGCCAACTTCCCGGGTAGGTCTGCAGACTATGATCCTCCGAACCACCTCCACGTTCATGGCCACGGCGATAACGCCCAAGGTCACCAGCGGTTGGTTCAAGACGGCGCCGAGGAAGATGACGAACACCCGGACATCCCGCCCTAGCCGCAAATAGGAAGCGCCCTGCAGTTTGTGAACCATCAAGCCGTCGTACTTATCGGCTGTGTAACTGTTCATGAACGACCCAACGATCGCGGTAAACCCCAGCACCAGCGGCAAGCCTGTTCCCGTCGCAGCGAACACGTGCCACATCATGCCGAACAACAGAACAGCATCGGCGTAGCGGTCGAGAACCGCGTCAAACCAGCCGCCGAAATCGCTCTCGGCATATTTCAGGCGGGCGACCTCGCCATCGCAGCCGTCGATGACCGAGGCCAGTTGCGCCAACGCTCCGCCAGCGGCCAAACCGGTATAGCCATTCAGTCCCATCAACCCTGCAGCAACGCACGACAACATCCAAGACACCACCGAGATCTGGCTGGGTGTCACCGACGTGCGGACCAGATAGCGACTGAGCCACCGGGAGATTGGCCGATTGAGATAGCGGGAGACCGGTCCGTCACGGGTCTTGCGACCCTGTTGGCGCATCAGGCGTCGTTCAGCCTCGCGCAATGCGTGCGGCGTGTCCACGTCGAGCCATGACATTCCGGTCACATCGACGGCTCTGGCACGGCCTTCACCCGCCAGCTCCCCAAGCCCATCCGAGAGCCCGTGCTTGTTGTTCGCCGCCGCACGCTCGAGCCCTTCGAAAAGGCCTGAGGTGCAGAGCAGGACGCCGGTGTCGCTGGCATCCCAATCATTGAGCATTTTGCCTATTCCCGTAATACGGCTGTCGTCGAGCTTGACCCGGGTGACATCGTCGAGATCGACGATGTCGGCTTTGTCGCGATCAACGGCGAGGCAGACCTCCCCCTGAGCGGGAGGGTCATCGCCGAGTGCCTGAGCGATACGGGGATCGAAGATATGATCGATCATAGTCAGGAAGAAGGGCGCCTCACCGGTGTGGGCTTTCGCTGCAAGCGCACTGGCGCCGTTGCCCCGCGCCCAGCCGTGGGCTTCGATGAAGTCGATCGTGACGCCACGACGTGCGGCGATCTCCGATAAGTGCCCCCTGACCCTCTCGCCTTCGTGACCTAGAGTAACCAGGAGCCGCCGGACGCCAGCGGCCATAAGCGTGCACACAGTCCGTTCGGCGAGGCTCAATCCGAGCGCGCTCGTCAGGGGTTTCGGTGTCTTGGCGTGGCTATGAAGCCGTGAGCCCAACCCGGCGGCTAGAACTAGCGCCAGATCCGGTCTGACGCTGGGCCGGTCAGCGCCCGGCACCGCCCAAAACCTCCACGATCTCATCGCACAGTTCCCGGCTCGACGCCGCGATCAGGCCGAGGCGGCTGGTCAGACCTTCCGCCGCCGCAAGGGCTCTGCCGTCACAGCCGGCAACCCATCCGCCGGCCTCAAGCACGATCCGCGCTGCTGCAAGGTAGCTCTCCGCTGTCAGTCGGCCGCGCACATCCACGTGGGCGTCGATGGCGCCCACGGCCACCAAGGAAAGGGCGCGGGAGGCGCAGCCATAGCACCGCACGCCCCTGGCTGCGGCCATCAAGGAGGCAAGGCCCGACGATGGGGAATGATGGTTGAGTTCGAGCGAGATCATGGACTCCCCAACGTTCCGCACCTTGGAGACTCTGACGGGCTCGCTACCGCGCCATGCTCCATCGCCCTTGACCGCGATCAAGGGGGTCTCCTGCTCGAGCGGCCCGACCAAGGCCGCCTCCACCCAATCGGGATGCAGGGGAGCGTCGCTCGGCAGCACGGCGCAGGAGATGGCCGACAACGGCAGTCCGCACGCCCGGTTATCGGAGCCATCGACGGGATCGACGACCAGCCGATGTCGGGGGATACCTTGGCCGATCTGCCGACGCCCGGCCTCTTCGGAATCGACGACGAGCGGCAGCTCGAGTCCTCTTAGAAAATCCAACGTCGCATCGTCGGCGGCCACGTCGAACAGCTTGACGTCGTCGCCCTTCGCGTTCTTGGCTCCAGTGTCCGCACGGCCAGACCTTGCGACCACGCTGCTCACTTGGGCGTGGAGCGCAAGCAATCGCTTCGCCCAAGGCGAACTCATCGCCGCAGCGGCAGTTCCCCCCCCCAGACCGTTCGCCGCCGGGCTGACCGACGGCTTCAGTTCACTATGTCCGTACGAGAAGGCGCCTCAGCGTTGGGTCGGGCGGAGTACGCGCTCCCCGTGTTCGAAGAGGTCACGGCCAAACTGTCAGTCCCGGCCACCTGTGGCCGGGAACTCGCGTCGTCCGCGAGAAACGCCTCCAGCTCGCAACGTGCGGTTTCGTCACGCATCTGCCGAGGCGGGCTCTTCATATAGTACGCGCTCGGCGCCTCAAGCGGGCCGGCAAGGCCGCGCTCGAGGCCGAGCTTGGCGCAACGCACCGCGTCGATCACGACACCCGCGCTATTGGGAGAGTCCTGGACCGATAGCCGAAGCTCGAGTTCGAGCGGTACGTCACCGAACCCACGTCCCTCCATACGGATGAACGCAACCTTATTGTCGTCCTGCCAGGGCACGTAGTCGGACGGGCCAATGTGAATGTCGTGAGCGTCTAGCCGTGTATCGAGCTGACTTTGGACCGACTCTGTCTTGGAGCGTTTCTTCGACTTGAGACGGCTTCTCTCGAGCATGTTGAGAAAGTCCGTGTTCCCGCCCGTGTTGAGCTGGTAGGTCCGATCGAGCTTGACCCCCCTGTCCGCGAACAGACGAGCTAGCATCCGGTGAACGATTGTCGCGCCCACCTGACTCTTGATGTCGTCCCCGATGATCGGCAGCCCCGCCGAACGGAATCGATCGGCCCACTGGTCGTTAGAAGCGAGAAAAACGGGCACGCAATTGACCATCGCCACACCAGCCTCGAGGCACGCCTGCGCGTAGTAGCGCACCGCCTGCTCAGAACCGACCGGTAGATAGCAAATGAGCACCTCGGCTTCGGTCTCCCGCAGGACCGCGGCCACGTCGATGGGCTCTTCGTCAGCCGGTCGGAATGCTTCGTCATCGTCGTAACTCGCCATGTGGCCTGCGACGCCGTCGAAAATCGGTCCCATCTGAACCTTCACGCCGCTTGCGGGCAGCACGGGCTGGAAGGCCCTTGTGCAGTTAGGCGCCGCGAATATTGCCTCCTCGAGTGGGTGCCCAACCTTACGGCGATCGATATCGAACGCTGCTACGATCTGTATGTCCGACGGTCGCCAGCCGCCGATACTGGCGTGCATCAAGCCCGCGTGCTCGGACGCATCGCGCGTCCGGTAGTACTCGATTCCCTGAATCAAAGAACTAGCACAGTTACCGACTCCTACGACCGCTACCCTCACTCCAACTTTTTCCATCCTGGCTGCCTCCAGCGGGCCCTTCGAAGACCCGAACTTTTTATCCGACTCCCCTCCTCGTTAAGGTAAAGGAGGAGTCCACCAGCCGCCTCGCTTCGCGCGGCAGCGAGCGTTCCACGAAGGCGCCCTGCGTCCTTCCGGTTCGCCCTCGTGCAACCGTATCGTCCATTGGGCGTGGCTACTTCTAACCACGCCAAGGGGTATCGGTCAGTCAGCCCACCTTGTTACCAACGGGACAATATTATGTCAACTGAACCGCCCGGATTTTCCGGGGAGTTCATTACGTGAACATTGAAATGACGCTTAGATACGCCCACCTGTCCCCATCCCACGAGTTAGAGGCGGTCCAGAAGCTGGTAAAGCCAAAAAGTGAAACCCCAACTGACACCAGAGGCCCGAGCCGAAAACGAGGCGCTCTAAGTATTCGGAATCATGGAGCTGACGGGCGGATTCGAACCGCCGACCTGCTGATTACGAATTATCAGTGACCGACAACTAGCAGCAACGCACCACACGTAACCACATGTCTTTCCTGGGGCTTAACCTACCCCGACTGTTGTCATTAGTCGACGAGAGTCGTGGTTATTTGCCAGCAAGTGTCCCATGAGTGTCCCATGGGATCGCGGGTTTAAGACTTAACGATGGAAGGGGCTACTCATTCTCATCACCAGCCTCCGCCATGTCATCGATGGCGATACTGGCCCCCTCGTGCAAGTCCGGTTCTGCCTTTGGAAAGGCATACCGCATGATCCGGCCCCTCATCAATTCGAGTAAGCTGGTAGTCATGTCGGAGTCAATCGACCT
>JAYGCK010000097.1:0-5903 GCA_046583395.1 Deltaproteobacteria bacterium
CCTCTATCATGGGCTACCTCCACTAAACGGCGACCGTTCGCCGCCGTCGGTACAGTAGGTAACACGCTCGTACCTTTGCGACCAGCAAACTAGAACCCGGCAATTCAACCTATCGCGTAATTCTAAGCCTTCGCGAACAAGTGCTTAAGGCCGGTGCCTGTCAGGTTGTGGTAGCCACGGAACATGGAGTGGATGGCCAGTAGCGGTTTCGGCATCAGAAGCTCGCGAGAAAACTCCTCCTTGGCCAAAAGCCCCTGATACCAGCGCGACACCCGAGGATGAAGTTCCCCTAGCGGGTACCCGAGGCTACTCAACCTGTCGGCGTAGATGAACCAGGCGACATCGGTGATGGTCAATGCACTGCCGTGGAAATAGCCCTGAGACTCTAGCTTCATATCTAGCGCATCGAATGCTCTTTTGAACTTCAGTGCCGACCCCAGGGCGACCTCGTTGGTAATGCCTTTGGTCAAGAAACCTTCAAACCATTTAACCTCGGCCAGCTTGGCTTGATCCGCTTCACCTCTTACCACCGCATCGGATGACCTGAACAACTCCAGGTTCCGGAACTTCGGTATGCGCTTGGTCATGAAGAACGGGGCGAGATACTTATGAGTCAGGTTTCTGAGATCAAAATGCAGGTCGTCTTCTTCTTTAAGGCTCTGCAAGATCTCATCTCTCAAGTCCGCAGGCATCAACGGTGGAGTGGGAAACCGTTCCTCCAGGTACTCGATGATGTCGTTGCTCTCTATGTGAACCTCCCCATCATCGACCAGAGTTGGAACTAGCCCCCTGGGGTTTATTCCGAGGTACCACTCGGTGAAGTTCTCACCGCTGACCAGGTCGACGTGATGAGAGGCCCAGTCGAGTTTCTTAAGATTAAGGAATATCCGGGTTTTCTGGGAGCAACTGGAACCATTGAAGTGAAAAAGGTGCAGCCCGGACCACTCCAGGACCTCCCTGGTCTTGACCTCGTCTTGATTCAGCTTGGGCACGGCAACCCATTCATGCACCTCCAGACGGGGTGAATCCAGCCTAGCCCAGAGGTTGCGCAAGAAGTACACTCTCCCGTGAAAGCCCTCCCGCAGGGCGCATTTCTGGCTGATACCCCAGTATTGTGTTAGATGTGGAGGAGCCCTGAAATAGGGGGAGCACGTAGACTCTCAGGTGCAGTATTCCAAGATAATCATCACCGGGCTCGCAGTGGCCGTCCTGTCTCTGACATCTCAAGGCAAGGATGCGATGGCCCACGACGATGATCACCGCATTGCGGGTCATCTCATCAAGATGAGCACCCCCCTGGATGCCTGGAGGCGAAAGTTCATCTTCAAGGCCAAGAAGCAGCTGCAGATCTACGAGGTCTCGGAGGACCTGACCCAGGCAACCAGCACCGTCATCGTTCGCGGAAGCGGCGCTAATGCGGGCACCAGCTCGATCACCTATCTCGATCCGTCTGGTTGGCGCCTCATCGGCAAGGCTGATGATCCCAAGGGATGGAAATACAAAGCCGATTACATGGATCCTGACTCGGGCGGGATCTACAAGGCGATGATCAAGAAGGGCCGCAACGGCGGCAAGCTGCAACTAAAAGCCAGGGGTGCGGGCTGGGACTATGCCATCTCTGGCCCCCAGGATTCGGTCGAGGTGTCGATAACGCTAGCCGACGAGCACTACTGCGCGAACTTCGCGACCGATACGGCCCTGTTCAAGAAGAACCAAGCGCGTCTGGTAATGGCCAAGGGTGGAGCGACGCCGGCTGAGTGTAACTCGGTATGTGGTAACGGTAGGTTGGAACTCAGCGAAGAGTGCGACGACGCCGACCAGATCGATACCGACACGTGCAGCAATCAGTGTCAGGGTGTCCAGTGCGATACCGGTGACGACTATGCGAGCACCTTCGAAGCTGTCCAGGATCTAGTTTTCGACAGTGCGGTTTACCAGTGCAGCAATGTCATATGCCACGGCGGGGCCAATCCGGTCGGCGGCCTTGATCTGACCGCGGGCAACTCGTGGGCCGAGCTTATCAATGTTCCCTCACAGATCGATCCCAGCACCCTTTTGGTCATGCCGGCCGATCAGGGCTGGAGCATGCTTTACACCAAGATGGAGGCCAAGACCGAGGGCGGTCCGAGCGTGCCGGGAACGCCGATGCCGGCAAATGCTAGCACCCTTACCGACGAGCACCTCGAGCTTGTCAGACTATGGATACGAGGCGGAGCTCCCGAGACCGGCGTGGTCTCAGGCACGTCCGAGCTTCTTGAGGCTTGCATGCCCGATCCTTCTCCCAACGAGGTTCCGCGCCCCGATCCGCCGGCAGCGGGCACTGGGTTACAATTCAGTATGCCGCAGTACCAGCTGGATGCGCAGTCAGAGACCGAGAACTGCAACATAGGCTACTACGACATTACTGACCTGGTGCCTGAGGAGTCCCTGGTCGACTGTGCCGGCGAGTTCCCCGGGACGAATGATCATGGTGAGAAGGCCGGCAAGTGCGTCGTATGGAACCACCAGTATTTCACCCAGGACCCGCAGTCGCACCACGCTGTCTTCAACCTCTACTATGGCCCTGCTGATTACGACGACCCCGGCTGGGGTGCGTGGACATGCCAGGGCGAGGATGCCGATGGCAGCAGCTGTGATGCCGGCGCCGATGACCCCTGTCCGGGCGGCGGCATCTGCGCCACCGAGCGCGTGGTGGGGATTGCCTGCCTCAACTTGCCGGCGCCGTCGGGCGGTGGCGTAAACGTAGCAAACGCATTCAGCTTCTCGGGTGCCCAGGAATCAGTGGCGGTCATCTCTTACCCGGAGGGAGTCTATCGCTCGATGCCTCTCAAAGGCATCATCGTTTGGAACTCTCACGCCTTTAACCTGACCAACAGTCCGCTATGGCTGGATGGGTTCTTTAACTTGCACTGGGCCGACAAGGCGGTCTACGAGGCACAGGGTGGGATCTGGGTCGACCAGATCTTCGTGCAGCACGTGCCGCCTTTCGAGCAGCGCGAGTATTGCGCAACGTTCACTGTCCCACCGTACTCGCGGATCACCGAACTAAGTTCCCATACCCACCAGCGCGGGAAGAGGTTTAGGATGTGGCTTCCTCCGCAGGAGCAATGTGGCGGAGACCTGCTGACCGCCGACCCCGACTGCCTGCCTGGCGATGGCGCGGATCTCTTCTACGAGAGTCTCACTTACGAAGATCCTCTCTATGTCCGATACCATGGGGACCCCTGGGATCTGGGCAACGGGGACAATGAAAGCCGGACGATCAAATACTGCGCGCTCTACGACAACGGCTATAACAACCCCAATGAGGTAAAGCGTCAGTCGACCAGCCCGTCTCTTCCGCCCGGCCTGGGTGGCCCAGGAGGACCTTGTTCGGATGTCACGGTTGCGTGCATGGGTGGACCCAACAAGGGGAACAGATGTCACGGCAATGACTTCGAATGCCCGCAGTCTGAGTGCGACGCCTGTCCCTCGACCGGAGGATACACCACTGATGACGAGATGTTCGCCGTGATTGGGTACTACTACGTTCAGACATGCGGCAACGGGAACCTGGATACCGGCGCAAGCATTGAGTGGCCCGAGGAGTGCGACGACGGCAACAACGATGATGGCGACGGGTGCTCGAAGTTCTGCGAGATCGAAGATTAACGGGTAAATTCTCTCAGGGAATACCCTCCCACGGTTTGGCAAGCGACACATAGGGACCACAACCTCGCCAGTACTTCGATCGGTGCTTTTCAAGCCACTGTGACCGTTATCTGCGAGTAAGCTTGTTTCGCTGGGGTGCTGGTCATCCCGAGCGGCATTCCGGTCAACATTGTCCTTGCCTGGCGAGTTATCCTGCTACACTTCAGATCATGGATAGTCAGCTGACCTTTCCGTTGACCGATCCCCCCCGGGGCGATGACCTTATAGAGGTTGCCGATGGGGTCATGTGGCTGCGCATGCCGCTTCCTGGATCTCTTGATCATATAAATTGCTATCTGTTGCGGGAGAAGGACGGTTGGAGCGTTCTCGATACCGGGCTTCGCAGCAGCGACGTTAAGCGCAACTGGCAGGCCATCATAGACGGCAAACTTGGTGGCGAGCCGATCCTTCGAGTGATCGCGACCCATCTTCATCCCGACCACGTGGGTCTGGCCGGATGGTTCACCAGTCGCTTCGGTATAGATCTGTGGATGGCCCGCGCCGAGTTCTTCTTACTGCGCATGCTTGCCGCTGATGGTCCACAGGACATTCGGTCGGATGCGGTGGCTTTCTACAAGCGGATCGGTTTCACCGAAGAACGGTTGGACGGCTACCGGATGCGCTTTGGAACGTTCGGCTCGCTCATACATCCCTTACCTGCCGGTCACCGCAGACTGCGTGATGGCCAGTTGGTCGATATTGGGGGACGCCCGTGGGAGGTCGTTGTTGGGCGTGGGCATTCACCCGAGCACGCCTGCCTTTACTGCCCCGAGCTAAGTGTGATGATAGCCGGCGACCAGGTATTGCCGAGCATTACCTCTAACGTCAGCGTGCATCCCACCGAGCCGTACGCTGATCCCCTGGGCGAGTGGTTAGAGTCATGCAGGGCACTACCGGATCGTATACCAAACGATGTTCTGGTCTTGCCCGCGCACGGATTACCCTTCAAGGGTCTTCATCTGCGCCTGTCGGAGTTGATCGAGCATCACCGTGGGGCTCTTACCAGGTTGCACGCGGCTTGCGATGATCTGCGTTCGGTCACCGATGTGTTCCCGGCGCTGTTCAATAAGGAGATCGCTGAGTCTCAGTTCTTCATGGCTGCCGGCGAGAGTCTTGCCCATATCAACTATCTCGAGGCCAGGGGCCTACTGGCAGGTGAGATCGGCGATGAGGGGATCGCGTTATATCGGGCTACCGACCGGGATTTTGATCCAGCCGGAATAGGCTGATCAGGCCTCGGGCGTAAAACGAACTTCCATTTCCGCGCAGGTGCGCACCAACCGTGACGGGACTAGTACGGGACCGCCGTTTGCGTATTCCATGTTGGGCATACGCTCGAGCACTTGTTCGACGGCAACACGCATCTCCATGCGTGCCAGGTTGGCACCGAGGCAGAAGTGGGTTCCCAATCCGAAGGCCACGTGGGCGGGATCTCGGTCGATACGGAAGGTGTCGGGATCCTCGAAGGCGTCGGCGTCGTGGTTGGCCGATGAATAGCAGAGCAGGATCTGTTGGCCTTTCTTTAGCTGCTTCCCGCGAAGCTCGGTATCTTGGGTCACCGTGCGGCTAAAGGAGTTGATGGGTGTTACCAGACGCAGCATCTCATCGACCGCAGGTGCGAGCAGGGAGGGATCATCGACCAACCTTTGGCGCTCTTCTGGGTGCTCGATCAGTAGTTGTATTGCCCCGGAGATGCCGTTGCGGGTGGTCTCATTGCCTGCCACCAGGAGTACGACGAGCATTTTTATGAGCTCGTCGTTGTGGAGTTCGGTGATCTCGTCGTTGGGGTCGACAATGTCGCCGAAATTATCCGTGGCCTGATCGTATTCTACAAGAACGCCACCGTCCTTGGCCCCGGTCAGGATGCTGACCAGATCCTCGCCTGGGTTCAGGCGACGGTCTTCGATGACATCTGAGATGTAGGTTGCGTAATCCATGTACGCTTGCCCGGCTTTGTTCATTGCTTCGACATCGTCGAAGCGGCCATCTGCGCTGATCATATGGTCAGACCAGCGGTGGAAGGTGTCGTAGTCTTCGGGACGGACGCCCATCATGAAGGCAATCAGGCGAAGAGGGAGCGGCACGGATATCGCGTCAACAAAATCGCACTCGCCGGTGCTCGCTACCACATCGATCGCTTCGGTTGCGATCTCCCGAAAACGTTCTTCGAGCTTGCCGACCATTCGTGGGGTAAACCCCTTGTTGATCAGCCC
>JAYGCK010000101.1:0-10778 GCA_046583395.1 Deltaproteobacteria bacterium
CCGCCATGTCTATCAAGCGGCCACGTACGCGCTCGCACCCTGAAACAGCCACGACCAACAGAAGGGCTCCAACAAGGGCCACCCACAACGCCTGACGGTTAGACACCATGCCACCTCCGGTTACGTTCTAGACGCAGCAACTACACTGCACTCTAGGCCGCCGAATAAACCAAAACCGCGCCGAGCGCCATCGATACCAAGGACAGCGGCCGTATGTGGCGCCTGGCAAAGGCGATCCAGCGTTCGCCCGCCATACGAGGTCCGAGGACCGGAGTGACGATCCCGCCCACGAAGATCACGATACCTATCACACGGACGGTATCAGGCAGTCTCGTGTAAGCTGAACCGAGAAACAGAAGCACACCTATCACCACACGCACTGCGGCAAGCGCCCAGAGCCTGTCCAGGGCAAACTCGATAAAACCGTCGAGGGCGCCAGGACGCACAAAAAAATAGGCGCTGATGGCCAGGAAGCTATAACCGATAACGAGCACCACCGATGCGTTCATATCCTCATGCCTCCCATTCGGGCGGAAAAGGCCGGTTGAGTGCCGGCCGCGGAGGACCGTCGAACACCGCGACCTCGCCGGCCCCGTCCGTGAAATCCGCGAAGTACCCGAGCACCCCTGCCCGTTCCAGGATAGCATCAAGCTCGGGGCTTCGGTGCTCCAGGTAGCGGGCAAGGAGGGTGCGGCGTGCCTCCTTTAGGAACTCAGTGGACCGGATGAGAACCTTCTCCCCCGAGTCGAAGACCAGTTCGGCCTCACCCTCGCGGCAGGCCCGGGCGACCCATGGAAAATAGAGGCGGCCGGCGTCGACGAGCAGTTTGACCAGCGCATCCGGAACCTCGCCAGTGGGCGCCCAGTCACCGAAATCCTGGGAAGCGGGTTCGGTCAGGCGGTGGGTATGCTCTACTACCGCGGGGGCGTCCTCCTCGGTCCAGCGCCGGCACAAAGGATCGTTCACATAGTGGGCGGCGTTACCGCCGAAGGCCGCCAGATCGGCCAGTGAGGGCCGCGCACCGAAGAAGTAGGGCCGCTCATCCAGCAGGCGGCCGGCGGCACGCTGCCAGGGTCTCAGCACCTCGTCTATCCAGGAGCCTATGTTGTCCCCGGTCACGCCGATGGGACCGAGCGAACCACGCACGTGGGCACCGGCCATCTCGAAAGCCTGGTCGCAAGAGACCGGCGCTTCCATGGACAAGCCGCGCGCCAACTCCCAGCCGCCCACCCGGTAGTTGTCCTCGTAACACCATCGGCTGCCGACAGCCGGCCGGTAGAGCCACTCGTCCATGTAGTCCTCGATGAGATAGCAGAGGAAACGCTGCGCCGGGTGCTCGGGAAGCACCGACGGTTCCGGGTACAGCCCCTCGAGGTGGGCAATCATAGAACTCGTGTCCCACATGAACTCCCCCTCGGGCGTCTCGACCGAGGGCATGCCGCCCGTCCAACCGGCCTCCATTGCCCCCGGCCGGCCGCTCGATGAGTTCACCAGACGCCAGGGGATGCCCTTGTAATCGAGGTAACCCGTCATCTTGCGGGTGAAGTAGGACTGCATGAGCCCGTAGACGATGTAGGTCTTGTCGCGCACGCCTGGCTGTTTATACGCGCTCCGGCTGTCAGGCCATAGCCTTGCGCCGACCGCAGCAGACGGCTAGAGCCTGGCCCTCCGGCAGACCCCATGGCGAACAAGGACTTGGTGATAGTAGGCGCACACGGCTCGCCCTACAGCCGCAAGATGCGTGCGGTGCTCCGATACCGTCGCATTCCCTACCGCTGGGTCGTGCGCGGCTCGCGCGAGGACCGCGACATACCCGATGTGCCGGTGGCGCTCATTCCGGTGCTGGTCTTTGACGATGAGGCAATGATCGATTCGACCTGGCAGATTACACGCCTCGAGAAGGAATATGAAGGCCGTTCGGTCATCCCGCCCGACCCGGCGCTGGCCTTCATCGACGAACTCTTGGAGGACTTCGCCGACGAGTGGCTGACCAAGGCCATGTTCCACTACCGCTGGGCCTACCAGGCCGACATCGAGAAGGCGGGACGCGTGCTGCCGCTGTGGGGCAAGATCGATATGGACGCCGGTAGCTTCGAGCAGATGTCGGAGATGTTCACGGCCCGGCAGGTCGGGCGCTTGGCCGTGGTCGGTTCCAACGAAACGACCGGCCCCTTGATCGAAGAAAGCTACGTTCGGACCCTACGCACGCTCCAGGACCACCTCCACCAGCGCCCCTTC
The DNA here is from genome assembly GCA_046583395.1 of Deltaproteobacteria bacterium. Lineage (GTDB taxonomy): Bacteria > Desulfobacterota > Binatia > UBA1149 > CAYXZP01 > CAYXZP01. The sequence goes on from JAYGCK010000101.1 coordinate 2,239, forward strand.
CTGTTCGGCCGGCGCCCCGGACGGGCGGACTTCGCCGTCTACGGACAGCTCACCCAACTAGCACTGTTCGACCCGACCCCGGCGGCCGTCAGCCTCGAGGAAGGCTCGCGGACCATTCCATGGTGTCACATCATCGAGGACCTGAGCGGCATGGAACCGAGCGGCGCCGGCTGGGACGGCGCCAACGACCTGGCCCCGGGCGTCGGCGGGCTGCTTGCCGAGCTCGGCCGGGTCTACGCACCCTTCCTATTGGCCAACGCCACGGCGATAGATGCCGGCAGCAAACAGGTCGACTGCGAAATCGACGGACGGCCCTGGACCCAGAAGAGCTTCCCCTACCAGGCCAAGTGCCTTGGCTGGCTGCGCGGATCCTATGGGGAACTCAGCGCCGGGGCGCGCGCTACGGTCGACTCTATGCTTGCCGGAACCGGCTGCGAACGGCTGTTCTAAACGGCCTCGAGTATGCTCAGGTAGTTGGCCACGGCCGCGCCGCCCATGTTGAAGACAGCGCCCTTGGTGGCGCCCTTAACCTGAAGCGCTCCGGCCTCGCCGACGAGCTGTCTGGCGACCATGACGTGCATGGACACGCCGGTAGCTCCTACCGGATGACCCTTGGCCTTGAGACCGCCCGAAGCGTTGACCGGCAAACGCCCGTCCATCTCGGTCACGCCGTCCTCCACCAAACGCGCGGCCTGGCCCGGCTCGCACAGACCCATGGCCTCGTACTGGATCAGCTCGGCGATGGTAAAGCAGTCGTGGGTCTCGACCAGGTCGAGGTCGTCGAGCCGGAGGCGCGCGGCCTCGAGCCCTCGCTGCCAGGCAAGTCGGGGTCCTTCGAAGGCAAGGATGTCGCGACGGCTCATCGGCAGGAAGTCGTTGACGTGCTCGGCGGCCCGGAACCGCACGGCGCGGCGCGCCTTGGCCGCGCCGTCAGCGTTGGTCAGGACCACCGCGGCCGCTCCGTCGGATATCATCGAGCAGTCGGTCCGCCGCAGAGGTCCGGCCACCAGCGGGTTCTTCTCCGAGACCTGGCGGCAGAACTCGTAGCCAAGGTCGTTTTGCATGTGGGCAAGAGGGTTGGAGGCACCGTTCTTGTGGTTCTTGGCCGCGATACGGGCCAGCGCGTCGGACTGGTCGCCCCAGCGCTCGAAGTAAAGCTCGGCCATGTGAGCGAAGATGCCGGGAAAGGTCATCCCCTTGCCGCCCTCTTCCTTCATATAGCTTGCCTTCTTCAGGCACTCTGCGACCTCGCGGGCCGACAGCGCGGTCATCTTCTCCACGCCCACCGCAAGAACCGTTCGGGCCTGGCCGGCCCCTATCGCCGACAGGCCCTGATAGACCGCGGCCGAACCCGAGGCGCAGGCGTTCTCGACACGCGTGGCCGGGCGAAAGCGCAACTCGGGGTCGATCTGTAGGGCCAAGGAGGCGGCCAACTCCTGCATCTCCATACCGGCGTTGAAGGTGCCGACGAAGATGGCATCGACCTCTGCCGCTTCTATGCCGGCATCGGCCAAGGCCTCCGAGGAGGCTTGGACCAGGAGGTCTTCAAGACCGAGACCTTCGTGCTTGGCGAAGGGAGTATGCCCCCAGCCCGTTATGTAGAGGTCCATGGCCGCTGTTTAACCCGGCGGCCGGACTGTGGCCACGGCACTAGCCGCCGGCCGCGATGATGTCGCCCAAGCGCTGAAGCTGTCGAGCGGCCCCACCGAGCCTGAGGGATATCTGCTCGGCCCACAGAAAGAAACGGTGGATGGGATAGTCGGTGTCGGCACCGATGCCCCCGTGAAGGTGCTGGGCGGTATGGACCACCTGATGCCCGCCGTGCGCCGCCCACCATTTGGCCACTGCCGTCTCCTGGCCGCCGTCACGGCCCTCATCAAGGCACCATGCGGCCTGCCACATCGTCGAACGCATCGACTCGACGGCTATGTAGGCGTCGGCCGCCCGCAAAGAGACGGCCTGGAAAGAGCCGATAGGCCTCTCAAACTGCTTGCGTGTGGTCGTGTACTCGGCCGTCCTCTTAAGTGCCTCCTCGCATACACCGACCTGCATAGCCGCCAGACCCGCAAGGGCCCTTCGCTCTAGCCAACCAAGCATATCAGCGCCGCGGCCCTGCTCTCCCAAGATAGTACCACCCTCGGCACGCACATCAGTGAGGACCATGCGGGACTGAGAATCATGATTCACCGTATGCTGGCGTTCTAAATTGACGCCGTCAGAGGCCGGGTCAACCAAGAACACCGCCATACCGCGATCGGTGTTGGCCGAGACCAGAATAAGACCGCATACCTCAGCGGCCGGAACACAGTGCTTGGATCCATTAATACGCCACCCGTCACCGTCGGTCCCAGCGCGGGTGCCAGTACGAGTGGGGTCAACGCGCCCCTCTTCTTCCAACGCAGCCGTGGCTATCAGTTTTCCAGAAGATAGCGCCGGCAGATAGCGCGACATTTGCTCTTCGGTACCAAACTCCGCCAGCGCAAGCCCAGCTAACAGCGCGGACGGGAACACGGGCACCGGCGCAAGCGCACGACCAACTTCCTCCAAGAGTACGCATAACTCTAGGATGCCAAAGCCACCGCCGCCGTGCGCTGTCGGAACGGACAACCCCAGAAGACCCGCCTCTCCAAGCTCACTCCACAGTGTTCTATCAATCCAATCTCCGGACCCGTCGAAGCCGCGCAGAGTATCGTCATTGGCACGCGCGGAAATGATCTGGCGGGCAAGTTCGGCAATGGCCGTCTGGTCCTGGCTTAAAGAGAAATCCACCCTTTACCCCTTCCTCGGCACACGGGGCATGCGCAGACCGGCCATGGATACAATCTCCCGCTGTATCTCATTGACCCCGCCTCCGAAGGTATTGATCTGGGACAGGCGGTACCCATTCTCCAACGCACCATGGAGAATCTCACCAGGAGATCCCGATTTGACTAAGCCAGCCGCCCCAACGACGTCGAGTAATAGACGGTACACCTCGACAGCAGCCTCTGTTCCAAGCACCTTGGCCGCTGAAGCATCGGCAGGATTTATCGCCTCTTGGTCCATCGCCCATGCCATACGCCAGTTCATCAGCTTCATCGCTTCGTAACGCACCGTAGCCTCGGCAAGGGCCATGCGAGCGTAGGGCTGATCTATGACAGGACGGCCATCGTCCCCCTCCGTCGTCCTGGCCCACTCTATGACCTGCTCCAAGTGCAGCCCGCACACACCCCCGAAAGCTGAAAGGCCGATCCGTTCATGATTGAGCTGCGCAGTGATCAGCAACCACCCGTTGTTCACCCCACCAACGACGCGGTCAGCTGGTGCCCGTACGTTCTCGTAGTAGGTCATGCATGTAGCACCGCCACCCACAGTATGGATAAGCGAGGACTGGTAGCCAGGCTGGTCGGCATCAACGATGATTATCGATATTCCTTTATGCTTAGGAGCTTCTGGATCAGTCCTGCATGCCAACCAGATATAGTCGGCATCGTTACCACCGCTCGTGAACATCTTGGTCCCATTGATGACCCATTCGTCACCTTCAAGGACGGCTTCGGTCTTGAGCGACGCCAGATCCGTGCCGGCTTCGGGTTCGGAATATCCGACGGCAAAATGGCAATCGCCGGACAGGATTCTCGGTAGATACTCCCGCTTATGCTCCTCGGAACCGTGCTCCATGATGGCGGGGCCGATAGTGTTGAGCGTAACAAAGGGGAGCGGTGCGCCAGAACGCCTAACCTCATCGTAGAAGATCAGCTGCTCACGCCACCCCCGACCCTGCCCGCCGTATTCTTTAGGCCATCCAACACCAAGCCAGCCATCGCTGCCCATCTGTCGAACGAGCGTGCGGTACACCTCGCCCCCCTCCATGGAAGCCATGGCTCCCAAGCCACCGGTCTCCTTCAGCAGGCCCACAAAGTATTCGCGTAGTTCGTCGCGAAGGGACTTCTGCTCTTCGGTGTAATCGACGTACATCGACCCACCCTTAATAACGAAAGACTATTAGAAAGGACAGAGCGCTGACCGTACGCTGCCGTCTGTACAGACTAGAGGACGTGCTGCCAACCAACCGTGACCTGCCAGTCGGTCTCAAGCTGGGGGCCATCGAGGCGGCGGTATAACGGCAGAGACAGTTCCAGTGCCAGGCGGTGTCCCGCATGCCCGCCCTCACGACCCAGCAGATTTAAACCAACCCCAAGATCCACAGTGTCCCCCGCACGCAAACCGGCGTCGGCAGCAGGGGTCATCGACGGCGTGAGGTCACCATCAGAACCATCGATATCCGCCCAAGTGTTGCCAATAAGCCTAACGGAGGTAGCGACCTCCTGGCTGATGTCACGCTGCACCCAGAAACTGATCGACCCGCGATCTCCGAGGCTGTACCCCTCACTATTGCGACCCAACCTGAACGCGCCTGAGAACTGCGCCCCGATGTGGTAGCGCTCGCAGTCGTGTTTCACAGTAATCGACGGAAGAAGGTCGAAGGTGCCTGAGCCGAGCTGCATAGGATAGGGCAACTTGGTCGACTCCGACATGGGCGTAGCATCACGCCGATCTATTGCCCCCGTGGGCAACGAAACGCCGATCGATACAAGCCGGCCGTGGCCAAGCTCGCGAAGAACGCTCAGCCTGATGTCTCCTATCCCCTTTGCCCGTGTCCGAAAGTTTCCCATGGTCCGGTGCTGAAGATCCATCACTTTTGACACCCACGGCACCATTGCCATCAGAGTAATCCTATCGTTGGGGGCATACATGGCCCCCAACATGTGCATCTCCATGTCCATGGAAAGCGGTGCGATCGTGTAGTCACCTAGAATGGAGGAGGTCGGCACCGTAGACGTGCCGTCACGGGAACCCTTCATTCCCATATACATAGCGCGCCATCCGAGCATCACTTCGCCGGTTCCGTGAGCATGATCGCCCGTCACCCCGATTGGCGAATGTCCGGAAGCGGTGCCGTGGTGCATCTCGTCGGCCGGTGCCGCTCCAGGCAAGCCGATGAGTACAAGGATAAAGAGAGCAGCCCTAAAACTGAACATGGAAGTGCGGGAAGTAGGTCCCTATGCTCAAAGCGCGAGCGCGAAGGCAATCAGTCGAAGACTGGAGGGCCGCTCGGAACACCGAGATCAAAGATGTGACGCAGATCGTACACCTTTGGGTCTGTCAGGCCCAGGACGAAAACATCCATCAGCCAAGCAAACTCCTTGTCCTTAAGCTCGGTGGGGCCGCACAATTATCGCTGGACGATGGTAGCCGAACCTTTAGAGAACTCGTCTGCCGCTTCTTTGTCGTCCTCTAGCTTGGGCAACTTCAGGGGAACCTCTATCCCACGCTGACAACCCGGCCTTGAGTTCAAAGCCTTGCGCCAACGGTTGAGATGCTCGAGCCCCTCGACCGACACCCCCGACCATTTATAGGTTCTCACCCAGCACCAATTGGCGATATCGGCGATCGAGAAGTCGCCGGCAAGCCACTCGTTGTCGGACAGCTGCGTGTCGAGCACCTCGAACAGGCGCCGCGACTCGTTCTGGTAGCGCGAGATGGCCGCCTCTATCTTTTCGGGGAAGTAACGGAAGAAGACATTGGCCTGGCCCATCATCGGACCTATGCCGCCCATCTGGAACATCACCCATTGGATGACCCGCGAGCGCCCCTTCTCATCGCTGGGCAAGAGGCGGCCGGCCTTCTCGGCCAGGTAGACCATGATGGCGCCGGATTCGAAGACGGCGAAGTCATCGTTATCGCGGTCGACGATGACGGGAATGCGACCGTTCGGGTTCATCTCAAGATACCAGGGCTCTTTCTGCTCGCCTTTCATCAGGTCTATCGGATGCACCTCGTAAGGAATGTCGAGCTCTTCGAGCGCGACCGAAGCCTTCCAGCCGTTGGGGGTCGGTGAGGTGTAAAGATCTATCATGGCTTATCCCTTTGTGGCGCCGGGCCAAGAGTCACCTTCGATGACCGCGATAAGACGCGAGTCAGCCAGCCCGGCAGTTCTATGCACCGTGGCCTGGTTGGACCCGACGGCGGCGCCAAGTTCCAAGAAAGCCTCCTTGGAGGGATATTCGACAAGAGCGACCTCGTCCCAGGTCTCACCGTCGGGGGCAATGACAGTGGCCAGGGCCGGGCCGGCCCACTTGATGTGACCGCCGACCTTGGCCAGAGCCGCAAGGGCGTGCTCGGCGTAACGGTGATAGGCCTCGCGGCCGTCACAGGGCTCGGCGACGAAATCGGCTGGATATTCGGCCTGCTCGCGGAAACGCAGCAGATTGAGCATCACTACGGCTGAATCGCCGGGGTCGGAGGCCAGCAAGGCCCCTATCTGTTCACTGTTCGGTTCTATCGCCCCCATATCGGTCCTTCCTTTGGCCGGCACCTTCCCTCTGCTCGGCCGGCCGCGCACACTAATGGGACCGAGGAGACAACACCATGACCAAGCGTCTAACAGCCGACAGCTACGCGATGCCGACCGACCCGCTGAACTGGAAGGTGGCCGGAAGCTTCGAGACGGATTTTACCTGGGAATACGCCGACGGGCGGGAATCCCTTCTAAAGCTCTACGGCAAGGGCAAACGGCTGCAGTGGGATGCCGAGGAACGGCTCGACTGGTCCGAGGACCTCGACCCGACCAACCCGATGGAGATGCCCGACGAGGTCATCCCCATCTTCGGTTCAAAAGCCTTCGCACGCATGAACGAGCGCGAGAAGGCCGAGCTTCGCCGTCATTTTCAATCCTGGCAAATATCGCAGTTCCTCCACGGCGAGCAGGGCGCGCTCATCTGCACGGCAAAAATAGTCCAGCAGGTGCCCGACATAGACTCGAAGTTCTACGCGGCCACACAGGTCATCGACGAGGCCCGCCACGTCGAGGCCTACGCCAGGCTTCTCAACGAAAAGTTCGAGATGGCCTACCCCATAACCCCGGCCCTCAAGTCTCTGCTCGACAACATCATCTCGGACTCGCGCTGGGATCTGACCTACCTAGGCATGCAGGTCTTGATAGAGGGCCTGGCCCTTGCCGCCTTCGCGCTCATTCGCGACCAAACGGAGAACCCGCTCGCACGCTCGGTCACCGCCTATGTGATGCAGGACGAGGCACGTCATGTCGCATTCGGACGTTTAGCGTTGCGTGACTACTATCCGCAACTCACACAGGCTGAGCGCGACGAACGCGAGGAGTTCGCCATCGAGGCATCCTATCTGATGCGTGACCGCTTCCAGGCCGAGGAGGTCTGGGAGACCCTCGGGCTTCCGGTCAAGGACTGTGTCGACCACATGGTCGAGTCGGGCTTTGAGACCAACTACCGCAACCTCTTGTTCAGCCGCATCGTGCCGACCATGAAGGACATAGGCCTTTGGGGGCCCAAGATGCGCAAGGCCTACGAGGACATGGGCGTGATGGGTTTTGCCGACGGCGACGTGGAGGCGATGGGCGAGAAGGACGAGCGTGCCGCCATCGAGATCGAAGAACGCCTGGGCGAGATAGAGCAGGTCGCGGCCGGGGTAAGGGACTAAAGACCGAAACTTTGGCCGAGCATCTCCTCGGTCGCCAGCCACAGTCGTTCGGCAATTTCCGGGTCGACGGCGTGTTCGGCATAGCCCGTGGTAACCCCGTCGCTGCCCAGAGGCGCCGACAGGCCGCAGTCCTCTAGATAGAGCCCGCCCTTGCCGTCAAGCTCGGGAGAACTGGCGGCCCATACCGAGGTTGCAGCACCGGCCGCTACCTCTTTAAAACCACCGGCCACCTCCTCGACGGTGCCGGCCATGACAACCAGGTCCTCATCGTCTAGATAGCGGCCCAGGTCGGTGGCAATAGCACCAGGATGTACAGCAAAGGCTCGCACTGCATCGCCAGCCAAGCGCCGGTCAAGTTCGACGGTAAACAGTGCGTTGGCCGTCTTCGATTGCCCATATGCAATCCACTTGTCGTAATCACGACGATGAAAATGCATATCATCGAAGTCGATGCCACCCATCTGGTGGCCAGCAGAACTAAGACAGACCACCCGAGCAGATGCAGCCGCCCGAAGGATCGGTACAAGCATCGATGTAAGAAGGAAGTGCCCGATGTGGTTGGTGGCAAGCTGCGATTCCCAACCCTCGGCCGTACGAACCAGCGGGCAACCCATAATGCCCGCATTGTTTATAAGAACATCGAGACTTTCGTTCTTCTCGACAAAATCCTGGGCAAAAGCGGCGATGCTCCCGTGGTCGAGCAGGTCGAGCGCGGCCACGGATAGCTCGGCCCCCGGGTGGGCCTCCTCTATATGGGCAGCGGCCCGTTGGCCCTTCTCGGGGTCGCGGCAGGCGAGCGTGACCGAGGCTCCATGGGCGGCCAGGGCCCTGGCCGTTTCCAGGCCCAGACCGCCGGAGGCACCGGTCACCAGGATCCTGAGACCGCCAAGATCCCGGCCGGCAAGAACCTCGTCGGTCGTGGTGTTGAACCCGGAGCTAGGAGAGCCGCTCACCACCCCGAACTAGCGGCCGGGCCGGCATAAAAAAAGGTCCGCCCCCCGGTAAAGGGGGGCGGACCTTGGGGAAAGGTCCCCTCTGGGGCT
>JAYGCK010000103.1:0-39759 GCA_046583395.1 Deltaproteobacteria bacterium
AGTGCGACCGCTGCCTCGTCAAAGACCCCGTGCTCGCGAAGCACATGCCCAAGACCGGCCAGCGGACTGCCCCCGGTCTCGGCAAGCTCGGCTGCGGCCCGGTCGCGGCTGGTGCCGGCGGGCAGTTCGGCCTGAACGAGCAAGGCGGTATCGGCGCCCGCGGGCAGGGGCGCAAGACGGGCGCGGTCGTGTTCGGCGACAAGTTCTAGCGAACGACGGTCCATGTACTCGATGGCGGCGACATCTAGCTGGCCCGAGCGGGAGGCCTCGCGCAACTCGGCGTTGAGCGCCAAGGCCGCCGCCTCGTCGCCCATGGGCAGGAGCGCAACGAACCATTCGGGTCTTGGTACGGCCAACCTGAGGCTGACCGAGGTGACCACACCCAGGGTCCCTTCGGCGCCGATGACGAGGTCGATGAGGTCCATACCCGGCCGGACGAAATAGCCGGCCGAATGTTTGGGAACATCGGGCATGGTGTAGCTCGGCAAGGGCACGCGGATGACCGAACCCGCGCCGGTCTCGATCTCAAAATGCCCCTCATCGGAGGCAAAGGTGAGGCCGCGTTCAATGTCGAGGACCTCGCCATTGGCCAGCACCAGGCTTAGCCCTTCGACCCAATCACGTGTGGTCCCGTACTTGAACGTAGCCGCACCGGCCGCGTTGGTGGCAACCGTGCCACCGACCGTAGCGCCATCGAAGGTCGGCACCGGCGGATAGTACTTGCCGCGCTCACTCAGTTCCGGCTCTAACCGGGCAAGCACCAGACCCGGGCCAACCGTCACCGTGGTCCCTTCCCAAGCGCCGATAGCGGCCATACGTTCGGTCGAGAGCAAGGTCTCGCCGTTAGGGGTGGCCCCACCGGTGAGCGAGGATTGTGCGCCGACGGCCATCACCGTACCGCCCGACACAAGGACCTCGCCGACGGCCGCCTCGCTTTCGGGACGGTACAGCGCGGTCGTGCTGCCGCCGGGATAATGTGCAGCATCGGAGAGATACGAAGACAGCGTGGCAGAATCGCTGACACGGACCAGCCCCTTGGCATCTCCGCGCGCGGGACGGGTTCTGAGCCGCCACCGGCTGTTGTTCTCTTCGGTGGTCATCGCCTGTCGGCCGCCCCCTCTAGTTCGATACAAACGTTGCCGGCATCCTCGATCAGCAGGCCGCGCGCGCCTGGCCCAAGCAATGGTTTGGCCCAATCGGCAGCCTCCCTGCGCGCACCGAACACCGGTATGCCGATCTGCTCGCCAAGCCCGGCCCCGAGACCCGGACTGACGATTCCGATTCTCACGCCGCGCAGGTCGCCGAGGCTACGAAGGCGCAGGGCCTTGTGGTCGCCCAGCTGGTAACCGCGGCGCTCTATCACCGCCAGCGCCCCGGCGTAATCGCGGGCCTGGCGCAAAAGACCCAAGAAATGGTCCAACCCCACTCCGTTGTCACAGCGGGCCTCCAACAGCAGCACGCCACCGTCGGACACGGCGACCTCTGTGTTCTTTATCCCTTTGTCGGCCTGGTAGAGGTCCCTATCCAGCGGAGGCCCGACACGGGCCACCACCAGTTCGACCGGCCGATCGACCGCCCTTACATGGTACTGGCGGACCGCGGCCATGCCCCCGGCAAGCGCCGACAGCGGAGGCCCGGCCGAACACGCGACCATGGTTGTGCCGACTATGACCTGGTTTAACGCAAACATGCGGGCGCCAGCGGCTTCGAGAGCGGCCAGGGACCCGGCCACGCCCTCGTGGACGGGATTGCCCTCGAGCCTCATCGGTCCGGCCGCCGCCGACATCGCCCCGCTGTGGTTGGCCTCGATACCGGCGCGCGACATCACACCGATGGTCAGTGTCTTGTGAGCCCCGGTGACGCCGGCAAAGTAATGCGGCTCCATACTGCCGCAGGCCAGATAGTGGCCACCCTCGGCCATCCAAGGGTGATAAGCGGACTCACCGACGGCCACCAGCGCCGAGTCATCATAGGCATCGTGCCAGGCAACGGCACCGAAGCGGTCGAGCCAGGGCCCGGCCTGGGTCTCGAAATGCCCGCTCCGCTCAGCCTGGCCCGCCTTATGGGTGCCCGCTGCCACCAACAATCGCAGTTCCGGAAGCTCCGTCGGCATACCGAACAGCGCGTCCAGGAATCCCCGGGTGTCGGTGTGCCGGTGACCGTCGTTAATGACCAGGGTCAGCGTAGCGTCGGCGCGATGGCATTGGTCAAGGAAGTCCTCGATGCCGGCCCCGGCCAAAATGTCGGCCACGGAGGCCTGCTCCGTGCCCGGAAGGGAAGGTGGACCGAGGGTACCAAGCTCGACACCGGCCAAGCTCTCGGCCCAGCTGCTCGCGGTCGTGGCGGTCATGGCCCGATTATACAGCGCATCGGCGCTCGAGCACCCGGTTCGGGCGCGCGCCCGGCCACCCGGTCATTTGCTCCCAACGCCGGCAGGTTGGCGGTCGGAAATCTCGGGGGCTAAGTTGGAGCACGATGCAGGGGCGATGGACGGACACGACATGAGCTCCAGCTCTGCGGCCACAGACCGGATAAAAGAACTCGACGTTCTTCGAGGGATAGCGATTCTGGCCGTGGTCGGGCTGCACATCAGCTGGGAGTTTCTCCGGACAGCTCCGCTCGACCAGATCTCCGGCAAAGCGCTCGCGGCCATTCACCTATCCACCGGGTTTGGTGTTCCGCTGTTCGTGATGCTCTCCGGTGTCGGGCTGGCCTTGCGTTACACCAGGCCCATGAGCTGGAGCGACTACGGCAGTTTCATGTATCGGCGGGCATCACGGCTGCTGCCGGCCTATGTAGCCTGGAGTATGCTCATGGCCCTGCGCACCGACCCGGCACTGCTGTGGCCTCCGGGCCGGCTTGCCTCTTTGTTCCTGACCGGCAACGCGGGTCCGCAGTTCTATTTCATTCCGCTCATATTCCAGCTCTACCTGCTGTGGCCGCTGCTGCGACCAGCTGCGGTAGCGGCCCAGAGAACCCCATTGCACGCCATGGTCGTAGCCGTCGTGGGAACGGCATTTAGCCTGCTGTGGTGGCAGTTGTCGGCGCACGGCGTGGTCGGGTCCGGTACGCTGGCACTGCCGGCCTTCTTTCTGTTGTATATGGCGGCGGGGCTGGCGCTCACTCCACACCTGGAGCGACTACGCAGTGCCGGCCGCACCTGCACCGTGGCGGCCGCAGTTCTGGCGGTGACCACCGCCGCGCTCATGCTCCAAGACTTCTTGGGCATGCTCTCGCCTGATGCCGGAATGATGGCACGGATGATAGCCGCGACCATCTTCCGGCCGCTGCCCATGGCGTACATATACGCGACTATCGCGTTTTCCGTATTCTTGGCCTTCGCGACCGGGCAAAGAGCGGAAGGTCGGCCGGCAACGGCACTGGCCGAGCTCGGCCGCCACTCATACGGAATCTTCCTGGTCCACCTGCTGGTCCTCGAAGCCGTGGTCGGACGCATCCTGGAACCGCCCGCGCCGGAGCATTTCACCAACGGGTGGTGGGTGCTACGGGCGCTCGTAACAAGTGTTCTCTGCCTCGGGCTCAGCTATGGGGTCACTCGCATCCTCTCAGGGCGGCGCGGACTGCGTATCTTGGTCGGAGCTAATGCCTGAGCCGGCGGTGCTGATATAATCTAGCGCTTATGCCCCTTCGTATCCTCGTCCTCAACGAACGTGACCTCAACAATCCGCTGGCCGGCGGGGCCGAGGTCCATCTGTTCGAAAACTTCGAACGGCTCGTCGCCGGAGGAAACGATGTCACCTTGCTGGCAGCTACCTTCGAAGGTGGCCGCAAGGAAGAGATGGTCAGGGGGGTTCGCGTAAAGCGGCTGGTCAACCGTTATTTGTATCCCTTTGCCGTGCCCTTCGCGGCCCGGCGTGAGGCCGCCAGCGGCCGGTACGACATCGTCATCGACGCTCTCAACAAGCTTCCCATGTTGAGCCCCTGGTTCGTGCGGCTTCCCTGTCTGGCCATCGTCCACCATCTGTTCGGCATTACCGCGTTCCGCCAGGTGTCTCCGCCCATAGCGCTGGTGACCTATCTGGCCGAAAAGCTCATCCCTTATGCCTACCGGCGGACCGTACTGGTCGCGATATCGCCTAGTACCCGCGATGACCTGGCAGCACGCGGCATCACGCCCGATAATGTCGTCATCATTCCCCCCGGATTGTCCCTCGAGGTCTACAAACCCGCCGCAGACGCCAAGCCCGACGTTCCCTTAATCGTATGGCTGAACCGGGTCGAGCACTACAAGCGGGGCGACACGTTGATCGACGCCATGCCCGCGGTGCTCAAGAGTGTCCCCGAGGCGCGGCTTGTCTTTGTGGGCGACGGCAACGCGCTGGCCAGCCTGCGCGCGCAGGCGACACGCATGGGACTCAACAACAGCATCGAGTTCGCCGGGTTCGTCGATACAGCGGACAAGGTCCGCCTCCTTCAGCAAGCCCAGGTACTGGTCAACACCTCGGAGAAGGAGGGCTGGGGGCTGACCGTCATGGAAGGTAACGCCTGCGGTACACCGACCGTTGCCAGCAATGCCCCTGGGCTGCGCGATTCGGTTCGCGACGGAACTACCGGCATACTCGTGCCGCACGCCGACCCGCAAGAACTAGCGGCGGCCCTGATTCGCGTGCTTGAGAACCCGGAACTTCGCATGACCTTTGAGGACAATGCTATCGAGTGGGCACGCCGGTTCGAGTGGAACGCCCTTACCAACGACCTGCTGCAGATCATGCAGCAGGTTGCAGCCGGCCACGAGCCACCCTTCAAGTTGACAAGCTCGCCTTTCGAGGACGCCTAGCCCGGATTAGGCCATGACGCGCAAACCATCGGTCCATACATGCCTCCTGGCCCTTTGCGCGGTGGTCTTGCCGGCCTGCAAAGGGGCCGACAATGAACAGTGGCGCACCGTCCGCCTGGGCCGCGACACCGTTCGATTGGAGATCGCCCGCGAGGTTCGTACGGCGCTACCAAGCTCCGAGACCACGGTGATCGAGGTCCCCAACATCGCCGGTTGCCGGGTCCGCACGGCCATTGCCAACCTCGACCGCGATGTCAGGATTGCCTACAAGGTCACGGGCGTCTTCGAGAACGGCCGGGAACTATCCCTATTCGAATCGGTGGAACCGGCCACCTACGGCTGGAAGGACGTCGAGTTCGACCTAGGTGGGTCCTCGCCGACATCGCTGCGCTTCTCATCGGCCACCAAGGGACACTGGGCCCAACCGATTGCCCACTGCCGGCGTGACGTGGAACGGCGCCACTCCAACGTAATACTAGTATCACTCGACACGCTGCGCGCCGACCGGCTTGCGGCCTACGGGTCGACCAAGCACATAACCCCCCGTCTGGACAAGATTGTCCGCAACGGGACGGCCTTCGAGCAAACCTACGCCCAGTTCCCCAACACCTACGGTTCACATGCGACCATGTTCACGGGTCTGTTCCCCCGCCAGCACGGTCTGATATCGGGCAGGGACGCCAGGATAACACCGGGAAGTTCCACCTTGGCCGCAGCGTTCGCCGCCGTCGGTTACCGAACGGTAGCGTTCACAGAAAATGCATTCGTCGGTAGTGCGTACGGTTTCGACGTCGGCTTCGATAGCTTCCACAACGGCCCTATCGGCAATGCCTTCGAAATGTTTCCGGGCGAGGCACAGGTCACCTTCGGCCGCGCCGTGGCATGGCTCAGGGAACGACCTCCGGGGCCCTTTTTCATGTTCCTGCATAGCTACGAGGTTCACTCACCTTACGAACCGCCTCACGGCCTGGCTTCCCTGGGACTGAAGATACGGTTCAACCCGAACTACATGGGACGCTTCCACGCTATGTTCAGCCCGATCGACCAGTTCGCCCATAACGCCGGCGTCGCACCGCTCGAGCCGGCCGACATAAGGCAGGCCGAAACCCTGTACGACATAGAGACCCTACAACTGGACGGCTACGTCGGAACCCTGATGGACGCCCTGACCGAACTGGACCTCCTGAGGAACACCCTATTGGTAATTACGGCCGACCATGGAGAGGAGTTCGGCGAGCACCGCCTCATAGGCCACGGCGAGAATCTTCACCAGCGGACCATGCACGTGCCCTTGGTGTTCCACATGCCCGGCACCGTACCGTCCGGCAAGCGGGTCGCGCACCCGGTAGGCCTCATCGACCTCGGACCGACCGTCGCATCGTTGGCAGGCATCGGCGCGATAATGACCGGCACACCAGCCACGGACCGTAGCACCCTCGTGCTCGGCACCCAGCCCTCGACCGACGGTCTGGTCATGAGCGAGCTGAACCAGAACGTGACATCGTGTAGCTCGGGTATAAGACGCGAACCCACGCTTGGTTTCTCGGACACGCCCTGCCCGTATGACGGGGTGGCCGTACGCGACTCACGCTACACCTACATAGAGGAAAAGGGCCTAGGCACCCGGTTGTTTTTCGACCGTAGCGTGGACCCGGAAGAATTGGTTAACATCGCTGACGGCAATGCGGCTCTTGTATCGACCTTCGCACAGGCGGCCGCCGAATATCTCTCGCGCTACCGTGAGCGGGTACTGGAGACCGCCCCCACCGAAGTGGACCCCATGACACACGAAAAACTACGCGCGCTCGGCTATATACAGTAGGCTGAAAGGACTTATGGACAGTAAACGCCGCATCATCCTCGTATCGCTGGCCATCGCCGTGACCTGCATGGTCTATTTTGGGACCTTTGTCGGTTACGGCATCAACCTGGAGGACGAGGGAACGGTCGTCTCGCAGATGGCACGCTTCGCCGACGGCCAGGACCTCTATACCGACTTCCACATAGGCTACACACCGGGCGTCTACTGGGTGCACGGGCTTCTCCTGAAAGCCTTCGACGGCAATCTGATCCCGGGCCGCTGGGTGCTGGCCGTGGTGACGACCACGGCTGCGGTTTTGCTGTTCCTGCTGGCGTTCGAACTGAGCGGACATCTCTGGCTGAGCATGCTCGCGCCCTTTCTCTATATAGCCTCCATCCCCGTCCACCCTGGTGAGTTCGCGGCCTTCAACATCCCTTACCCTGTCTGGTACGCGGTACCGCTATCGACGGCGGGCGTACTGGCCCTCCTACGTTTCGGGCGAAGCGGGAACTATGCCTGGCTCGCAGCCGGCGGCCTGATCGCCGGCATCACCTTCAGCTTCAAACCCAACACCGGACTCTTCCATCTCGCTGTCGCATCGATGGTCGCGCTGACCGTCATACCTCTACAGCACAGGGGAGAGACCCAGTGGGCAAAGCGCGGCAAGACGCTGCTCTGGTGGCTGTGGTGGGCCGCCGTGCTCGGCGGGCTCGCACTCGTGTTCTCGGGGTCGGTAAATCTGCGCGAGCCCCTGATCCTGGTCACCCCCTTTATCATCGGAGCAGTTCTGGTCGCCTGGCGCGCGGCGGTCGTGCCGCCGACCGAACCGAAACCGACGGTGGTCCGGTCCGCGTCCGTTCTCGGGGCTTCCTTCCTGCTCCCCACCTCCATCTGGCTGCTTTACTACCATCACCGGCTGGGCACCCAGCTATTCCTCGAAAGAGTCCTGTACTTTCGGGCCGAGATCGAAACCTTCTACTACGTCGGGCTGCCGCCGGTCGTGCCCGCGGCACTGGTCGGACTCGGCGCGGTTCTGATAGCCGCGGTACTGCCGAAATGGCTTGCGCGTGCGAGCATACGTCCGGCTTACATCCTTCTGGGAACCGGCCTCATTGCCCTCGGGGGGCTTGTGCTGCTCGTCATCGTCCGCCCGATGCCCGAAGGCTTCTACAAAGCGGTAATGTCCCAGTACGAGGTCCGGGTCTTCGCCGCCACCGCGGCCGTACATTGGATTCTCTTGTGGTTGTTCGCCAGGTCCATCGGCACCACCACGACACACCGTGGTCCCTCCCTAAACATGGCCGTTCTCTCGCTGGCCGCCATTGGCCTGTACCTGCCGATATACCCACGCAGCGACTATATGCATTGGGTCACCGCCGGCCCACTTTCCATAGTTGCCGGAACCGTACTGCTGGCCTTTCTGGCCGAAAGATGGGCCGAGCTGTCGAGCCCGAACCTGCGCCGCGCGGCCTACCTGACGCTCGCCGCCCCGCTCCTTGTCTTGGGCCTGATGCGGCTGGGACATTACCTCGGCGCGGTCGCCACCTTTGAATCCGGTGTGCCGCAACGCATCGAGACCTACAAGATGGATAACCGGCGCGCTCCGATATGGATGACCCTCGGGCGCGCGGGAGAGTACCGGGACATCGCCGACGTCAGCCGCTTCATCGAAAAGAACACCGAACCCGACGAGGAGGTCTTCACCTTCCCGTCCCTAGACTTCCTCTCCTTCATGTCGGGACGTCCGAACCCTACCCGTCACGGATATTTCTATCCCGGCTGGCCCGGCCGCCAGGTCGAATCCGAGGTCGTGGCCGACCTTATCAAGGCCAACCCTCGATTCGCGGTGGTCCTGCACGGACACCCCATGTTCTTTACCAGGGCGCCCGCGTATTTTTATCAGTTCGACCGCCTTCTAGAGACCCGTTACCGCCCTTACGCACGCTTCGGTAAGTACATGGTGTTGGCGAACAAGCGGAGGGTCCCAAGCGGCAGCGGGCCCTGGCGCGACAAGACCTCCCTGATCGGCGCCGTGTCCTCAGAATGGCTCGAACAGGTAAGCTCCACCCTACGCTCGGAGGACTCCGAACGCCGCCTGGCCCAGGTTCGGCAGCTCAAACGCCTGCACCTGCGCGCCGAGATACCGGCACTTACAGCGGCCCTCAACGACCCCGAACAAGAGATACGCGACGAAGCCGCCCTTGCGTATTCCTCGGTCAAGGACCCCGAGGTTGTTCGCAAGATGCTCGATATGATCCCACGCGGTGCGTTCTCCCGGCACGTTACGATGTCGGTCCTGAGGAACGCCCACGGAGACATCGGCATGTCGGCCGCACCACCGGTGCTGTCGATGCTTAACTCAAACGACATGTTCATCGCCCTCAACGCCAACGACCTCCTTTACACCCTCTCGAACCGGGAGTTCTACGCCGCCTTCTGGTTCGGCAAAAAAGACGACAGCATACCCCGTGTTGTCCTCGACCCCGTGACCGCAATGCATGCAAAGCACTGGCTGACCGACCCATACGCTTCGATGGCACGCCGCTACTTCGCCATCTTGCAGTCGCCCGGTGAGGGTCCGGACCAGTGCCCGGCAGCACTGCGCAAGCTGGTGGCCGGAGAGAGCAGCATGCGACTCCGGATCCTGGCCATGTGGGAAGCGGCCAAGCGCAACTGCGGTTACGATGAAGAGGTGCTCAAATATGCCGTCAATTACCTCATGTACGACGACACCCTGTCCCCGCGTATCGCCCTCAGGATTCTCGACCGCCACGAGGACGCCGACGTCAAGTTGGCCAGCGCCATCCGCAATGCAACGGACCAAAAAAAGATGAACCTCCTGTGGATCGCATCACAAGCGGGCGGCAAGGAAACAGCCAATGAACTGCTTCGCACCCTCGGCGACCCCAAACCCGCCGTAAGAGTGGCCAGCGTCTGGGCGCTGGCGAACATCGGCACCATGGCCCACGCCTCGCACCTGATGTTGGCACTGGCCGACGACGACGCCAATGTGGTCGAGATGGCCGAACGCGGGCTGTTCGTGTTACGCGACCGTCACGGGGACGGCGGCTGACGGGAACGGTCCAGGCAAGGTCAGGCGGCGGGCTTGCGCGCCAGTACCATGGTGCGTGCGGGCATCCCGAGTGCCGCCCCGGTTCGTAGTATCAACTCGGCCGGAACGCGCATCCACAGAGGCAGACCATAACGACCGAGATACGGGTTGGCGCCCTCGACCGACAACATCTCGAACCCAGTGTTCTCCAAAACCGACGAGAGTAGAGCGGGCCTGAAGTAATAGAGGTGGGGTTCGACGTACAAACGCTCGAGCATCCACTTGGCACCAGGGCCCTTGCACTTGGCATACAGGTCGACCAGCCGCGTGAGCATCGAATCCTGATTGGGAACCGCGATGTATATCACGCCTCCGGGCCGTAATATCCCGCAGGCCTTGGCAAGAATGGCGGCCGGGTCCAGGGTGTGCTCGAGGACATCAAGCATTGCGATACAATCGAAGCTATCGGAGCCGTAGGCGTATTCGGCAAAGTCACCGACATCGACCGACAGTTCGAAATCACCGGCGGCCTTGATGGCGCTGGCCCCGCAGATGTCTATGCCAAAAGGCCTCCACCCGCGTTCACGGGCCAGGTGGAGAAACAATCCCGTGCCGACACCGACCTCGAGCATGTCCCCCGGAGGATGTGCCCGGCCGATGGAGTCCAGCGCAGAGGTGAAGTCCCGTACCAGCGGACCCTCTTTATAATCGCTTCCGCACTCGCCGAAGAAGTCGGCGGTCTCCGGCAGAGTCTCACCCTCGAAGGCCGCCCGCTCGACCTCTGCCTTTTCATCGGAGCTGGGCAGGGGATCAACGAACACCAGCCGGCAAGCGCGGCACTTCAATACCCGGCGGACACCCTGGTCGTGGTGCAACCGGGTATCGGCGGCACCGCAGATAGGACATGTCAGCCCGGTCCCCACGATGGGCTTACTACTGTATGTACCCGAGCGCGCGGAGCTTTTCCTTCCTCGCGTCATCCATCTCGACCGGAGCAGGCTCGTCAACCTCGGCCCCATCCTTGGCGGCCTTGAACGCATCGGTCCACTGGGCTCTCCGCCGCTCGCACTCTTCGTCATACTCGTCGAGCGCGCGTTTCATCTCGTCAAACTCGGCCATGTCCTCGTGATAGAAGTTCCAAAGCTCGCCCGGGTCGGCGTCGAGATGGAAGAGCGAGTAGCTAGGGCCGTTCTTCCCTATCTCCTTGACCAGGCGGTACGGCCACGAAGTGACGGAGAAGCCCGGCCCCTTCCAGTCCGGGTCCAGCCCAAACTTCCCGCCGTGCTCATAGGTCCATCTCAGCAGCGAGCGAGCCTCCGAATAGAGGGGCTGGGTCGACCCCACGGTTCCGTTCAGCAAATGGGAGGCCAACGAACTGCCGGTGACGTTGGGCGGAGTATCGAGCCCCAACAGGTCCAGCAACGTCGGCATCAGGTCCACCAGCCCGAACGGCCCCTCGCGCCGAACACCGGCCGGCAATAGTCCCGGAGCGCGGATAAGCAGCGGAACGTGGAGAGCTTCGCTGTTCAGATGCGCGCCATGTTCGCGCGCACCGTGTTCCCCGAACTCTTCGCCGTGGTCGGAGGTAATGATGAGGATAGTGTTGTCGAGGATGCCGAGACTCCGCAGTTTTTCTACGAGCAGGTAGACCTGATCGTCGGTGTAACGAATCTCCCGGTCGTAGCGGTCTATGTCGATACGTTGGTCCGGCGAACCATGGGGGGTGGGATACAGGTACGCGTATGATTCGGGAGGTTGGTAGGGCGAGTGCACCTGATAGGTATGCAGAAACATGAACACCGGCTGGTCAGTATGGCCCTCTAGCCACTCGAGACCACGATCGAAGGTCCACTCAATATGGCCCTCGGCCTTGGGTAGTGTGAAGCCATTCTTCCCGCCTTTGTTCTGCGGCTTGGGCTTCTTCTCGATACCCTTTTCCTCGTGGTACACCTCATAGCCACGATTGAAGACCCCGCCTCCCATAAGAAGCGCGTTCTCTGTGAAAGCAGCCGTCCTATAGCCGGCCGCCCTGAAGACCTCGGGCAGCGTTAGTGCCCATGAGTGCAGGCGGCTCAGTTTCGTGCGACCGAAGGGAACAAAGGTGATGGGCGTGCTCGGCCGCATCCCCACGAACAGGGCCATGTGGCCGTAGAAGGTATCGGCGGCCTGCGAGATCACGCGGTCGACGACCATGCCCTCGGTCTCAAACAGCTCGTCCATCCGCGGAGAGGTGTCGCGGTGGTAGCCATAGATGCCCATGTGATCGGCCCGCAGGGTATCGAGCGAGATCAGGATAACATTTGGGGGCCGCTTGGCCGACGCCACCTTGGTAACCACCGGTGCGCTCAGGCTCATCCTGGGCGCCTCGTTGGCAGGGTCGGCCGACGCCACCTCAACGGTCAGTGTGGCCTTCCCCTGTAGCCCGTCGAGCGGCAGGGAAAGATTGGTCCAACCGGGTGGCTGCCCCTTCGCGAGCTTGGCCGTCAACAGGGTCCGTTCGGAACCCCCCGAGGCCATCTTCATCACCATCGTCGCCGGTGCCGCAATGGCCTGCTGGATACCGTAGGACAAGTGGATAGCGGCGCCTTCGGGAAGGGTCAGCGGAACGACCGTTCTGCGTTTATCGTGACCGTCCTTGGGCAAAGCGATGCTGAGACGGGTGTCGTCTTTTATCGTCACCCGTGGGTACTCGGCGGTCGAGCCCTGAACGACGGCTGCGGCCGCACCGCGGAGGTCGGATACACGTAGCGCGACCTCCCTGCCCACTACCTGGACTGCCGTCTGGCCAGTGGTGGTGTCGCCGGCCGGTTGGTCTGCGGGCGTGCACGAGGCGACCAGACACAACGCGGCTGCGGTCAGCAATGAACTTCCTTTCATCTGCATCGTTACTCCGGCCACCGCCGAGCAGCAGTGGGCGGTCAAGCTATACGAAAACGCTCGCCAATCTCAACAATCCCGCCGCCTGCGGTGGAAGAGCGGCGTGGCGGCTGGTACCAGTATATAGCAGATGTTCACGCCCCGGCCCGACCGTGCTCTCCTCGCTCTCATCACCGCCGGTATGGTTGCGGTCGTCCTTGTGGTCGACCCACGCGGCGACTTCCCACTGAGCGATGACTGGTCCTACGCGCATGCAGCCAAGAGCCTGTGCGAGGGACGGGGCCTCGACCTTTTGCCCTGGACCGGTGCGAGCACCGTTCTGCAAGCCGCTTACGGCGCGTTGACCTGCAAGCTCTGGGGCTTTTCCTTCCTGGGTCTGCGCCTATCGACACTGGTCCTGGCGCTATCGGCGCTCTGGGCCGTCACTATTCTGGCCCGCCAACTGGACCTATCACGAGCGGCCACGGCCGCCGCTATCGCCACACTCGGACTCAACCCACTGTTCGTCAACCTGTCGTTCAGTTTCATGACCGATATCCCCTTTCTGGCCTTGGTCCTGTGGGCCTCGTGCCTGTACACGGCCGGTCTCGACAAACGACGCAGCGACCTTCTGTTGGCGGGCTCGCTTGTCGCCGCGCTGGCCATTCTCATTCGTCAACACGCAATCTTGGTCGCAGCAGCAGCCGCGCTGGTCGCCGTCATGAGCACCGGCAGACACAGCAAAGAAAGGTTCGCGGCCATATTGAGAACGGCCGGGTTCCCCATGCTCGCACTCCTTGGTCTCACCGCCTCGATGTTGGGTGGTGACGGCCTCCCGGCCGGGCTCAGCAACAAGCTTGGTGAAATGTTCAGTGCGGGCCCTGTTGGCCTGGCCAACACCGGGTTCCGGACCATGGCCTACGTCGGACTCTTCCTGGTCCCGATAACCATAGGCCTTGGCCGCCGTGGCCTGTCCATGCGCGACATGCGGCATGGAGCCACGGCGGCGGCGGTCCTCGGCCTGACCGCCCTGTTCCTCTACTGGCGCGAGTCGGCGCTCATGCCCTATCTGACCGATGTCGTTTACGACTTTGGGGTAGGCGCACGAACCCTCAGGGATGAGCTCTTCCTCGGACACGGTCCACCGGTGGCCGCCGGTGACCTGATGTGGATGCCCATCACTGCGCTCGCACTCGTTTCTGCCGCCGCCCTGCTGCCACCGGCCTGGACATGCGTCGCGGCACCCGCCGGTGCCGGCAAACGTTATCTGGCACTTGCCGCTTGCTTGTTGTGGGCCGGGTCCCTCGCGCACGGGGCCTTCTACTTCGACCGTTACCTGTTGCCGGTCCTACCCTTGCTCACCTTGGCCCTGTTGGGCTCACGGCCGCTCGAACGCGTGGGGCCGGGGCTGGTCGTGCCGTTGGCGTTGATGGGCCTGTTCTCGGTGGCCGGAACCCATGACCACATGGCGTTCAATCGCGCCCGCTACACCGCTCTCGACGGTCTCATGAACAACGGCGTAGCCGCCACCGAGATTGACGGTGGAATGGACTTCAACGGCTGGCATTTGGCAGCAAAGCTCGGGACATGGCCGGCGACAGACGATGTACGGCCCGGCCGACCGGCCTCGGAAAAGAGTTGGTGGTGGGTCGTCGATGACCGCTATGTGGCCAGCTCGCGCCCCCTGGAGGGATACCGGGTCGAGCACCGGGCCGGCTACACGCGCTGGCTCCCGCCTGGGCGGGCCGAGGTGCTGATACTCCGACGAACCGACGTCGGCCGGGACTCAGCGGCCCGAGCCGGCTGAGGTCAGCATACCGCGCAACCAGGCGAGGTCCTGGCGGTCGATGACCCGCAAGCCAAGCAAAGCAGCCAGATGCACCGACAGACCCAGCGGCAGGGCAACCGCCAAGCGGTCTGTGGACAAGCTGGCGACCGCACAAGCAATCACCACCGCAAGGACCGCTCCGGCAGCCGAACGCAGGCAGGGCAAGACATGCTCCCGGGTGGCCGGCAGCAGGGCCAACGAAAGTTGCGATGCGGCGCTGGTCAGCACCATCACGACCGCCGCGCCCTCGTACCCGAACCGCGGTATCATCACTGCACACAGGGCAACGTTGGCCAAGGCAAAGACCATCGTATTGCGGTAGAGGACCTGCTCCTTATGAAGGACCACCAAAAGGTTTAGAACGACCGTCCCCGTTGCACTGAGCAAGGCCATGGCCGACAGGACCGACAGGGCACGGCCGGCGGGCTCGAAGCCTTGGCCGTACAGAAGGCCCATTATCTCCGGCCCGGCAACGGCACAGGCGACCACCGGCACGCCGATGGCCGCAACAAGATAGCGTGACGAACGGACGGCCGTCGCACGCAAACGCACCGGGTCCTGGCCGACCAGGCCGGCCATCAGCGGATACACGCTTATCATCAACGCCTCGGGCAAGAAGGTGAAGGCTTCGGTAACTCGCGAGGCCGCCCCCATCAGACCGACCTCAACGGGCCCGCGCATCGACATGAGCATTACCTGCCCGGCTCTCAGGCTTACGGTGAGCGCAAAGGCGTTGCCGGCCAACGGCAAAGCACCGCGCAGCAGTTCGGCCCACAGCTCGCGGTCAAAACCGAACGTCGGCCGCAGGCGCGGGAAGGCCGCAATCGCGATAACGATGAACGCGAGCATGTTGGCGGCCGCCATGGCACCGAACAATGCGTTCAGTCCCGGCGCGATCCGGATAACGGCGACCACCGCGGAGGCAAGCATGACCGCTCTGACCAGCGCTATTGCGAAGACCCATGAGATCTCCATGGTGGCGCGAAACAACGACCGATAAGCGGCGCCCATACCGCTGACCAGGCTGAGGGAGGCCAACACCATCAGCCCCAACGGAACCCTGCCGCCCGATACCGGGCCCGCCAGAGCGCAGGCGGCCAAGGCGGCCAGCGTTGCGGTGACCAACTTGAGGCCGAGACCGGCCTGGAAGACCTGGGAGCGCCCCTCGGGTCCGCGCTGGCTCATCGAACGGACCAGCACGGTATCGATGCTGTATTCGGCGGCTATCTGGAAGAAGGCCAAGTAGGCAAGAACGAAACTGTAGGTGCCGAAGTCCTCGGCACCCAGCGTTCGGGCCAGGTACAGGAGGATTGCGACCGGAAGTATCTTGTCGACGGCCTGGGCGAGTATCCCCCAGCCAGCCCCCCGGGCCAGACCGGCACCGTTGCTCGTCAGGGTCGACAGAGGGCCACCAGGTCCAGTGCCACGTCGGTGTCCTCGGCCCGGACGAAGAAGTCCTCGGGCACGATCGCGTCGGCGGTCCCGGACCTCTTTGCCGACCGCCGCACCACGAGCGCCAACCTGGCGAAGGCAAAGTTCACGAGAGCGGAAGGCAGAAGGTTACGCAGACCGAGAGGGTCTAGCCGCAGTATGCGTTTGACGGCCCGCTCTCTGCCTACATCGAACAGTTCGACCTTCTCATTGCCGTGCATCCCGTGCATGTCCACGCGCCCAAAGACGCCGTCGAGCAATTCCTTTAGCTCCGGCGCGGTATACTCGCGCACATGGTAGGGGTTCTCGGAAAAAGAGCGCAGCCGGTTAGGGGTGGTCAGTATCAGCATACCGTCCGGTCGCAGGCGGTCACGCAGCCCCAGCAAGAAAGGCAAGGGTTCGTCAATGTGTTCGAGCACCTGAAAGTTGAGGACCAGGTCGAAACGCTCCGCAAAATCTCCCGGCGCGGTCAGATCGACCTGGCGAAAGCTGAGGTTGGACCGTTGCCAGGTGTCCCTGCAGGCAGACACTGCATCGGCCGAATAGTCGATACCGGTAACGCTGCGGGCAACATCGGCCATCCTATGGGTGCCGAAGCCCTCCCCACACCCGGCATCAAGGACATCACGGCCATCGGCCTGCCCGTAGGCGTAGGCGTAGGCCGCCAGATGGCGTGACTCATCGTAATCGAAGTCGCGGCCCCAGCCGGGCCGTTCACCGGTGAACTTGGCCACTGGTGTTTTCAATTCATCGTCTCCGCCGTCGCTGCCACCGCACGCCGGAACTCCTCGGCCACTTGCTCGGTCCAAGGGTTGCCCCCGGTGAGGAGTACCAACTGATCGTAGACAGTGGCGACATGGGGCTCAAGGTATTCGAAATATGCGCTACCGTCGAGGTCGGCCGCCCAACGATGGCGCGCAGCGTCGAAGCGCGCAAGCACCGCTATGGTCGCGGCCAGCGCCTCCCCGCGAATCCGGGCGTTGGCATGTCCGAGCCCCTGCTCGAGCCAGGCCAACGTGCGAAGGTCGCCGCCATCGCGCAGCGCGCGCAGCAGCAGTATGGCCTGTGCCGGCGCGGCGGGCAGGCGGGCCCGGCGCGTCTCGGGCACACGAAGGCCCGACATCCAACGACGCACCGCCTGCCGCCGTCTTCCGCTCACCTGGTCGAAAACGTCCTGCATCGGCCCGGTCGGCTGCCATACCAGGGGTGCGTCCAGAATACCGAAATCACGGCGTTCGAGCAGGTCGTAGCGGCCGAAGCGTGCGACCAGACCGTAATTGGTCGTCACGTGAGCGTGTAAGGACAGAAAATAAGGCGGTGCGTTGATGAACCAGGACCAACCGTCATTGAGCGTGATGGCGTAACGTGGAGCCACCCGGCGGAGCCTGGCCAGCTCTTTTTTCTCTTCGGTCAGACCCGGGAACCCCGCATACCAGTAATCGTGAGAGACGGCGTTCATCAATCCGGCTCCAAACAATGCACCGCCAAGCGCGGGAAATGCCAACACCTGTTCGCCCGGCACCGTCCGTTCAGCGAGATAATCGACCGCCATCGCAAGCGCCGCCAGGTCGTCTGAGGCAGAGCTTTCGACCCACACGGAGACCGGCCCGCCAATCTCGATTACCTCGTCCGCACTTCCTCTCGACAGCACGATGTCGAGACTCGGAAGAACCCTCGGGAGCACGGCAAACAGCGCAGCAGCCGCCACTACAGCCGAGACCAGGAAGGGCCCTCGCTGTCCGAGCGCTGCCGACCACCAGCTCATCACCCGGCGAAGAAGCACCACGCCCAGCAGCCCGGTCGCGGGTACAGCAAGCGCCAGGTGCATAAAGTCCGTTCGCGGGTAGAGCTGGATATACATCGCAGTTGCCACCGGGACCATGACGTAAAGCCACAAGCGGGTGCGCCGTGATCCGCGTGTTCCGCCGCCTATCAAGAGGTATCCAACGCCGGCCAGGTGGGTGGCCGGCGCGAGCATAAAGGCCGAGTTCTCCAGTTGTGTAGCGATTGACGTCGCCAGCCCCTCCGGCATCAACGCGGTGGACCAAAGATATGCCAAGATTACGCCCGCCAAACCGGCCCCGGCCGTCACAACGTGCCGCAACCGCAGAACATCCGACCTGACAAGATGCCCCGCAATACCGACCGCCAGCACCGAGGCCGCGGCAACTACGCCCCACAGTTCCGGCTCGGGGTGGGCGCGGTGATAGATCTGTGGCGCCGTGGAACCGACGAACAACACCTCTCGCAGAAAGCGGCCTATCCCAAGATCGGCGACCGTGGGCAGGACCCATAGTAAGGTGGGCAGCCCAAAGGCGACTGCTAGAACAACGAGCGAACCCCCGGCGGCTCCGGTGGGCAAAGGCGCCAGCCCAGCCACCGGCCGGCGACTCCAGAAGTAGGCCACCGCCACAGCTGCCGGTAGATGGACTCCTGCGTCGGCCCCCCAGTATCGAAAACCCAGCGCGGCCCAGACCCCGAGCAGCATGGCCGCGCCGGCAACTGCGGCCACGGTCTCATCCAAGCGCCCGCGTTTTTTGCCAAGCGCAGCAACCACCCACACGGCCGCGGCCATGGCATAGGCACCCGCGTTGGGCTTAATCGAGAACGAAGCGGCTGCGGCCAGGCCGACAAGGACCAGGGCCGACCGGGAGCCGGTGCGGGCCCAAGACAGAAGTCCGACCGGCACGAACATCCATGTCAGGGTCGCAAACCAGGCCGGATAGGGAACGTTGAAGGACGCAAACTCGCCTATCGGAACCGGGATGAGGGCCACCCAGCCCAAGGCCGGCAACAGTGCCAAGGCGGTGCCCACAGCGCGGCGGGCGATGTCGTATATGAGCATGGCCGTGCATGCGTTGATTATTGCCAGCAAGACCCGGAGCTCGCTGACGCTCCCGCCCACAAGGTCCAGGAGCCAGGATGCCGCCAACCAATAGCCCGGCGCGTAACCGGTATGGAAATCGGCATAAGGGCTCTGCCCGGAAACGACCCTCGAAATCTGGAACAGGAGTGTGCCCTCGTCCTCGACCTGGAAACCGTAGTCGCGGAAGAGAAGGAAATATCCGAGAGAGACCAGAAGAACGGCAAGATGCCCACCGTAGTGCCGGACCGAGGACATCATTGGCTGTCTAGAGAGAGCCGGCGTCGAACGGTTCAACCCGCCAAGCGTGCATCGGATGCACCTGTATCGCCTTCGGATAAACGCCTCGGTTTGCTCAGACGTCCGAGCATCCCCTGTAGCCTGAGCCACCACACCACGAAGACCGCCTCCAAGGCGATGGTGAGGGTCATCTTGGAACTCCCCTCTTTGCGGTCAACGAAAATTATCGGGGTCTCGCGCAGGCGGTAGCCCAAACACCATGCCCTGTAGCTCATCTCAATCTGGAAGCCATAGCCGTTCGACCGAACCTTGGCGAGGTCGATGGCCTCGAGCACTTCACGCTTCCAGCATTTGAATCCGCCGGTGGCATCCATGACCGGCAACCCGCCGAGCACCTTCTTGGCGTACACATTGCCAAAGTAGCTGAGCATGAGCCGCCCCATCGGCCAGTTGACCACGGTGACACCATCGACGTAGCGCGACCCGAGCACGACGTCGCACTCCGACGTTGCCGAGTAGAAGTGCGGCAAGGCGTCCACCGGATGAGAGAAATCGGCGTCCATCTGAACGACCAGGTCGGCCCCCAGCTCGAGGGCACGGGCAAAGCCCGCGCGATAGGCCGGACCGAGCCCTTCTTTGCCCGGCCGGTGAAGAACGTGAACACGCGGGTCCCCGGCGACCAAGCGGTCGGCAATATCACCGGTCCCATCGGGGGAGTTGTCATCAACAACCAGAACTTCGTTCTCCGGGTCAACAGCAAGCACAGCACGAGCAATACGCTCGAGGTTCTCCTTCTCGTTATAGGTGGGTATGACGACGACCTTTTTCACGGTAGTGGCGGCGGTTCCGGGCCGCTCAGGCTATCTGAGGCGGGCTTTGGTGACCACCGTCTAACGCAAGCCCAGTTCCGAGAAGGGAATGTCGCTATCAGGGAGCCCGTCCAGCCACCCCCTGAGCTTGAGACCGACGGCCCCTCCTTCACCGCGTACGGCCCGTCGTAAGAATTGGAACGGCAGGGTCAGAACTATGGCCGTTGCCATCAACGCCCAGTGCCAAGGCCGCCCATAACGGCGGGCGAACAGCACGCTGTTGCGGGCGCTAAGGTACTTGCGAAAACCGGTGTAGCTGGCCGCCCCCCCCGAACTCCCGTGAACCGCGTGGTGAACCCGCGCACGCCCGTTGTACCACAACTCCCAGCCCCGCCGACGGGCGCGCTCGGCCCACTCGACGTCTTCGTGATAGGCAAAGAAGTTCTCGTCGAAGCCGCCAAGCTCGACAACGGCGGCACTCCGCAGCAGTAAGGAGCAACCGGGTATCCATGGGACAGCACGCTCAACGTCGTAGCGCCGGTGGTCCTTCCTTCCCTCACCCACAAGCGCGATGAGGCTCTGCAGCCATGTGACCCTGCCCCAGGTCACCCAAATACGGTCGGCCGGGTCGACGTGCAGGACCTTGCCGCCCACCGCTGCCGCACGTGGGTGCCGTTCGGCGGCAGCGACCAGTTCCCCGAGGCTGGCGCGCTCGACCACGGTGTCATTGTTTAGCACCCACACAAACTCGGCCCCGTCATCCACGGCCCGGGCAATACCGATGTTGTTGCCGCCGCTGTACCCGAGGTTCCGGACGTTCTCGACCACGCGGACCTGGGAGTGCTCGCGCTCGAGCCGTTCGCGCGGCGATAGTTCGGAGCCATTATCGACGACCAAGATCGAAAGGTCTTCGTAGGTCAGGGCCTCGAGGCTGGAAATGCAGCGCAGCGTATCGTCCAGCCCGTTCCAGTTGAGGACCACGGCCGTAACGCGCGCGCTCATGGTCTATCCCCGCCCAGGACCCGCTCATAGACGGCGTGGGTGGCCCGCGCCGTAGCGTCCCAACTGAAACCGGCGGCGCGCTGCCTGCCCTTCTCGCCAAGCTCTGCGGCAAAATACCGGTTGCCGGTCACACGCCGGATGGCTTCGGCCAAGCTTTGGGCGCTGGGCTCGCTCACCAGGATTCCGGCATCACCGACGACCTCGGGAACCGAGGAATTGGCCAAGCCGATGACCGGACAACCGACCGCCATCGCTTCGAGAAAGCTGAGCCCGAAACCCTCGTACGACGACGGCGAGACCATGCAGTGGAGCGCCGACAGGAACACCGGCACATCTTCGTCGGCAAGCGGGCCGAGATAGCGCACCCGGCTGTCGTGCGGGTCGAGAAATGTCGGCGCGTAGCCCGGTCTGAGCCGGCCGGCCACCAGTAGCACCCAGTCGGGGTCACCCACCGAGGCCAGCACGAAAGCGTCGGCGAGAAGGTCAAGGTTCTTTCTGGGTTGAACGGTACCGAGGTAACCGATGACCCGCTTGCCCTCACAGCCCGCGCGGGCCTTTAGCTCCTCGACCCGGACCGCGTCATAGTCGACCGAACGTTCGGGCGCGGCCAGCGGTATCACGACGGGCGCCTGGGCGCGGCCGCCAAAATAACGCTCGATATCGGCGGCCGAGCTTTTCGAGTCTGTGATTACCGCACGGGCGCGCGAAAGCGTGGACGGGGTCTCCAGTCCGAGGTGCAGTCTCTGCGGCAGACTGAAGGTTTCCGGCATGACCTTATGGGCAAGGTCGTGGACCGTGACCACGCCCGGTATGGCCAGGAAACGGGGAAGCACGCCCTTGGTCCCGTGGTAAAGGTCGAAGTCCCCTCCGGCCAAGACCCGTGCCACACCCACCTGGTCCCACAAGGGTTGCCGCCAGGGACTGCGCAGAGGAACTTCCACGGTCCGGCAATCGCGGTCGAAGAGGTCGGGCCGGTCGGTGATGACGGTCAGTTCGTCGGCCGGAAAGCAGCGCCCCAGCGCCCGCGCCAAGTGTATGGCGTAGGTGGCCGGACCACCCAGCGTCCCGGCCACAGCTCCCAGCGCAACCTTCACGGTCTAAGAAGCCAGGGTCCATGCCGGCGGCGGGCCACCGTCGCCCCTGATGCCGGCCACGGCGCCCCTGAACAGTGCGCCCGCAACCCGCACCTTGCCACGCGCCAGGTACAAGAGCGCGCTCGTCATGGTCAAGGCCGTGTATCCGGCCACGAACAGCGGCATCGACAGGAACCCGAGCCTCGGCCGGGCCAAACGCCACAGGTTTCGCGCCTTAAGGTAAGCAACGAGCACCGTCATCCCACCGCCGAAACCACGGTGGCCGCGATGGGCCACCTCGGCCGCGGGCTCCACCCTGGGGGTCATACCGCGAGCACGGGCCCGTAGGCAGTAATCGACCTCTTCGTAATAGGCGAAATAGGACTCATCGAATCCCCCAAGGTCGACCCACAGCCGCTTGCTGAGCAGGACCGCGCAGCCGGTCACCCCGCCAACCGCGTATGCCCCCTGTCGTGGCAACCGGTAACGAACGAGCGACCGCGGCAGCCAGGCAAGCCAGGCCCAGTAGCGTTCGCCGCGCGAAGCATTGCGCGCACCGGGACTGTCACAAGTGACGGTCGGCCCGATGGGTCCTGCGCCGGGGTAGCGGCGAGCCGCAGCCACCAGAGTGGCCAGCGCGCCCGGCGTTACCAGGGTGTCGTTGTTTAGAACGAGCACATGCTCGCAACCGCCGGCGAACAGCATCTTGAGAGCCCTGTTGTTGGCACCGGCATAACCGAGGTTGTCCGGGACCGGCAGCAGCCTGGCGCCGAAGCGGCCGGCCATTCCGGCTTCCAGGGCGGCCAGGTCGGCCGGCTCGGAACCGTTGTCCACCACCAGGACCGAAAGGTCCTCGTAGCCCGAAGCGATAACGGTCTCCAGACAGCGAAGCGTCGCCGCCGCGTCGTTGAAGTTGAGAATGGCCACACCGAGGCGCTCGCATGTCCCGGTGCCTGGAGCTTCGGCACCGACAAGTACCCGGCGCCAGGCCGTACCGGTGGTCGCGGGCGCGAAGCGTTCGGCCATCGAGCGGGTGGCCTCTGTACCGAGAGCAGCACGCAGTTCGTCGTCGTCCATCAACCGGGCCACCGCCGCGGCCAGGCTCTTGCCGTCGGGTCGACAAAGGAGAACGTCCCGCTCGCTCTCAAACACCTCGCGCACAGCCTCGGTGTCGGCCGTGACCACGGCCCGGCCCGTGGCGGCGGCCTGGTAAACCTTGTTGGGGATGACCATGGAAGCTTTTGTCCCGTCGCCGAATATACCGAGAACGAGGTCGGCCTGGGCAATCCTGGCTGCCAACCCCTCGTAAGGGACCCAGTCGATGAACTGCAGGTCGGCACGGGTGGCGTGCAACAAGGGTTCGACCCGCGCCCGCTCGGGACCGGTCCCGATGAAGGTGAAACGGATATCATCCCTGGCGGCCAAACGACCGACCGCATCCACAATCACGTCGAGACCGTGGAGCGGAAGGTATTGGCCGAACCACATAACCTCACGCTTGCCGTCCGCACGGCCGGCGGCCGGACCCGCCGTCGGGAAGCGGGCAAGGTCGGGACCGAGGTGACAAACAGCGAGACGTTCCTCATCGATACCCAGGCGCTCTACGAAATAACGCCGGTGCGCTTCCGTATCGACGACCACTGTGTCGGCCAGACGGCAGCTGAGCCGGTCTATGGCCCCCAGCAACCCGGCCATCACCGAGCCCTTTCGATAGACCGAACGGTCATCTACCAGCGTTTCGGTGAGCGAGACCAGCGGGGCGAACACGATACGAGGCCGCTTGCGGCCGCACACCAGACGCAAAAGGCCAACATCGAGCTGGCCGTTGAAACCAACCACCACCACCTCCGACCCACCGCTGCTCAGCCACCCCAGCGCCAGCCGGGCCGCGGCGGCCGCGTAGCGCACGGCACCCGCGGCCAGGGCCGGGACCGAGAAATACCTTGCGTCCTTGTCGCGCGTCCGTTCCCACAAGGCCACGTGCTGCTCGGCCAGCCGGTAACCGGCGGCCCGCACGGCCGCCGCGTAGATTCGGTTTACGGTATGTTCGCGGTTGTAGGTGCCGAAGAAGCAGGCGGTCATCGCTTGCCCTGCTCAAGCTCGATCCGCCTGATGCGGAGCAGCGCGTCCTCGATCATTCGGCGGCTCGAACCGATGAGGTCGGCCAACAGTCCGATCAGCACCGTGATAAATCCTACGATCAGAAGAACGGCGGCCAGTATCAGAGATTGGACATGCCCCTCACCGCCGGTGGACATGTAGTAGTAGACGAACCGCATCCCAATGGCCGAGCCGGCGAGCAGTAGTACGCCGCCGATTGCAGAAAAGACGCGCAAGGGTTCGTAGAGCGCATATATGCGCACGATAGTGCCGACGCTCCTGGTCAGATAGTTGCCGGTTCCCGAGAACAGGCGCGAGGGTCTGACCTGGGGATTGGTCTCGATATCTACATGAGTGATGAAGAGCTGCTTCTTGCCGGCTTGGATGATGGTCTCCAGCGTGTAGGTAAAATCGGAGACCACGTTCATGCGCAGTGCCGCCTCGCGCGAGAAGGCCCTAAAACCGCTGGCCACGTCGGGGATGTCGGTCTGCGACAGTCCGCGCACCACCCAGGACCCAAAGGTCTGGAGCAATCGTTTGAAATACGAGAAATGCGCTATCCGCTGCGGGTTGCGATTACCGATGACTATATCGGCCTCGTGGTGAAGGATCGGGCCGATTAGCTTGGCCACGTTATCCCCCCGGTACTGGTTGTCCGCGTCCGTGTTGACCACGATGTCGGCGCCACGACGCAGTGCGAAATCGAGACCGGCCGAGAAGGCCCGCGCCAAGCCCTGATTGATCGGGGCTCGGATGACATGGTCGGCGCCAGCCTCGCGGGCCACCCTGGTGGTATCGTCGGAACTGCCGTCGTCGATGACGATGATCTCAATCTCATCGACCGCGTCCAAACTGCGCGGAAGGTCGGCCAGCGTGGCCGGTAAATACTCGGCCTCGTTGTAGCAAGGGACCTGAATGACAACCTTCATACGTCTACGACCTCAGTCCTACACCCCCGGGCGGGGAGACCCCGGCTGGCCTGGGTCCGCGCGGCAGCCCGGAAAGGGTAAAGGACCCATCTTCCCCCAGAATAGCTGGATTTAGGGGCATGCGGCAGCTCATGCCCCCCCACTCGGGTAAAAAATGCACCCTGGCCTAAGGGCTTACGGGGTTTGTTCTTGACAAGACGGACCACCGGCACCTATAAATTCAACCTACGCCGCGAGAGCCGGACCCCGCAAGGGCAAGGCTGGAAACGGCAAGGAGTACGACTGGAGTACCAAAAACCTTAGGGAAGCACGAAGTTTCCCGGCTTTACAGACAAACAGCTCAAGCTCAGGAGGAGTTAAGTTATGAGAAAGTTACTAATTACGACCATTGCATTCTCGCTGGTGACCTTTGGCGCGGGCAGCGCCTTGGCGATGTGCGATTTCAACGCTCCGGCTAAGGCCAAGGGCGCTAAGGACACCTACGTCAGGGCCATGGCTGGCTGCGGCGGCGGCTCCTGGGCCGACCCCAACGTCGAGACCGCTGGCGGCGTGCCAGGCTGTTCACCGCCCTCGGCGCTGTCGGCCTACACCTTTGGTCCCAAGGGTGCCTGCATGTCCAAGACCAAGACGGTCTATGAAAGCCCCTGCCGCTTCACTGGAGACGGCGAGTGCTCGAACGTCTACGTAATGGCCAAGTGTAAGGACATCCGTTCGGCCGACGGCACCACGCCGATCTTCTCGCCGGGTGCTGGCGACGGTTGGGCATTCAGCAACCTTTCGCGTGCGACCATGTCGGACACGAGCATCGATGGCGACCTGACCGCGATTGACTTCCCGTCCCAGTTCACTTTCCCCGGGGCGAAGAAGGGCGGTCTCAAGCTCAAGGGCCACGCCAACCAGATGCTGTTCGACCTTCTGCAGCTGGCCACAGGGCTTGCGCCTTGCATCTCGATTGAAGCTGTCAACTCTATCATTTCGGATCCTGACGGCAACAATTTCGCGGTGCGCGGTTCTGCCGCAAGGGCTCCCCAATAAAAAGCTGAGCTTATAAATCTGTAAGGTCCGAAAGGGCGGCACCTAGGTGCCGCCCTTTCTTTTTGCCCGGCCGGGGGGCAGGCTTGGACGACGTGCAGATTACCGAGTTCGCACTGAGCCTGGCCACCGCCTTCTTCTGCCTGCTCGGCCCTGGGATGGCCTGGTGGCACCCCCGGGCCGCGGTCCTCCCCCGGCCGCTGGCATGGGTCGGCCTGAGCGCGCTGTGGACGACCCTGGCCGGACTCCTCCTGGCCACCACCGGGAACTTCAGCGTCCCGCTGCTGGTCCTCATAAACGCCACCTTGAGCCTGGCCGGCTACACGCTGGCCAGCCGCCTTCGCCGCGACGGTCACTACTACCGTGAGAGTGCCTCGGCCGGACCTCTGGTCGCCCTGGCCCTGTTCGTGTTCCTCTGGCCCCCTTTTGAGACCCACCTGGGCAGCCAGGACTCAACAACCTACACATCGGTAGGGGTCCACTTGGCCCGCAGCGGAAAGCTCACCAAGACCGACGAGGTGGCCGCCAAACTCCCGGCCCGACTCAGACACAAGCTGTTCCCCTCTATATACGGGGTGGGGACCCAGCCGCCCTTCGCACGCATGCCTGGCTCCATGGTCATCGACTCTCGCGAGTCGGATGTGGTTCGTCCGTCCTTTGTACCCCCACCCTACGTTTGGGCCGCCCTGCTGACCCAGGCCGCAGGCGCCCGCCACGCTGGAGGCTATGCCCCTTTGTTCGTGGCCCTATCGTTGTGGGCCTGCTGGCAGCTTTGCCGACGGCGCATAGGGCCTGTGGGGTCGCTTGCGCTGACCGGTCTGCTCGCCCTCAACGCAGCGACCTACTGGGCCGGCCGCTATCCGCTGTCCGAACCAATGGCCATGTTCTTCCTGTGGACGGGATTGGCCGCCATTGACGGTTTCGAAGAAGAGGGTTTCGCGGCCGACGCGTTCCTGGCCGGCCTGTTGCTGGGGGCCACCGCTACAGTTCGGATTGAGTTCCTCGTCTTCCTGCCGGTGGCACTGGCACTGCGCCACCTACTGGCCTCCGGCAATTCGCTGCGGGTCCTCGGCCCGGCCTTCTACCTGCCGCTCTTGGCAACGATGGGCGCGGCCTGCCTGGAAGCGGCCTCCTTGCCCGGAAGCTACAGTTCCACGGTCAGTTACATCTTCGGCGGTGCCATATTCAAGCTGCTGTCCTGGACCGCTTCGGCGCCCCTCCTGTCGGGACTGGCCATCATTGCCACATTGGCCCTTGCCTGGTGGTCGACTAGCCGGTTGGGCCTCACCACCACCCTTTTGGCCGGCGGCCTGGCCGGTGTCGCTTTGTACTACACCCTGTTTGCCTCCGAGCTTCAGCTCGGCCGGTCCCTGGTCTGGTTGGAGGCCATCGTGGGCTGGCCCGGCCTTCTCCTTGCTGTGGCCGGCACGGCCGTGGCCTGGCGCGCGCGCTTCCAGTGTCCCGGCAACCTCAGCGTCATGGTCGTCGCGCTGACCGCATCGGCCTTCGTTCTCTACGACCCCCACGTTATCCGGGACACCATTTGGGCCTCCCGCCGCTACGTTGTGGCCGCAGTTCCGGTCGCCATCATTCTGGCCGGACTGGCGGCCCACCGTTTTGGGCAACGCTCGGCCCTGGCCGGAGCCCTGGTCTGGACCCTGCTCATTAGCAGCGTCGTGGCCGGGCGCCCGGCCTTATCCGGCGGCACCTCATGGCAGGCATCGCCCGCACCGACGCTCTGGAACGAACCTTTCTATCGCGGCACCTACGACCAGCTTGGAGAGCTCGCCGAACTGCTGCCGGCCGATTCCGTGCTTCTCATAGACGAGCGTCTTGCCCGCTACATCTTGGGCACACCACTGTGGCTCATTCACGACCGGCCGAGCGTACCCGTATTGACCCGGAACAAGCGCGGCCGTAACGCCGTAGCCTGGCTGGTCCGCTTGCTCGACCAGGAACGGAAATTGTTCCTGGTCAAACCTACTTTGGAAGCGAACAACGAAACGATTCCTTTCGTAAAGAGCCGGCTCACGAGCACGCTGACCCTTCAGACCCTGAGGCCGGAACGGACCGAAGGCTGGCCCGAACATGGGATACGCTACACCATGCCGGTCTCGCTGTTCCGCTTGGAGCCGGTCATCCTCCAGGTTCAACCTGAGGACAGATAGGGCGGCCGGCCAAACGGAGCGCACGGCGCGGGTGACCGGACAGACAGGCCATACGGGCCAGACCCAGACGTGCTGGCTCATACTCCGGAGCGGTCCGGAGGGCCGCCCGAAGGTGCTCGCGAGCGTGGCCCATCGAACCGGCCTCGGCCAATATCACCGCAAGGTTATAGTGGGCGCGAGCCGAGCCCGGTTCAACCACGACGGTGGCCGACCACAGGCTGAGGCCATCGTGCCAGACCGGTATCCGCTCTACGGTCCTTGCCGTCATCAGTCCGACGAACAGGACCAGTGCCACAGTACCGAGCCGGCGCAGACCGCCCGACCGCTCCAGCACCAGGACCAGTCCGAGCGAGACTGGCAACAGCAAACGATAGGCGTGGCGGTCGGTCCCAGGCTCATGCATGCCGACCAGGCCACATAGGATCAGAAGTTCGACAAGGCACCATATCGATACGAACCCCACGGCCCCAAAACGGCGGTGCCAAGCAACGCTGAGAAGGCCGGCCGCAGCCAGGACGGTCAGGGCAAGACCGGCCAGCAGCCCGGTGCCCGAGACCAGCGACAGGTGTAGGGCCGGATAATCGGCGGCTAGGGGACGAAGGCCGGCAAGTCCGGACAGATAGTGAAGACCGAGCCGCCCCGAAGTGGAAAGCCAATCGTCGGCGCCCAGCGCAAGCACCGGCCCGCGGGCACCATAGGCCAGCGCCAGACACAGTCCTGCAGCCCCGGCCGGTACCAGCACCGATACTATAGACCGCCGTCTTGCCGGGGGCCCCATGAAGGAGGCCAATGCCAGTACCAACGCGCTTATAAGACCGCTCTCTTTTGCGGCCACCGCCGCCAACAACAGGATGACCGCAAGCCGGTCGCGCGACGGGCGTCCGATCCAGGCCAGAAGTCCGGCGGTCCCGAACAGCGCGGCCAGCAGGTCGCGGCGCCCCGACACATAGGCCGCAGATTCGACCGCCAGCGGATGGAGCCCGAACAACAGGGCCGCCAGAGCAGAGCCCAACACCGAGATTCCGAGACCGAGGGCAAGCCGGTGCACCACAACGGCTAGGGCCGCGTGCAGGAGAATATTGGTCAGATGATATCCCCAGTCCGCGCCTCCAAAGAGCAGGTGGTCCAACCACAGGCTGGCAAAGCGTAAGGGCCTGTAGGGAATCGCGCCGTTGCCCAGGGCCACCGGACCCTCAGCACCGATAAGCGAAAGGTCGTCGAAGACCAGACCGTGGCCGAGGACGGACAGGTAGGCCAGCACCACCGTGGCCGCCACGGCGGCGGCCGTCACTAACCGGTGAGCTTGCGCAGGACTTCCCGCTGCCGCTACCATCCTTGCCATTCTAAGCGGGACAGACGCCCGCGTCTTGCTGATAGAGAACGACCATGACCGACCGGCAACGTTGGGCGACCAAGACAGGCCTGATTCTAGCGCTGGCCGGGGTGGCCAGTAAGGCCCGCCCCTACATAGTGGGCGCGCGCATCATGATGATCGGTCTTCTGTTAACCGTATGCGCCCTGGTCGCGGGCGCAGCGCGCGGCTAGGCCGGCGCGGCCCAAGCCGAGGTGTTCCGTGAGGGCGCACTCCCAGGCCCCCTGGCCTTCGACCACGAGCGGGTGCTGCGAGAGTACTTCCGTTACCGGGCCACCGGACAGCGCCCCGGACCCGACTAGTCAGACACCAACCAGGACCCGACACGGTCGAGGCTTTGCTCGAGGTTCTCCATCGAGGTCGCATAGGAGATTCTGATGTGTTCGGTGGAACCAAAATCGTTGCCACCCACCACACCCACCAACGCGTTCTCGAGCACGCCCATGGCAAACGCGTCACCGTCGGCAAGCCCCTTGGCCTTTAGCGCGCCGGCCACGTTAACGAAGACATAAAAGGCCCCCTCGGGAACGCCCACCGAGAGTCCGTCGATGGCCGCTATTCGCTCGCAGACATAGTCACGTCTGTTGCGGAACTCGGCGACCATCCCCTCAAGTTCGTCCTGAGGACCAGCTAGCGCTGCTGCGGCCGCTGCCTGAGCCACGGCCGTGGGATTCGAGGTGGACTGCCCCTGCAGCGTGCCCATGGCCTTGACGACCGGCGCAGGGGCCGCTGTGTACCCTATGCGCCACCCGGTCATTGCATAGGTCTTGGAGACCGAGTTGCAGAGCACTCCACGCTCGCGCAGCCCGGGCTCCATCTTGAACAGATGGTCGGGCCGGGCTCCGTCGTAACGGATCATTTCGTAGACATCGTCCGATATCACCCAACAATCGCTCCGTGCCAGAACCGCCCCGAGAGCGGCCATTTCCTCACCGCTATAGGCGGCCCCGGTCGGATTGGAGGGGCTGTTTATGATGACCGCACGGGTGGCTGGCCCTATTGCGGCCTCAAGGTCCTCGGGGCGTAGCTTGAAGCCGTCGGCCTCCGACCCCATCACGACCTTGGGCGTGGCACCGGCCAGAGCGACCATATCGACATAGCTCACCCAGTAGGGTCCGGGCACGACGACCTCGTCGCCCTCCCCGAGCAGGGCCTGCATCGCGTTGTAGAGCGAGTGTTTGCCGCCACAGCTGGCGATTATCTCCGAGGGCGCGTAGCTGAGCCCGTTGTCGCGCTCGAGCTTGACCGCAACGGCCTCTTTTAGCTCGGGGCTGCCGCTTACGGCGGTGTAGCGGAAATCCCCTCTGGCGATAGACCCGTGTGCGGCCTCGCAGACATGCGGCCAGGTATCGAAGTCGGGTTCGCCCGCGGCCAGGCCTATCACATCGTGGCCGGCGGCCTTCAGTTCGAGGACCTTGGCGGTCACCGCCATCGTCGAGGAAGGTTTGACGAGGTCGAGCCGGCTAGAAAGCTTCATCACTTGGTCGCGAGTTTTTCTCTCAGCCGCTCGGCCACGGCCGCAGGAACATGGGCGGAAACGTCGCCACCGAAACTGGCGACCTCCTTTACCAGGCGGGAACTGGTGTAGAACTGGCCCTCATCTGCCATCAGGAACACCGTTTCGACGTCGGCCTCCAGATGCCTGTTCATCAGGGCCATTTGGAATTCGTAATCGAAGTCGGCCACGGCACGCAGACCGCGAATGATGGTGCCTGCATTGGCGCGGCGGGCATAGTCGACCAGCAGGCCGTGGAAACTGTCGGCGCTGGCCCGGTCGCCGAACTCGACCATGGCCGCCTCCAGCATTTTCACTCGCTCGGCCGGTGTGAACAATCCCGACGGTTTGTCCTGGTTGTAGGCCACAGCCACCACGATACGGTCGAACATACCGAGGCCACGCCTGACTATGTCGATGTGTCCGTTCGTCAGCGGGTCGAAGGACCCGGGATAGATTGCAATACGCTCGGCGCTCACTTTTCCTCCCTCCGTTCGTACAAGGTCAACTTGGTATCTCCATAGGCGTCTTCGCGTCCCTTTACCAGTTGCCCGACGCTATCGGGGCTCGAGCTATGCGACGAGCTTTCCCAAACAACAAAGGCCGGCCCGGCAAGGATGGCCGAGCCCGCCACCGAACCAAGCACGGCTGTGGCCGTGTCATCGGCATAGGGCGGGTCCATAAAGACCGCGTCAAAGGTCCTCCCGGTGGCCTCGAGCCGGTCGATGGCATCGGCGGCCCCGCAGACCATGACCTCGGCGCTGGCCTCGAGACCGCAAGAACGAATGTTGCCGTTGAGGACGGCGGCGGCCGAACTTGATAGCTCGACCGAAACAAGCTCTGTGGCACCACGGCTCATGGCCTCTATACCAAGGGCTCCACTACCGGCATAAAGATCGAGCACCCGTCTTCCCGACAATCCATAACGGCTCTCTAGGCGGCTGAACAGCGCTTCCCGGACACGGTCGGCCGTGGGTCTGGTCAACGAACCCTTCACGGTCCGAAGACGTCTGCTCCCGAGAGTCCCCCCTATGACCCGCACGCTATGTGGCCCGACCGCCGGCGCCTTATACGACACGCTGCGGCAGCGGGCAAAGCCGCCCGGCCCGGCCTCAGCGGCTTTACTGCAGGAGGATATGCGCCTAGGCTCGGGCGCGATGAACGCCGCACTGGTACCGGTTCGTTCCATAACGGGCGCAAAAAAACGCCTGGCAAAGACCCTGGCCGCCGAGGCTCGCGAGCGTCTGGCCCTGACGATGCTTGAGAGCATGCTGACCGCCATCGCCCAGGCTAGAACGGTCGACCGAGTCTACGTTGTGAGCGCCGACCGCCGTCTCCTGGAGCACGCCAGTGCCCACGGTGCCGAGCTTATCGAAGAGGGCCGCCCCCAGGGGCTCAACGCGGCCGTGGCCCTGGCCGCGCGAAAGATCGAAAGCGAGGGGGCCACCCGGCTTCTGACGATTCCCGGCGATGTGCCGCTCCTCGAACCCACCGAACTCGACCGGCTCATGGCTACCGACCCGGACCGTTACCCGGTTGTCCTGGTACCGTCGACCTCGGGCACGGGAACCAACGCCCTGCTGACCAGTCCACCGACGGTGCTGGCATCGCGCTTCGAAGGTTTGAGCCTTGCCGCCCATCGCAAGGCCTGCGATGAGATGGACATTCCCTATCTGGTAATGGAACTTCCCGGTTTTGCCCTCGACGTGGACACGGCCGACGACCTTGCCCTGCTTGACCGTAGCACCAGGAACGTAGCCTGAACGGCTTGCCCGGTCAGGGACGGACCGAGCGCTGACGCACTCCCAAGCGGGTCGCCTCCACGCGATAGGCCTCCTCGACCCACTCGCACAGTAGCGGCCTGGTGTCGCGCGGGTCGATCAACTCCTCGACACCGAATGCCTCGGCCGTTCTGACCGGCGAACGCACCTTGTCGAGACGTTCCTCTATCTCGATACGCTTGCCCTCGGGATCGTCGGCGGCCTCAATCTCGCGCCGGTATGCGGCCATCACGCCCCCCTCTATCGGCAATGAACCCCAGTCTCCCGAAGGCCAGGCATAGCGGAGGTTAAGGCGGTCGGCGTTGCCGTGCCCGGCACCGGCCACACCGTAGACCCGCCGGAGCAGGACCGAGCACCACGGAACACGCGCCTGGTAAACGGCGAACAGGGCCCGTGTACCGCGAAGTATGGTTCCGGTGCGTTCGGCCTTGGTGCCGATCAAAAAGCCCGGCAGATCGACCAGATAGACCACCGGAAGATGAAAGGTGTCACACAGGTCGACAAAACGGGCCATCTTGTCCGATGCCGGACCGTCGAGCCCACCACCGGACTGTGTTGGGTCGTTGGCCATCACGCCGACCGGACGCCCGGCCAGCCGGGCAAGACCGGTGACCAAAGGCTG
Organism: Deltaproteobacteria bacterium; assembly: GCA_046583395.1. Lineage (GTDB taxonomy): Bacteria > Desulfobacterota > Binatia > UBA1149 > CAYXZP01 > CAYXZP01. Next base: position 33,253 of record JAYGCK010000103.1, read on the forward strand.
GGCCTGAAAGCGCCCAAGCTCGAAGAAACTATCGCGGTCAGCGACCAACTCGATGATGCGCCTTACGTCGAAGGCCTGCCTGCGGTTGCGCGGAACGATGGACAACAACTCTTCTTCGCGACGGTCCGAACCGTCGTCGGCCTCGTAACAGGGCGGCATCTGGAAAACGTTGGCGGGAAGGTATGACAGGAAGGCCCTAATCATCTCTAGGGCCTCCTCTTCGTTGGCGGCGATATTGTCGACCAGACCCGACAGTTCGCCGTGTATATGCGACCCGCCGAGTTCTTCTTTGGTGACCTTCTCGCCCACGCCGCGCTCGACCACCGGCGGGCCGGCCACAAAGACCTGGCTGCTACCGCGCACCATGAGGCGAAAGTGGCTGGCCGCAACCCGCATTGCACCAAGTCCGGCGACCGAGCCCATCGCCGCGCCGACCACCGGGCAGGTGGCCATCAGTTCGACGCTGGTCTCCAGGCCCGGGATGGCCGGGATATATGTCGCGCGCAATTTCTCCAGTGTCTTGACGCTTCCGCCGCCACCGGTCCCGTCAATGAGACGGACCAGCGGCAGCTGGAGTTCGAGCGCCATCCGTTCGCTATAGCCCATCTTGTTGCCGACGGCGCCGTCATAGGCCCCGCCGCGTACGGTGAAGTCGTCACCGCCCACCACGGTCTTGCGACCGTTGATGCGGACCGTGCCGCACACGAAGTTGGACGGGCGGAACTCTTCTAGCTCGCCGGTCTCGCTGTAGCGCGAGCGTCCGGCCAGAGCGCCGGTCTCATGGAAGCTATCCGTGTCGGCCAGTGCGCTGATGCGCTCGCGCACGGTGAGCTTGCCGCCGGCATGCTGGCGGGCCACCGACTCCTGGCCACCCATCGCACGGGCCAAGTCCTCTCGGCGCCTGATTTCTTCGACCTCTTCCTTCCAGCTCATGGTCCGTTAAAGGCGTCGAATATGGCCTTCCACAGGGGTTAAGGCCAAGCGGGGGCTTGTGTCATATACCCCCTAGGGGTATACAGGACGAATGTCCGCCGACCCCGGCAACCCCCACGATTCCCACTGCGGTCCCGGCGCGGCCGGCCAGGCCGAACTGGCAAGCATGCAGAAACGCTTCATGGCCGCTGCCGCCATCACCTTGCCACTCATGGCCACGGCGATGTCACACAGATGGTCTCTTCCCACACCCTTGGCCGCACTAGTGGCCGCCGGCGTCATTTTCGGGGCCGGGCGCCCCCTGCTCGCCCGTGGTCTGGCCGCGCTACGCTCGCGTAGTCCCGACATGTATCTGCTTATCAGCCTGGGTGTGCTGGTAGCCTACGGCGCGAGCCTGGCCTCGGCCTTGGCCGGCAGCACCGCCCCGCTCTACTTCGAGAGCGCCGCGGCGCTCACCACTCTCGCCCTCCTTGGCCAGGTCCTCGAACTAAGGGCACGCCGCCGTGTCGAGCGGGCGCTCGGCGAAATCGCCGAGCTGTTGCCTGCGGTTGCCCATCGCGCGGATACCGAGGGACGCATGGACGACGTTCCAATTGACGAGCTACGGCCCGGCAACCAACTGCGCGTGCGTCCGGGTGAATCGGTCCCGGCCGACGGCAAGGTCACCGACGGCACCGCCCATGTCGATGAAGCGGTGCTCACGGGCGAGCCCGGGCCCTTGGTACGCCAGCCCGGGGACAAGGTTTTGGCCGGGAGCGTCAACCAGTCCGGCTCTTTCCTGATGTCGGTCACCGCCAGCCGCGGCAACACGGTCGTGGCCGGCATCGACCGCCTTACCCGTGTCACAGAACTAGGCCGTCCGCAGATTACCCGCATCGCAGACCGCGTGTCGGCGCGCTTCGTCCCCGCGGTAGTGGCCATGGCCGTTACCACCGCGCTGGTATGGTGGGCGCTCGGCGGCACGGAACTATTCTGGTTGGGGACCATCTCGGCCATCAACGTTGTCATCATCGCCTGCCCCTGTGCGCTCGGTCTGGCCGCTCCGATGTCGGTCACTATCGGAACTGCTGTGGGGGCCAGAGCCGGAGTGCTGTTCCGCGACCTCAAGGCCCTCGAGACGCTCGGAACAGTCGATGTCGTGGTGATCGACAAAACCGGCACGCTCACCGAGGGGCGCCCGGTGGTCAGAGAGTTCATCGCGGCCGACGGCGACGAAGAGCGCTGCCTCAGGCTTGCCGCCTCGCTCGAAAGCGCGAGCGAACACCCCTTTGCGCGTGCGCTGGGCCAGCTGGCCAAGCAGCGCGGCATCACCACCGGCCAGCCGGCCAACTTCGCGGCTCATCCAGGCCGCGGCGCAACGGGCACCGTGGACGGCGTCATGGTGACGGTTGGCAGCCGGGCCTTCGTGTCCGAAACATCTGTGGACGACGCGCAACGACCGCAAATGGCCGAGCTCGACCGGCGCCTGGCCCAGGCCTCGGGAACGCCCGCTGGGCCCCCGGCCAGCCTGGTCTTCATATCGCTAGACGGCCGCCCGGCCGCGGTCGCCACTGTCGCCGATCGAACCAAGGCGACAAGCCCGGACGCTATCGAAATGCTCGGCCGGGCCGGGCTCGAGGTCATCATAGCCAGCGGGGACATGGCCAGCGCCGTCGACGCGGTCGCCGACGAACTCGGCATTAGCACACGGCATGCCGCGGTCTCGCCGGCCGGCAAGGCCAGACTGGTGGCCACCCTAAGAGCGGCCGGTAAACGGGTGGCCATGGCCGGTGACGGCATCAACGACGCCCCGGCGTTGGCCGCCGCGGATATCGGGATAGCCATGGGGTCGGGCGCCGGAATGGCGGTCGCGGCCAGCGCGGTGACCCTTGTCGGTGGCGACCTAAGGGGCGTGGCCCGGGCAGTGGGACTGAGCCGGGCCACCATGGCCAACATCAGACAGAACCTCGCCTTCGCGTTCGGCTACAACGCGCTTGCCCTACCGCTGGCCGCCGGACTGCTCTATCCGGTCCTCGGCTTGGTCCTCGACCCGATGATTGCGAGCATGGCCATGACCATGAGCTCGGTCTCGGTCATCGGCAACGCATTGAGGCTGGGTAGGGTAAGCCTTTAAAGCAGCAGTGAGGCTGCTTGGACGCGCTCGGCGTCGCCGTCGGCTCGCGCCTCGACCGATTCGAGCGCGGCAACATGCTGCACGGGCAGCCCGTGCTCACGAGCACCGCTTACGACCATCTCCTTGTACCAAGAGAAGGGAACCAGCCTGCCGTCTATCATCGAGGGACTGGCCGTATAGACCGACGCGTGGAACCCGGTCCCGTCGCCACCGGTTAACTCGACCGGGTGCTCAAAATAATCACGCCCGAGACCCTCGGCCAGGTCGAGAGCCACCTTGTCAGCCGGCGATAGTTCGTAGACGACACCGCACACGACGTCCTGGCCACGACCGGTAAAGAAAGCATCGGCTTTCCCCGAACCATCGCGTCCACGTTTGTGGAAACGCAGCGCGTAGCCCGGCAGACGGGCCGTGGCAACCGGCTCGGCCGAAGGTGCCCGCCCGCACATACGCGCGAGCAAAAGATTGGAACCATAGGCCAGCACCTTGACCACCCCACCGCCGGCCATGGTCAGACCGCCTGCCGGCCAGGACCGCGCCCGGGCCACTCCAGAACACGGGCGGTGTTCGTGCCCGAACCCGACACCAGCTCGAGCCGGCCGCCGGGAACATCGAGCGATGTGGGGACGAAGGCCAAGGCAAGAACATCCTGCCCGGCCACGGCCACCACACTGGTCACCAGGTCGTGGTCGGAACCACCCGACACCACGGCGCCGGGTTCGAGTTGTCCATCCACCGATAACAGGCAGAGCCGGCGGTTGAGACGACCACGGCTGAGCGTCCTCTCGACCACCTCCTGGCCGACATAGCAGCCCTTGTCGCGATGGACGGCCCATTCCAGCCTCCCTTCCAGCGCTGGCCGTGACCCATCGACATCAACGCCGGCACGGGCCACCCCGCTCATCACACGCATCAGTTCCCAGGCCGAACTGCCTACCGCCATGGCTCCGGCCTCCTCGAGGTCGGACCATGCACGCTCGCCACCGCCGTCCATTACCAACTCGTACACGGGCTCCCTAAACTCCGAATGGCGAAGCACCATGCAAGGCTCGCCCGCAATGACGGCCTCGGACAGGACGGGCTGGCCGGGCTGGCCGGCCTCGACCCCTACGGCGGCCAACACAGCGGCGGCACCGGGCCCGCCCAGTCCTATGCGCTCGGCCCCGTCATCGATGGCCAGTTCGACATCGTCGGCAACAAGAAAACCCTCGAGTGCCGCACCGGCCTCGGCCGCACGGGCATGCTCGGTGACCAGCTCAAACCTTTCTCCCGCATTGAAGACCGAAAGTATGGCCAACAAGCGCCCCTGGGCGTTCAACAAGAGGCAAGGACAACCCCGGCCGGCGGCCAGGGCGGCAACGTCATTGCTCAGCTGGCCTTGCAGAAACTCGGCCCGTTCACTGCCGGTCGCACGGATGGCGGTATGCCAACCAAGGTCGAACACTGCGGCCGTTTCGAGAAGCGCACGGGCCTCGGCCCCGGGCCGCCCGTAGTCAACAGCGGTCTCCTTACCCGCGTAGTCGGCCCGCGGTCCGTCCTTTGCGGATAGTAACCCGGCCAGGCTCACGAAGCGTAGTGGCGGCGGCGCCTGACGGCCAGTTCCCTTTCGAGCTCGAAGACCGGGGTCCTCTGCGGTCCGTCCTCGCCCTGGCCCGGCTGGCGGAACTTGTGGCCTCGCAGGGTCGTGGCGAGCACTCCGAGGTCCTCGCGGCCCGGATACTCGCGTAGTTCGCGTATCTCCGTGCTCGCAAACACCGTATCACCGGCGAACACCGGCCCGGTGTGCCTACCAGTCGGATAAACGATGTCGGTCGGAGAATTCGAGGCAACGTCTGGACAGGAAATGCCCAGGCAAAGATTGAAGGGGATCCCACCGAAAACTATTAGGCGGCCGCCGATGTACTTGCCGGGGTTGTGGTCGATGAGGGTCTGATTGCAGTGGACCTGGGAGGTGTTGTCGAGCTGACCGGTGAGCGCGATGTGTTCATCGGTGACCAACCGCCCGCGCGAGTGTTCGTAGATGTCTCCGGCCGAGAAATCCTCGAAATAGGTGTCGTCGTCGGTCAGGTAGGCCTTCGATGCGTAATCCCGGCCCGTATCGTATGGTGGTATCCAGGGCTCGCAATCGGGCCGTGGTACCGTATCGAGCTTGCCCGCCTCTATGTTGGAGCCCGGGTCCGCTTTCCAGACCTGGACCTTGCGCTCGAAGGCCATGACCACCGACCCGTCCTGCTTGCGTCCAACCGTGGCCACATGCGCCACACCCCGGTCGTTGTGCTTCGAGGACAGCGTGACCCCCACCACGGTGGTCTCCGACTCGACCGTATCGCCGATGTAGAGGGGAGCGCCGTAACGCATGTCGATGTATTCGAGATTTGCCCGGGCGTTCTCGGAAACATCGGTCACGGTCTGCGAAAAGACCACGTTCATCACCAGACCGGACGGGCACAGAAGCCCGTCGTAACCGTGTAGACGCGCGTACTCGACGTTCTTGGAAAGCGGGTTGGTCGTCATCGAGAAGTCCGTGAAGACGTTGAACAAACCCTCGGTGACGGTCTTTCCGCCCTTGTGACGAAAAACGCGGCCAATCTCGAAGTCCTCGAGGAAGTTGCCGGAAATCTTATGAATGAGCGCCATCGTTAGTGGGCGCTAAGCGGCTCAAATCTTAGCGGCCAGCTCCTCGTAGACACCCATCTCGGGGTCACCGACGAGTTTGTCCCGGAGGTCGCCGGCCAACTGGGCAAACCGTTTAGAGCCCATATGGGCGTCGAACGCGGCCCGGTCGGTATAGCGTTCGAAGAACAAGAAAACGTTGGCGTCCTCTGCTGAACGGTTACAGGCATAGGTCAGGGTGTCGTCCTCATTCTCCCCCACCCACGCAACCATTTCGGAGAGCTTGCCGGCCACTTCATCGCCATGGCCGTCGACGGCCTTTACCTTGGCTACTACTACTACCATGTCCGCAAACTACTGGCGGGGAGCTCCGCGTTCAAGGCATTAACGGAGCTTGCGGCCGCGGCTACGCTTGTCGGCCGCCACCTCGCGGCCGCCGCGGGCATACCACATTATCTGACGGGCTATCCCGCTCATTATCCTGACCTCGCGGTCATCGAGCGAGGCGCGCCCAAACACCGAACGCAGCGCGGCCATCACCGGCAGGGGGCTGACCTCCGACAGAAAACCGATCTCGGTAAGCGCCTCCTCCATGTCGCGGGCCATGCGGTCAACCTCGGCCGCATCGGCCTGGTCGATGCCGGGTCCGCCCGCACTGCTGCCAGCCGCCGTTCGTGCGCGCATGAACTCATAGAGACAAACCATCACCGCTTGGGCCAGGTTGAGCGAACTCATCGGCTCGTGAGCGCCGTCGGTCGCGTTCGGGATAAAGGCCAGACGATGGCAGGCCGCTATATCCTCGTTGGTGAGCCCGGTGGCCTCCGGACCAAAGACCAGCGCCGGCCCAC
>JAYGCK010000071.1:0-2426 GCA_046583395.1 Deltaproteobacteria bacterium
CCAGGAAACGCTTGCCTATATCGATCACATGGCCGCCGTCAGGCAGCGTCAGCTCAGATAAGCGCGCTGAGTATCCAGATCTCGCCCACCAGTGCCACACCAAAGGCCAGGGTCCTGACGTAGACAAGCCCGGCCGTGTAAACGGCCAGATGGGCCAAGCGTGCATAGAAGAACATCTGGGCCCCGCAGGCCGTGGCCTCGTTGGCCTTCCCGCTAAGAATGGGCGACCAACACAAGGGCCGCGAAGGGACCGATGTTCTCGATAAGGTTCAAGTGAGCGCGCTCGGCGCGTTTTACCCATGGCGCAACATCGAGCGCGGTGTCACGGTTGCCCGCCAGCCACTTGGCGCCACCGGAGGCTTGCAAGCGCCCGGTGCCGTAAACGAGCGGCACTGAGATAGAAAGGAACGCGGTCCATACCAACATCCATAGATCAGTTGTCATTGTTTCCTCACATATATCGGCGATGACCAAGCCCGCTCTTCGTTGGGCGCCAGGCAATCGTCGTCATAGTCAGACCTGTAATCACCGTAACAAGGATTGACCTCCACACAGTTACCCTCGTCGTCGAAGGTGCAACGCAGCTGACCCGCATTAACCGCAAGAGAAGGCTCCTCTATGGCACGAACATAGTAGACCACCTCACGGTCTTGGGCCGGATAGTCGGGGTCATCAAACTCGACTACGCACCCATCTCCATTGGCAGGGCAGTCAAAAACTTTCCAAGGATCATCGATGAGATCTTCCATCGCTTCATCGAACCGCACCTGGGGACGGATACGAACCACCTCAACACGGGCAATAGCACGTCGCTTGTCTCCAGGATTGTAACACTCGCTTCGACATAGCTTCTCGAGTCGTTCACTACTCAGGCCATCAAGTGCAGCACCGGGACACCCTGGAAGTTGCTCGAGGCTTCCCGCAGCCCGCACCCTAAAGCGCGGCACTTCCGACATCAGCACATCACTGCCCATTACGGCTGGTCCGCCACCAGCGTTCAAGAGGTCGAACCAAAGCAGTATGCGCGGCCCGCTAGTCCCGTAGACCTCTTTTTTCTTAAGGGCGTTCCAGATCTGACCACGCGCACGACCTTCAGAATGTACCGCTACAAGGCCGCCCGACGTGAAAAAAGATGCCTGGCGTTCAAAATCAGCAACCCCGAGGTTGATACGTATCGAGCCAGGGTCACTGAGATCTAGGCGTATAGACTCGACCTCGGGCGGGTCGAAGGAACGCAAAGAACGAAGCCTGCGGGCCTGGCCCTCGTCGGCCGAACCGCGGGCCTCGGTCGAGTCGAAGCGCGCAAACTCCTTGTACCCGGTTCCGGGCCGGCCGGTGTGGTTATCGCTCGAGGCCATGAAGCCGAAGCGGAAGCGCTTGGCGGTACCGTCCTCTTCAAAGTGGGTGGTGGCCACCGCCGACTGCACCGAGGATGAGGGTCGGTAGTTGAACGCGGGGAGATAGCAGTCGCGGCAGTTGCCGCAGTCGAGCCAGTCGGTCAAGTCCGTGCCTGGAAGCGTCATAGTGCGGCCGGTCAGCTGATTGGCGATAAAATCCGCCTTCGCCTTTTCAATCGCCTCCTCACAGGTCTCGGAGACCGGGGCATCGCAGCGTGAACGGATTATCTCACCGGCCTGCCAACAACAGGGCACGAACTCATTGGTCGGCTCGGGGCAGTAGGCCTGGCCCTCACTGTCGAGCAGTTCTGGCCGCCAGCTCCGGTATTCCTCCGAGTTGCCGTGGCCCGAAAATATCTCGACGAGGAACTGTTTGTCGGGGCTTTGGTTGCCAGCGGCCAACTGCTTGTGCCAGGTCGAGTGTGTCGGAGTATACAGGCCCCAGGTATTGCCGTGGGGAATAACGATGGTGTCAAAGCCCCACTGGTCGAGCTTCTCGAACAGCACGGCCGGCGTGGTAGCCATCTCCTGGCAGTTGCTCGGCAACTCGCGGGAATCTATCCCTTCCTCGCATAGAGGAACGGCACGCAGATCGTCCCTGAACTTTACGAAATCAAGATAATGTTGGCGGTTGGGAAACTCGACGATGGGCCAAAGGTAACGCATCGCGAAGGTCGGCTTCTGGCGCATAAATTGCCAGCCCATGCCGCCAGCATGAATGGGTCGGGTCGGAACTTTGTCCTCCTCGATGTCCAATAGGATGACGTTCTTATGCCCGTAGTGGTCCTCACGGACGATACCGGCCTCGGTCCATTCCCAACCGAGAAATGAGACCATGTCGGGATTGTCAGGGTCGCCGGCAAGGGCGTTGCACTGGCGAATGGACTCCTTGGTATCGATCCAGTTGCGCGGCGTCATTGATTCGGCATGGTCGTTGATCGACCAGAAGTCGAGCGCCGAACAGTGACGAGCATAATCGCAGGCATCAGCAATGGGGTGGGCACCATCACCCTGGAGCATAGGCAGGCT
>JAYGCK010000040.1:0-5345 GCA_046583395.1 Deltaproteobacteria bacterium
CCGGATAGGAGATTGAAGTGTTTGAAAGAAAGAATAGAGGTCGCCGGCTGGGCCGGCTGATACTGGCGTTTGGGCTGATGGCCGGCGCCGGTCTGGCCCTGAATGCCCAAGCAGCCGGGCCCGAGCCAAGTTCGACGGTAATCTCGATGCAAGACATCGACTGCCAGAGCTGTGGGATGGAAGCGGTCCTGGCGCTCGAAGGCATGAAGGGCGTTGAGACGGCGTCATTCGACCGCGACAAGGCCGAACTGTCGGTGCGCCACCGCAGCGCAGACGTCAGTCCCGACGCGCTTGCCGCGGTCGTCAGAGGACTTGGTCACGGAGCGGTAGTTGGTGCGGGCAAGGGCCGCTATTTGGGCGGCATAGAGTTTCCGGCCGAACTCGATGTTTCGTGGATATCGCGCGCCGGAGAGAAAGTGGACCTGGACGAGCACCTGGTCGGCGGCAAGGTCACCGTCATCGACTTCTACGCTTCCTGGTGTGGGCCCTGCCGCGAGGTCGACCGTGCGATGTTCTCGGTCCTGCGTGTTCGCGACGATGTTGCGCTTCGCAAGGTTAACGTGAGCGACTGGGAGTCGCCGGTGGCCAAGCAGTACCTGACCAAGGTGTTCGAGCTTCCCTACGTGATTGTGTATTCCAAGCGCGGCCGCCGGGTGGAGGCTATCTCCGGCCTCGAGCTCGACCGACTGCACGCGGCCATAGACCGGGGAGCTACAAATGAGAATTAACAGACCATTGCTGGCCCTTGTTCCTTTGGCCTGGCTGCTGCTCGCTGTACCGGCCTGGGGCCAATGAGCCGGTTGAGCCAATCCAATGCTCTCCGTCGGAGAGCCGGCAAGCACGATACAGTACGACAAGCCCCTCCCGGCCGGGCAGCTACGGCTCGGCCTCACGACCCAGTACAAGGCCTTCACCCGCGCGGTCCACGGCGACGACTATATGAGCTACGCCGAGATAGCGGCTAACTTTCCAGCCGCCACGTCTCACCACGGCGCCAAGCTCTACAGTTGGCAAACCGAGCTTACGCTTCGCTACGCTGTCGATGATCGTAGCGAGATGTTCGCCGCGTTGCCCTTCAGACGGCTCCGATTGGTGGCCGTCGAGGAAACCGTTCACCACCAGAAGCAGACCCTAAAGGGTCTTGCCGACCTCCGGGTGGGTGTCCGCCGCTTTCTGCGCTCCGACGAGACCCTTCGGTTCGCCGGCAGCCTCGGTCTCAGCCTGCCTACCGGGAGCAAGCCCAGTCTTCCCACCGAGGCGTATTTAGGGTCCCACGTGGCCGCCGAGCTCGGTATAGATACACCCGAACACAGTCATCTGAGGCTCGGCAGCGGGACGGTCATACCTTTCCTGGGCATTGATCTTGCCTATAGGCCGGCATCGACGTGGACGTACCTGGGGTCCGCGCAACTTGCCGTTCCTTTTTACGATGCCAGCGACGGCTACCGTACCGCGACCAGCGCAACGGCGACGCTGGGGGCGGGCCGACGCGTGCCGGATTCCGAAATGAGCGTGACGCTGTTTGCGGGCTTTACCTACGCGGGTCGTGACGAGTTCCACGGACAGCCGGTCACCGGCAGCCTAGGAACTCACAACGGGCAGCTCGACGTTACCAATACGGGTCGTTTTGAGGTCTCGCTCTTTCCCACGCTGTCGTTGCCGCTTTCCAACGGGCTGACGGTCGAGGCGCAGCTTTCGGTCCCGGTCTACACGCGCATTCACGAGGATGCCGACCAGCGTGACGTTCAGCTCACCGAGCGCGTCGGTCTCATGTTCAGGCTGAGCTATCTGCGCTAAAGGAGGGCGCTCAGGCCCAGGCCACGGCTATGTTGCGGCGTCCACGGTAGGGGAGGCGGCCGTGGCCGACCGCATGATTATCGATGACCAATATGTCGCTCTCTAGCCAGGGGGTGACGGAAAGGTTCTGCCAGATGGCATCGCGCACGGCCTCCATGTCGGCCTCCGGTATCTCGCCGCCATCGAGGCGGGTGCAGTTCATTGCATAGTCCTCGGAGCCGACCAATCGCCGCTGTAGGCCGGCAAGCAGGCCCGTAAGCCGCCAGACCAGCCAGTGGCGCAGGCTGGGGCGCATCCCGAAGATACGCCGGTACTCGCCTTCGCCGGTCGAGAGGTGGAAGACCTGCGAATGGTTGAACCAGGCCTTGCGGCCGCTCCGGCGCTGCAGGCGTGAGACCGGCTGCGTGCTGATGATACGCAGGCTGTCATCGTCGTCCCACTCGGTCGTGAAGTCTTGTTCGTGGCACTTTGCATCGACAGTTTCGCGGTCGGTGGTCCCGAACATGTCGGTCCAGGGCTTTAGCTGCCAGGGGTTGAGACCGCTGGTGCGCGACGGGGAGGCGTAATTGCGCACTATCCTCAGGCCGCCCTCTTCGAAGCGGTCGCGGACCTCGGGTTCGAGGTCTTCGTACACTTTCCTGAGATCGACCACCGGTGTTTCACCGCTGCCGACGGCCGGTGCTTCCAGGCAACAGAAGAATAGGTGGCGCGGCGGGTTGGCCGTAAAAGTCATCTCGGCGTGTTCGGGTATCGGGTAGAAAGGCGGTAGTTCGCTGGCCGAGAAGACGTGGGTGGTGCCCTCCACGGCTTGTCGTGGAGAAGTTCCGAGGTACTCGGTCTTGAGCTCGCGGTCGACGGCCTCGGCCACCAGTTGGAAGTCGGCGGCGCTGCTAATGTTGAAACCGCGCAGCAAGAAGGCGCCGTTAGCGGCTAACCTTTCGAGCAGCCACGGACGGTTGTTGCCGAGCCATCCGGCAAGCCAGGCCGGGTCGCTGCTCTCGGCCGGTTCGACCAGCAGCGGGAGGGCATCTTGACCGGTGCCTCCAATGTTACAGCCAGCGGGTTCGGTCATGGCGGTCGAGGTTATCGGCCGAGTGCCCGTGTGTATAGCCACCGGCCGCGTCTTGCTCAGAAGTCTATCTGGAAACGCGCCTGGACGATGTTCGAGTCGCCGGTCCCGGCCAGGTCCGCGGCCGTGTAGTTGAACATCACGCGGGTGTTCGGGGTGAGGTGCCAGTTGAGCCCCAGCGTGATGTTGTCGAGTTCACCGCCCGAAACGTTAGCGTCGGTCAGGTCGGCGCTGGAGTAGCGCAGCGCCAGCTCGAGGGCTCCGCTGCCGCCGTCCCCGAGGTAGTTTTGCTTGGGCCTGACGCGGCCGAAGGTGGCAGAGCTTGCCCTGTAGACCCGGTGCTCACCGGTAAGGAAGTAGCTGGCGAACAGGTAGTAGCTGCTAAGGTCGGGGTTGCCTGCGGTGGTCGAGTCCACCGAGGCCTGCATCCATTCGCCCTGGACCGAGAGCGGTCCGTTTATCGCTGCGAACTCCAGCCCCACCAGATCAACGCCGGTGGCATCGGTGATGTCGCCGGTGTCGAGGAACTTCTCGGCCATGTGGGCTTCCGGAACGGCGTTGTAGTGTGTCGTGTCACTGTTCGGGTCGCGCCGTGAGTAGGCTGCGCCGACGTGTACGGTCCGGTCACCGCTATTGACGGGCGCTGCGGTGATACGTGCGGTGAGGTTCAGGTTACCGCCCGACGAATCTCCGAAGCCGTCGGTGTCGTGGAATATACCCGCGGCCAAGGTGCCGGTCCCGTTACCCAGGACGGCTTGGAAGCCGATGCCGTTGTTGCGTTCGGGACCGAAGGTGTCGGTGGTCAGTGCACGCTCGAGGAAGGTCAGGTACTTGCTGCTGGTAATCGTCTCCAGGCCGAAGGGCTCATAGAAATGGCCGACCTTCACGGTTCCTAGGCCGGGTACGTTCTTGAGTCCGATGTAAACATCCTTGAAGTCGTCGTCGTCGTCGGCAAAGTCGTACTGGGCCTTGAAGATGACCTGCTTGTAGAGCGTGCCTGCCACGTAAAGCCCGGCACGGCGGAACTCCGACCCGTCCGATTGCTGGCCGACAGCCGTGGTCACGCCCGCGTCGTCGTCGAAGAGGGCCCAGTCGTTCATGATGCGCCCGCCCAGTTTGAGCGTGTGCTGGCCGTTGGCCGACCTCAGATTGAGCCCGTCCTTCCAGTAGGCCTCGGGGGTGTTGTCGCCGGCCTCGGCACCGCCTGTGCTGAGGATGACGAGAGCGGCCAACAGCGTGGCAAGGTATCGCCTTTTGTGAAACATGTTCCAGTTGTCCCCTCTTATCCTTTTGCTCATTGCTGATTTCCCGGCGCGTGTATCAAGCGCAGCGAGAAGCGCAAGTGCACGCGGCAAAGAACGCAAGGCCAGATGTGGTCGTCACCCAAGATAGCGCTTATGCGCCGGCCCGGCCCGAACCCGGCCCGTGGCTGGCTAAAGATACGGACTGTTGTGCTTTTGAAGCACATCGCCCCGCTTGCAAACGCGGACATGTTATAAGTCCCGGATGGACGCTACGCATGATGCCAAGGCCGACATCGAGGCCATAAAGCAGTTAAAGGCCGACTACTTCCGTCTGCTCGATTCCAAGCAGTGGCGGGCCTGGGGCGAGCTGTTCACCGAGGATGCGCTGCTCGATAGTAGCGATGATAGTCCCGACGGTGTGGCCCGGGGCCGGGAGGCCATAGTCGGGATGGTGAGCGGTGCGCTCGAGGGGGCCGTGACCCGTCACAGGGGTAGCAGCCCGGTCATAGAATTTGGCGGGCCAGACGCGGCCTGCGGTGTCTGGGGCATGGAAGATCGCCTGGTCTTTGGCGGGGAGCCGCCATCGCTCGTGGTCGAGGGGCAGGGCCACTACCACGAGACCTATGCCAAGGGTGCTGACGGGCGCTGGTGTATCGAGGAGATTAGGCTAAAGCGCAGTCGCCTCGTCCATAACGGCCGGGTGCTCATCGGTTAGGCCCAGAGACAAATCGATAGGCGTGTTAACGCGACGCGTTAGTCATTTTGACACCCTCAAAAAGAGGTAGCTGAAAAGCGCCATAAGCTATGCTAACATCCCCCATGCCGAAATCTTTTCGGTATAAGGAGGGCGAACCAATGTTAGAGAGCGTAAAGGTATGGCTACGACAGCTCACCGAGTTAGGGGTTCTGTTAGTGGCACTGGCCATCGTTTTGCAGATCCTCTTCGGCAACCCGCTCCCGTTCATCGGTGGCGACGTTGTTGGTAACCTCACCGGGCTCATCGCGAACCTGGGTGACAACGGGCTTGTAGGCTTAATTGCTCTGGGCGTGATTTTGTATCTCTTCCAGAAGCGCGGCGCGGGCGCGATGTAAATAGCCCCAGAGGGGACCTTTCCCCAAGGTCCGCCCCCCTTTACCGGGGGGCGGACCTTTTTTTATGCCGGCCCGGCCGCTAGTTCGGGGTGGTGAGCGGCTCTCCTAGCTCCGGGTTCAACACCACGACCGACGAGGTTCTT
>JAYGCK010000130.1:0-12063 GCA_046583395.1 Deltaproteobacteria bacterium
AGGACCTCGACCTCAGGCCCGTACGCATCCAAGCAACGGGCGCGCTCGCAGAGATATTCTCGTCGGACCCTTACGACCGTGCCGGCCACACCTACGGCAAGGCCTTCCGCGATGTCGTGCGCGCGCTAGACGGTGACTTCGGCCCGGCACCCGACTTGGTCGCCTTCCCGCGCAACGAGGCAGAAGTCACAGCCGTGCTCGACTGGTCTACAGACCAGGGCGCGGGGGTGATTCCTTACGGGGGCGGTTCCAGCGTTGTCGGTGGTATCGAGGCCCGCGACTTCGGCCAACGGCCCGCGGTCAGCCTCGACATGTCCGGAATGTCGGGCGTGCTCGAGATAGACCGCCGCTCGCGTGCCGCACGCATCGAAGCCGGCACGCTCGGGCCCGCGCTCGAGGACCAGCTAAGACCGGAAGGTCTTACCCTTCGGCACTTTCCCCAATCTTTCGAGTTCTCGACCCTGGGCGGCTGGATAGCGACCCGTTCGGGCGGCCACTACGCGACCCTGTACACCCACATCGACGATTTCGTGGAATCACTGCGGGTGGTCACACCGGCCGGCCCCGTCGAATCCAGACGCCTACCGGGTTCGGGGGCAGGTCCGAGCCCCGACCGTATGTTCGTCGGTTCGGAAGGCTCGCTGGGAGTAATCACGGAAGCGTGGATGCGGCTTCAGGACCGGCCCCGCTTTCGCGCTTCGGCCGCGGTCACCTTTGCCGAGTTCGCTACCGCCGTCGAAGCGGTTAGGGTCCTGTCGCAGTCGGGGTTAAACCCGTCCAACCTGAGACTGCTCGATGCCAACGAGGCACTCACCAGCGGCGCCGGCAACGGCGCCGAGAACGTTCTCATAGTCGGCTTCGAGTCGGCCGACCACCAACTCGATGCCTGGATGGAACGCGCGGTCGAAATCTGTCGTGAACACGGCGGTACGGTTCCCGACGAGGCGGTCCGAACCCACAGTGAAGGGGCAGGTGCACGCCAGGGCGCGGCCGGGACCTGGCGCAAGTCCTTCCTTCAGGCCCCCTACATCCGCGATTCTTTGGTGCGGCTCGGCTTTGTCAGCGAGACCTTTGAGACGGCCATCACCTGGGACCGTTTCGAGGATTTTCACGCATCGGTAAGCCAGGCTGCCCGCCAGGCCATTGAACAGATATGCGGCAGCGGCATGCTTTCGTGCCGCTTCACTCACGTCTACCCCGATGGTCCGGCCCCTTACTTCTCCGTGCTGGCCCCGGCCCGGGCCGGAAGCCAGCTCGCTCAGTGGGATGAACTGAAATCAGCGGTCTCCGAGGCCTTGCATGCTGCCGGCGGCACCATCACCCACCACCACGCCGTCGGCCGCGACCACCGGCCCTGGTATGACCGCCAGCGCCCCGGTGGCTTTGCCGACGCCCTGTCCGCGGCCAAGGGAAGTCTCGACCCAGGGGCGATAATGAACCCCGGAGTCATCGTCTGAACAGCCTGTAAGCAAGCGGGAACCGAAGGGGTGGCGCGCGGGGACGGGCGATGGCGGGCCCGTCCCCGACGACGCCGGGACGCGTGGAAGGAGGCCACTACGCTCCACCACCAGAATGCGCTCCGGCGACCCGGGGGGCGAGAGCACCCGGGCTCATCTTCTTCGGCCCCCGCGAAAACCCGCATAGCGACGCGATATTTTTTTTGGCCCCTGGCCGGCCCCACGCCGCCGTCCCCGGCCCCGGCTAATGGTCAGGCGCAAGCTCGCGAGCTTATTGGCAAAACTGGCCATGAGGCGAAATCCGGCCTCGTACCTCGGGATTTGGGCCGGACTGCCGGGCAGGGCCAGCTATGATGCGGAAAAACGAAGAACCACCCGTTGCATCTCCCGACCGCGCCGGGCAGACGACTCCGGTGGAGACGGCACTTCCCAACCCCGGTGTGGCCGAAGCTGTGGCCGCCTATTTTGCGGCCATCAACAAAGGCGACCGTGACCTCTGGCTCGACGTATTCGCTGAAGGCTCGGCCGTCCACGACCCGGTCGGGGCTCCGTCGGTGGAAGGACAGGCGGCCCTTGTCGAGTTGTGGAACGGTATCGTTGGCCCCTTCGAGACCCTGCAGGTGGAACCAGCCTCCTTGCACTTTGGCGGGGCGGGAGCGGCTGCCGCCTGGCAAGCCTCGGGCAAGGGCGTCAACGGACGCCATGTGGCCTTTGAAGGAATCACTGTCTTCGAGATATCGGGCGAAGGTAAGATTCAGACCCTGATGGCCTACTGGGACCCTGCGGCCATGATCATGGAACTGGCCGGCGACTAGCCCGCCGACCCGGCCGGCTAGTCCCGGGCCGGGCCCTTGCGGCGCGGCCCCTCGCAGATATCGTTGTAACCGCACCAGTCGCACAGCCGCCCGGGCACCGGCGGGTACACCGTCGAGGTCTCCACCGACCCTATACGGTCTGCCAGAATGGTCTCGAACTCACGGGCTTGCGGTCTGTCGATGGTCTGCCCAAAGCTCGTGCCGTGGCGCAGATAGTCGAGCCGCAGGTCCATCTCCTCGCTGTCGGGGTGTTCTTTGAACAGTGCGACCGCGTAAGCGCGTAGCTGGTCGGCGTCCTTGCCGCTAAAGCTACGGGGGCGGTTCTTAGATGTCTTGTAATCTATCACGCAAAGCCGGTCATCGGGACCACGGGCCAAGCGGTCGATAAAGCCCTGGAAGGAATGTCCGCCGTCCAACTCGACGGTGAAGTGGTGTTCGACCGCGACCGTTTCCAAGCGGTCACCAGCGAAGTCGTTCTTGTGAAAGGATTCGACCATGCGAGCCCCATCGAGGCGGTAGTCCTCGTAGCTCCTGCCTTCGCGAATTATTTTGACGGGACTACCGGCTTCCTTGACGCCTGTGTCCCAGATGTCGCAATAATACGCTACGGCCTGTTCGGCATTCTGTTCGCGGCCGGCCACTCGTTCGGCGAACAGCCACTCCAAGGTCGAGTGGACCTGGCGGCCGACAAAACCCTCGACCGACTGGAAGGCCTCTTGGACACCATCGATGTAGCGGTAACGAAAACGTCTGGCGCACTGTTCGAAGGTCGTTACACGCGAGAAGCTGTAGGTGGTCGGCACTGTTGGTTCAGTCCTGCGGGGCGGAGGTGAAATACCGGCGACCGTTGTACAGGTACATGAAACAGAAGGTAAGGACGGGCAGGACCAATATCTGCCAGGCCATCACGGTGAACAGTTCGGGACCCCCGAGCCCCCGCACTCCCCACAACAGAAAGGACACCAACAGATAGCCGAGATAGGCCATGGCCAGCATCCGCGCCCAGGGCTTGAGCGACCACAGTCCCCAGGACGCGACCAAGTAGAGAGCCGCCTCGGGACCGGCAAGCCGGTCGGCGGCCAAACGGCTGATATTGAAGGCCGCGGCCCCCAGTGCGGCCACGACCATGAAGGTGACAAAACGAGGGCGGCGCACGCTGCCTACCTAGCAGCGGCGCCGCCCAATTTGGAGCCTAGCTTTCCGGACCGCTCAGACGACCGGTATCCTGCGAGCCTCGGGTGCCGCCTGCCGGCCCACGCTCAGCTCGAGCACGCCGTCCTTGTGGTCGGCCGTGATACGGGAGTCGTCGGCGTCCTCGGGCAGACGGTAACTGCGGCGGTAACGGGCCTGGACCTGCGCATCCTCATCCTTGCCGTTCTTGCGCTCGGCGCTGACCGTGAGCACGTCGCCGTCAAGACTGATATCGATATCGTCCTTGGTCACTCCGGGCAGGTCGAAGCGAAACGTGTAACCGTCTTCGTCGCTGTGGAGTTTGGTCACCGGCGGCCTGGGCGCCAATGACGTTTCCCGGCCTGCGCCGAAAAAGTCGTCGAGCAGGTCCGCAAAAGGGTCGAACCGGCCAGCTCTTCCGACTGCGAATGGTTCCCATAGTGCAAGTGCCATAATCCTACCTCCTGTCGCTGACGTGCGACCTTTGGTGGCCGCCTTACGAACAAAAAGCTAAGACCGTAACTGTGTCTGTCAAGGTCTCAGCCGAGGCTTTCGCGGAGATGCCGGCTGACGTCTCCCCTCAGATCGATACTCAGACGCCGGCTGGTGAAATGCCAGCCACGTTCGTCGAGCGCGAAACGGTCAGCATAACGACCGGCCAGAATAGGCTGGAGCAAAAGACCATCGGTGGCCTGCAATACGGTGAAGTAAGAACTGGCACCGGCCCTTGTTCCGTCGCCTTCGATATCGACGACCAGGTTGGTGGTAAGGTGTTTGGTCCTCGGCGTTCCATCCTCGTAGACGATGACCATTGCGCGCATGGCCCCGAGCAAAGCATCGGTACCCTCGAGCGCGACCCCGCCCTCCAGCCCGTAGCTGGCCCGTTCGAACAAGCGGGCCACACCCTCAAAGTCTCCGCTGTCGAGAAGCCCGGCATAAGCAAAGACCAGTTTCTCTATCGCGGCGCGGTGGCCGTCACCGGCGGCCCCGCTCACGAGGCCGGCTCCGGGGTCAGGGCACAGGGAATGGTAAGACCGGTCCCCTGTTCGGTCCCGCCGGGGCCTTTGAGCACCCACTGGCCCTCGACCCGAACGCTAGCGGTCAGGTATGCGAGCTGTATCCTCTCAGCGCGAAGCTCGGTGTCCCCGGCTGCGACCAACACCCCCTTGCTCAATCGCACCACCGACGACATCTCGCCGGCCTGCCCGACTGTGCCCCAAGAGGCCTTCTTGGCACGCACCGAACATAGAAGTCGGCCAGCCGTGCTGTTGTAACGCATCTCGAAGCCGTCCGAGGTTATGCCGATCACCTTGGTCGGCGCGTCCTCGCCGAAGGCGTCGGCCATACGAAAGCGTGGAGGGCCGTAGAAACTGACCGACAGGTCCCGGGTCTCGGCTATGCGCTGGCCCTGGAAGGGGGCCGGCCCAGTCCGCGAGATTACCACACGCGGGGCGGCCCCGGAGGCCAAGACCCGGCCGGGCGGAGCGGCCGCCGGGGCCGGGCCCTCGCCCGAATCGCAGCCGGTCGGGCCGGTAAGAAGCACCGCAGTCAGAGCTAAAAAGGCCGATTTCACCCACCAACTAGAACGTGTTCTACTGCGCTCCCCCAGCCCCCGCCGGGCAGGGCAATCGCGCACTCCAAGGCAGGAACCAATGAGGACCGAACTCGCAGAACGGCTAGGCTTGGACTTCCCCATCTTTGCGTTCACCCACTGTCGCGACGTAGCGGCCGCCGTCAGCAAGGCCGGCGGTATGGGCATGCTCGGCGCAGTAGGTTTTACCGCTGAACAGCTAAAGGTCGAACTCGACTGGATAGACGAGCAGGTGGGCGACAAGCCCTACGGCGTCGATATCGTGCTTCCCAACAAGTACGAAGGCATCGGCGAGAGCGACGCCGACAAGCTGGAGACGATGCTGCGGGCCCAGGTTCCCAACGAGCACCGCAGCTTTGCCGCCAAGCTCCTGGCCGACCACGGGGTCCCCGAGCTGCCAGAGGGCGAGCAGGCCCGGGAACTTATCGGCTGGACCGAGGCCACGGCCGGTCCTCTGGTCGAAGAGGCCCTCAAGCACGACAAGGTCAAGGTGCTTGCCAACGCGCTGGGCACGCCGCCGCCCGATGTGATCTCCGACATACAGTCGGCCGGACGTCTGGTGGGCGCGCTTTGCGGCAGTCCCAAGCACGCGCTGGCGCACAAAGAGGCCGGTGTCGACTTAGTGATAGCCCAAGGGACCGAGGGTGGCGGGCACACCGGCGACGTGGCCAGCCTGGTCCTGTGGCCGGAGGTCATCGACGCGGTAGCGCCGCTACCGGTGTTGGCGGCCGGGGGTATCGGTAACGGCCGGCAGATGGCCGCGGCCCTGGCGATGGGCGCCGAGGGCGTGTGGACCGGCTCGATATGGTTGACGGTAACCGAGGCCGAGTCGGCCCCCGAACAGAAACAGTCCTACCTTGACGCTTCGAGCCGCGACACGGTGCGGTCGCGGTCGTGGACCGGAAAACCGGCGCGCATGCTCAAGAACGCCTGGACCGAGGCCTGGGAGGCCGAGGACAATCCCGACCCTCTAGGAATGCCTCTTCAGTTCATGGTAACGGCCGACGCCGTGAGCCGGGTCCATCGTTACGCATCCAAAGCACAAGAGGTCGCCTTCAATCCGGTCGGCCAGATTGTCGGTGCGATGACCGAGGTAAAACCCTGCAAGCAGGTCATCCAACAAATGGCCGAGGAGTACCTAGACGCCTTCGACCGGATGGAGGGCCTGATGCCGAAGGACTCCTGAGCACCTATGCCAACTCATCCCACTAACCCCGACGTCCGTCTGACCGACGGTAACTTTTACGCCCGGGACCCGCACCCCCAGTTCACCTGGATGCGCGAAAACGCGCCGGTGTACTGGGACGAGGCCGGCCAGGTCTGGGGCATCACCCTCTACGAGGACCTGATGCGGGTGGCCAAGGATGCCGCCAGCTTCTCGAACGCCGCCGGTATCCGGCCCGACGCCGACGCTCTGCCTCACATGATTGACATGGATGACCCGGCCCACAAGCGGCGTCGCAATCTGGTCAACAAGGGCTTCACCGTAAATCGGGTTGGCAACAAGGAAGCACGCATCCGCGAAATCTGCGTCAGCCTCATCGAGAAGGCCCGCGAGATGGGCGAGTTCGACTTCGTCGGCGACATGGCGGCCTGGCTGCCGCTGGTCGTTATCGGGGACATGCTGGGCGTGGACCCGGCCGACCACGCCACACTGCTCGAATGGTCCGACGCCCTTTTATGCGTGACCGGCGCTCCGACACCCGAGATTGCCGAGGCCGGCACCCGGGCCTACGGCGAATATCGAGACTATCAGATGCGGGTCATCGCAGACCGCCGAGCCAAAGGCCCGCAACCCGACCTGGTAAGCGTGCTCACCCATGCCGAGATAGACGGCGAGCGGCTAAACGACGAGGAGATACTGAGCGAGTCACTGCTTATCCTCATCGGTGGCGATGAAACCACCCGCCATGTCATTAGCGGTGGGATGTACGAACTGCTGCGCCACCCCGAGCAGATGGCGATGCTGGCCGCCGAACCGGCAAAGATACCGGTCGCCGTCGAAGAGATGCTACGCTGGGTAAGCCCCATCAAAAACATGGCCCGCCATGCCACCTGCGATGTCGAGTTGCGCGGTCAGACCATCCGCGAGGGGGACACCTGTCTGCTGCTCTACGCGTCGGCCAATCGCGACGCCTCGGTGTTCGACGATCCGTTCAAGTTCGACATCGAGCGCCGGCCCAACGAACATATCGCCTTCGGTTTCGGCCCGCACTTCTGTCTCGGGGCCAGCTTGGCCCGGCTCGAACTCAAAATAATGTTCGAAGAGATACTGGCTAGAATGCCGGCGCTGGAACTTGCCGACACGGCCGCGCCCCCCGAGCGGCCGTCCAACTTCATAAGCGGTATAGAGCGGCTTCCGGTACGACTGGGCGCCTGAGGCTCAGTCCTCGCCTACTTGCTCGCCCTCGGCGCCGGCGAGCAGGATACTCCCGACCGAGCCCATATAGTTCTCCGCAGTCGGCATCAGGAACAACCCCTCGCATTCGCAGACACGCTCGCCGTCGGCCGTGAGCCAGGCCAGGTCGATGACCTTGCGGCCGTCGATGCTGTCGGTGCGCACCTCAAAGCCAAGTTCGGTCATTAGCGGGGTAGGCTTGAGATAGTTTACCGTCAGGCTCGCGGTCATGGCCGGAATGTTGTTAGCCATATTGTGGTTGCCCAGGATTTGGTCGAAGAAAAAGGAGACGAACCCGCCGTGCACACAGCCTGGCGGCCCTTCGTAGGCCACGTCGAAGTAGACGGTGCCCGTGGTCACCCCGTCCTTGTGCTCGAGCGTGGCCGCGGGAACGAAGGGATGGTGGTCACCGATCATCCCGCCTTTCACATAATACGGACGCTTCCCGGTTTCGTCGGAGACCATCACCTGTGGGAAACGGTCATGGTGGGCATGCTCGGCCACGCTCTGGCGCAAACGGTCGGCCTCTTCACTAAAGCTCTTTATGTGGGTTTCGAGATCCTCGGGGACAT
Source organism: Deltaproteobacteria bacterium (assembly GCA_046583395.1). Classification (GTDB taxonomy): domain Bacteria; phylum Desulfobacterota; class Binatia; order UBA1149; family CAYXZP01; genus CAYXZP01. The sequence continues at coordinate 8,004 of JAYGCK010000130.1, forward strand.
CACCAAGTGCCAACATGTTGTTTATGAGCTGGTGCAGGCTCTCGCCCAGACGGGCGACCGAACTATTGATCTCGAACCAGATGGGTTTGTCTAAAAGGCTCATGTCGTGTCGACGGCCAGCCGGTCGCCGCGGGTCACTGCGTTCTAAGGCAGCACGGCCTCCGGGTAGGACAACCCCGCGGCCTCAAGACCGACGCGGTAGAGGGCGTCCATACCAGGACCGTCCTGGAGCATCAGGAGGCCACCGTTGTCGTCGTAGACCTCGATGCCTTTGGCAATCGTGAACAGCGCGATGGTTGGTTCGGTGTTGTCCTCGTTGATGACCAGCGTGTGTATGGAGCCCGAGGGTTCGAAAACATAATCGCCGGGCCCCGCCACCCAATCGTATTCTTGGTAATGCCAACGTCCCTGGATGGTGTACGCGTGCACGTCTCCAAGATGGAGGTGCTTGGGCGCGATGAAGCCGGGCTCGAAGCGGTTGAGCATCGTATAGACGCCGTCGGCATCACCACGGCGTAACATCTTTAGCTCGACACCCGGTCCTATCTCGGCCCAGGGAAGGTGGTCGTGCGGGACCAGGCTGGTCGACATCTCGGCGGCTGCGTCCACGGCCGAACGATAACCGCCGGCCCGGCCCGACACCACCGGATAGGCCCTTGACAGATACCCCCAGGGGGTATATTTAGGAAGCTATGGAACACAAGCCCGCCCCTAAAAAGAAGTGCGTTTTCTGCCGGATGACGACCGATCTCCGCTTTTGACGCGTCCGCATGTGCGTCGTCTGCAGGGCCCAGTGCCACGATTGCCTCTGGGTCTTGATGGTCCAGGTCGTGTTCGGCGGCATGCCCAGCGCCCTGTTCGCCGATGTGGCCCCACTGTTCCTCTGACCCGTAGGGAGAAAAAAGTACATGACCGACCACAAGCATCCCGACCACTCCGACGAATCCGTGCGCATCAACCGCATCATCGGACAGCTAGAGGGCATCAAGCGCATGATAGAGGAGCGCCGCTACTGCCCGGACATCCTCGTGCAGACCCGTGCGGTCACTTCGGCGGTGATGGCGGTAGAGGCGCGCATACTCGAACGCCATATCGAGAGCTGCGTTCAAGCGGCCTTCGATGCCGACAACGGCACCGAGACCGGGGCCAAGGTCGCCGAGCTTGTCGATATATTCCGCGGTTTCCGCCGCAGTTAGGCCCCCGCTCTCAAGCGAGAAAGTCCTCAAGCACGGCCCCCAAGCGACCCCTGTCGATTAGCTCTTCGAGCTCTTCGGCCAATTGCCGACAGCGACCGGTCACCTCGCGCCAAATACGCCAGCGCTCAGCGGTGGAGTAACGGACAAAGTCACTGCGGTCGGGTACCCGGCCACCGGGCAACTCCGCGATGAACTCCGCCGACGGGCATATCATCAGGGTCCGGCTGAGACGCTCACGGACCGGACGCCGCCACCGGAGCCCCTTATCGAACCACCCGGGACTTATGCGGTCGAAGAAATGCGGGAACAGGATAAGACCGTCGCCGTGGTCGAACTCGAAGTCGAAGTTGTAGTCGGTGAGCCCACCGTCCCGGTAAAGCCCCCTCTCGGCGCCCTCTATGCCGTCAACCCCGCGCATTGCCAGCGGGATGGAACCGCTGGCCAGCAGCACCCGTTCGAAGTTCGCCGGCGTCAGCCGCCGGTGGCAGGTTCGCAGACTGGCAAATGAGATTCCCGGCAGTTCGGGTCCGAACACCACGCGCTCGAAGAAAGCGGGCAGCGTCCTTCGCGAAACGGCGTTGGCAAGGGCCGCCACGGCCAGACCCAGTTGAAGACCCACATGGTTCTCGGTCGCCATAGGGCCGCGGCTTCTGACCGTGACGATATAGCTATCCAGTTTATCGGCGGAAAGAAGCTCTTCGATGCCGTCGGCCCTAAGCAGCTTGCGGGTCAGTTCCACCGTGTCGGCCGACACCCGCTCGGCACCCGGCCGCCCGTCATAGCTCTGACCGATGTAAAGTTCCTCGAAGAGCTCGATAGCCGCTAGCGGGTCGCGTCTGGCCAGACAACTGTGCCGCCACGCGCCGATGGAAGAGCCCATCATGCGCAACCGCTTGGTCCGCGGGGCTATGAGGCGCGAGGCGAGCACACGGTCGATGTGGCTTAGGACCAACCATTTTGGGCCACCGGAGGCGCCCAGGAGAAGGCCGAACATGTCCGGGTCAAAGCCGTCCCGCTCGATAACGCGGCGTGCCTCGGTTCCCGCGCGAATCGTCAGAACAGGGCTCACGGCGCCCGCTTGCCTCGTTGCCTTTCCGGGTTCACGCTGCCGCCATGAAAGCTCTCAGATATCTTCTCGTAGCACTTGCGGCCGCAACGGCCGGTTTCGTTGCCGGACAGACCGCCCGCCCCGGCCTTACAACGAGTGCGACCCAACGAATCGGTTCCTTCGTCGCCGACCGTGCTGACCTCGACGCACGCAGACGCGTGTTGGCCGAATACCCCGAGCTTATCGGCGCCATTGGTCGTCACGGTGGGTTCGGCGGTAAGTTCTCCCGCCACATCGCCACCAATATCTTCTCTCGCAATCACGAAAAGGCCGTCGCCGATGCCCGCCGCCTCACCGAGACCCTGGAAATGGCACCCCGCACCTGGCTTGTCCGCATGCCCATCGTCAACGCCACCGTGTTCGAGACCGACGCCGGACTGGTCCTCGTCGATACCGGCACCGGTCCCACCGGCCGGGCTCTGGCCGAGGAACTCGCACGGATCACCGATGCGCCGCTCGATACGGTCATCATTACCCACGGCCATGTCGACCATGCCTACGGCTTAGCCTCTATTCTCGAGGCCGGCTACCGGCCGCGCCAGATCATCGCACAAGAGAACATTGTCGAACGCTACCGACGTTACATCCGTTTGCGTGGGTCGATTGCCGGCTACATGTCGCAGCCGGCCGAACAGATGCCAAGCTCCGAAAAGGACCTGGTGTGGCCGACACGTACCTTCCGGGACCGCTTGGAACTGGATATCGGCGGCGAGAGCTTCATCCTCGTGCACCATCCGGCCGAGACCGATGACCAGCTCTATGTGTGGGTGCCGGGGCGGGGGGTGCTGGCCAGTGCCGATTATTACCAAGGTTTTCTGCCCAACGCGGGCAACGGCAAGCGCGTCGAGCGCGATGTGGAGGGTTGGGCCCGTGCGCTGCGCGAAATGGCCGCCCTCGAACCCGGGCTCGTGCTTCCGGGCCACGGCGCGGCCATGACCGACCCGCAACAGGCCGCCCACCGCTTCCGGCTCCTGGCCGAGGCACTGGAGTCGATAACCGAACAGACCATTGCCGGTCTAAACGCCGGACTTCGTAAGGACCAGGTCCCGGCCACCGTCCGGCTTCCCGGGCACTTGGCCGGTGAACCGACGCTGGCCGAGCAATACGTAAGCGTGGCCGACATCTCCAAGATGGTCGTAAAGCGTTACACCGGGTGGTGGGACGACATTCCTTCACATTGGACACCGGCCCCGCTCGAAGAAGAGGCCGCCGAACTGACAGCACTTGCCGGGGGAAGTCCATACGTGGCCGAGCGTGCCCGCGCATTGCTGACCACCGACATACGACTGGCCTCACACCTGGCCGACTGGGTCTACCTGGCCGACCCCGACGATCCGGTGGCACAACGGTTGGCCATGGAGGTCTACCGCGCCAGGGCACTCGACGACGGCAGCCACACCCAGGAAACGCTTGCCTATATCGATCACATGGCCGCCGTCAGGCAGCGTCAGCTCAGATCAGCGCACTGAGATAGAAAGGAACGCGGTCCATCCCAACATCCATAGATCAGTTGTCATTGTTTCCTCACATATATCGGTGATGACCAGGCTCGCTCTTCGTTGGGTGCCAGGCAATCGTCGTCATAATCGGTTCGGTAATCGCCGTAACAGGGGCGCACCTCCACGCAATTTCCTTCTTCGTCAAAAGTACACCGCAACTGACCCGCATTAACCGCAAGAGAAGGCTCCTCTATGGCACGAACATAGTAGACCACCTCACGGTCTTGGGCCGGATAGTCGGGGTCATCAAACTCGAC
>JAYGCK010000065.1:0-56587 GCA_046583395.1 Deltaproteobacteria bacterium
TTTGGGGGCTACTCATCCACGAAGGCGCTTTGACCGCCTTCTTCGAGCAGTTTTTTAAGGACCTTGCCGGTGGCATTCCGTGGCAAGGGCTCGGAGCGGAATTCCCAGTGTGCCGGGACTTTGTAGTACGCAAGCCTCTCCGCAGTCCAGGTCGCAAGTTCCTGGCCATTGACCGAGGCACCTTCGTCAAGAACGACTATCGCTTTGACCTCCTGACCAAGCTCCTCGTGGTCGACACCAATAACGGCGGCCTCGTCTACGGCCGGATGTGATTCGAGACATTGTTCTATCTCCACCGGGTAGACGTTCTCTGCACCGCGGAGGATAAGGTCCCGCTTCCGCGTCGCGATGTATAGCCGCCCATCCTCGATACGGCCGATATCGCCGGTAGATAACCAGCGACCGTCAAGTATTGTTTCGGCTGTCGCTTCGGGCAGGCGCCAGTACTCTTTCATGACGAGCGGACTTCTTATGTGTATCTCACCCTCTTCTCCCTCACCGAGTGAGTCTCCTTGCGGGTCGCGAACTTCGATTGATACGGTAGGTAGCGGACGGCCGACCGAGTCCGGATGTGCTTCTAGGTCTTTTCCAAAGATAGTGCTGGCAAGTGCGGTGCATTCGGTCAAACCGTAACCCACGCCTATGTAGTTGCGAGCATTAGGGAATACGTCGCGCATTCTGGCTTGCAGCTTGGAGCTTAGCGGTGCGCCACCGGTTCCGAGGTTCTGTATCGTTGACAGGTCGTACTTGTGGAGGTCTGGATGTCCCAAGGTGCGATGGAGCATTGCCCCCATTGGCCCCCAGCTGGTGACCTTCTCTTTTTCGATGAGCTGCAGAACCTTTTCCGGATCAAAGCGGCCACGCATCCAGATTGTCCTCACGCCACCAGCGAGCATGGTCACACCCGCGGCGAATAGGCCGGATACATGAAATAGGGGGGTGTTGCACAGCATGGTGCTGGCCAAACCAGCCCCCTTGTCAGCAGGTACATCGGCGGCTTCGGTTGCTTTCTCGTTGTTCCACATCATCGCGCGAATGCCGTGGAACATCTGCAGCTGTGTCATCGCGATGATGTTGCCGTGGGTGGATACCGCGCCCTTGGGACGCCCGGTGGTGCCGCTCGTATAAAGTATTGTCGCGGGGTCGTCCTCGGCAATCTCGACGGTGGGAAGTTCGGCCTCGGGGTAGCGCTGCCACAGTTCGGGAAAGGCACTTTCTATCTCGACCACGGAGCAAGGAAGTTGCCGCCCCTTGACGCGTTCGAGTCGTTTGCTGTCACCGATGAGCAGGCTCGGTTCGGAGTCGGCCAGCCCATACATAATCTCGTCACGTACCCACCAGCCGTTGAGCCCGACCGCGATGGCGCCCAGCGAGAGCGTCGCCCAGAAGCACACTATCCATTCCGGGCAGTTGGCCGCCAGGATAGCCACCCGGTCGCCTTTGGAGATGCCGTGGTCGCGGCTGAAGACCTCGGCCACCCGGGCAACCAGGCCGACGTGGTCGGCGAAACTGATGCGCAGGTCGTCGCAGACCAGGTACTCGGCCTGGCCGAAGCCTGCCGAATTGACCAGCACCTCGTTCAAGGAACGCGGCCGGTTCTTGAACACGGCCATCTCCTCGCCCATGACAGCCGCGGTCTCGAGCTCGAAACCCGCGCCGGCGGCGGTGAGTTCGTGCTCTATTTCCTCGATGCTTCTCAAAGTAGGTTCCATGCGGGGTTCAGGAGCGGCCGGTGACTATCTGGTGGAATACTTGGGCGCAGGTTTCGATGACATCGGTGCGTCCCACCTCGAAACGCTTGAGGTCGTTGTGGTAGGCGGCCAGGCGTTCGAGCATCGAACCTATCGATGCCGCCGCGACGTAAGGATGTAGGTCGGTGGCGATGTGGCCGGCCGCCTTCGAGCCGCTTATGGCTTCGGCCAAGCGGTCGAGGAAGGGGCCGAGCGCGTCACGCCTGACACGCACAAAGCGCGTGTCGCCGCGGTCGGCAGCCAGGTTGCGCAGTTGAAGGACCGCATGGTGCTTGTCCCAGTGGTCGACGAAGGCGCGGACGATAGCGCGCGTGGTTTCGAGTCCCTCCTCGCCCTGCCAGGGGCCACGGACGAGTTCGAGTATGGCCGGCATCTCGGCCGCGGCGCGTTCGGCCAGGGCTAGGGCAACCTCCTCGACGTCCTTGAAATAATGGTAGAAGGTCGCAGGCGAGGTCCCGACCTTGCGTGCTATCTCGACCGCCGACAGGTCGAGGACGCTCCTTTCCTTTAATAGCTCGGCTGCGGCGTCGAGCAGCCGGGCGCGGGTCTTTAGGGCGCGTGGGCCGAGCTTTCTGCCGGTCTGTGCGAATGCGGCGTTCGATGTTGCCACTAGCGATGGAACTCCAGAATTGGTTGACGATATGTCAGATTTCTGAGAAAGCGAAGTTGCTTTAGACCGACAAGTGGACCTAAGACCAAGCCAAGAGCAGGAACTACTGCGCCAAAGCGCCCGCGACTTTCTTACAAGGGAGTGTTCGCTGGAGACCGTCCGCCGCGCTGCCGGCGATGGTGGTCAGGTGGCCGCCCAACTTTGGGAGAAGGTCGCCGCTCTGGGATGGCCGTCGCTGGTACACGCGCCCAGCGTGGGCGGCGCCGGACTGGGTCTTGTCGATATGGCCCTGGTGCTCGAGGAGGCCGGCCGCTGCTTGATGCCCGGTCCTCTGCTCGGTTCTGCGGCCGTGGCATCGCTGTTCGTTGCCCGGACCACCAACGAAGAGCTAAAGGCACGCTGTTTGCCCGACATCGTTTCGGGAAGGTCGACGCTAAGCCTTGCCAGCTTCGAGGCCGGCGGGGCATGGGACAGCCCGGCCGTCGCCTGTCTGGCCGAGACCGATCATGTGGGGTTAAGGCTGAGCGGCACCAAACTGTTCGTGGCCGATGCCGGGACCTCAGATCATTTCGTTGTCAGCGCCCGCCGGTCCGACCAAGAACTGGTCCTTGCCCTGGTTGCTGCGGATGCCGACGGGCTGAGCTGTCGCCAGCTTGCTTACATAGACCAGAGCCGTCCGGTGGCCGCCCTCGAGTTTGACCGTGTAGGCGTCGGCCCGGCCGACATCATCGCCAGTGGGCAAAAGGCCGAGGCCCTGTTGGCCGGAGTCTTTGATGTGGCCCGTGTGGCCATCGCGGCCGAGAGCTGCGGCGGGGCCGCGGCCGTGCTCGAGACCAGTACGGAGTACGCCAAGACCCGCCAGCAGTTCGGCCGTCCCATTGGCGCTTTCCAGGCCGTTCAACACAAGTTGGCAGACATGTTTGTGATGTTGGAAAGCGCTCGCTCGGCGGTCTTTTATGCGGCCTGGGCCATCGACAACGGCGAGCCGGACGCTCACAGTTCGGCCTGCCTTGCCAAGGCCTACTGTTCGGAGGCCTTCTCGAAGATCGCCGGCGAAGGGATACAGATACACGGTGGCATGGGGTTTACCTGGGAGGCCGACCTTCACCTTTATTACAAGCGTGCCAAGGCTTCCGAGGCCGCCTTCGGGGACCCGGCTTGGAACCGCGAACAGGCCGCTAGGAGCATCATCGCATGAGAACAGTCCGGATGCCGGCCCCGAGCATACTGGTGTACCTCGGCCTTGCGCTCTGTCTTGCCGCTTGCCGCGGCCAGCACATCGGTCCGGGGGAACCGAGCCAGGCGCGATTGCCCGAAAAGGTCGTGGCCTCGCGCACGACGACACAGACCCAGGCACGTCAGGCCCTCGGCATGCCCGGCGCGTCGGCCAAACAGATACTGTTCGGCGACCTGCACGTTCACACCACCTTCTCGCCCGACGCCTTCGCGCTCAGCCTGCCGATCATCCAAGGCGAAGGTGTTCACCCACCGGCCGATGCCTGCGATTTTGCCCGCTTCTGTTCCGACCTCGACTTCTGGTCGATCAACGATCATGCCACCGGCATCACCCCCGAGCATTGGGCCGAGACCAAGGAGGCCATTCGCCGCTGCAACGAGGTCGCCGGTGACCCCGCCGACCCCGACCTTGTGACCTTTCTGGGTTGGGAGTGGACGCAGTCGGGACGAAGCCCCGACAACCACTGGGGACACAAAAACGTTATCCTTCGTCACACCGACGAGGAGCGGATACCGGCCCGGCCCATCGCCGCGCCCCGCGACCTCTTGAACTTCGCGCTTGCCCCGATGGCCTGGTGGCAGCGACTTCTTATCCCGCTCTACGATCTGTCGCATGCTGGACGCTATCTCGACTTTGGTCATTATCAGGACGAGGTGAATGCTGTTCGCTACTGTGACGACGGAGTCGATACCCGCGAGCTTCCCAACGATTGCATCGAGGTAGCCGAGGACCCAGGCGTGCTATTCGAGAAACTGGCTCAATGGGGACACGAGGCCATCGTAATTCCACACGGGACCACCTGGGGGATCTACAGTCCGCCGGGGTCGAGCATCGACAAGCAGCTCACACGTGAGCAACACGACCCCGAGCTGCAGACCTTGATCGAAGTCTTTTCTGGGCACGGCAACTCCGAGGAGTACCGTGATTGGGTAGAGTATGAGACTGACGCTGATGGCGAACCCGTATGCCCTGAGCCGCAGCCCGACTACCTGCCGTGTTGCTGGCGGGCTGGTGAAATTATTCGATCACGCTGTGGCGATGTGCCGGACGATGTTTGCGAGCGCAGGGTCGTTGATGCACGCCGCTTTTATCTAGAAGCCGGGCTGCGCGGACACTACACGGTCCCAGGTGCCCATTCTGACGAATGGCTAGATTGCGCACAGTGCCGCGACTGCTTTCAGGGTGCTTTCAATTATCGTCCGCGAGGCTCAGCCCAGTATGCTATGGCTCTCACAAATTTCGACGTGCCCAACGAAAAGCGCCGATTCCGCTTCGGGTTCATGGCTTCTAGCGACATTCATACCGGTCGCCCGGGTACTGGGTATAAAGAGTACGATCGTCCGCAGATGACCGAATCGCGCGGGCCCGCTAACGAGAGATCTGTAGGTTTGATTGTTGGCAAGGCGGTGGAACCCGTGGCTGAACCGGTACAGTGGGACCGTGCCGTCGATTATTCGACGACCGCGCAACTGGCCGAACGCGAGCGAGCAACTTCGTTTTTCGTGACTGGTGGGCTTGTGGCTGTGCATGCAGCCGGCCGCAGCCGCGATGACATTTGGAACTCCTTAGAACGTCGTGAGGTCTACGGTACCAGCGGTGGCCGTATGCTTCTATGGTTCGATCTGGTGAATGGCCCATCCGGAGAGCGGGCGATGGGGAGCGAGGTCGAGATGTCACAGGCCCCAGAACTCCGCGTCCGTGCGATGGGCTCCTTCGAACAGATGCCAGGTTGCCCTGACTATTCGCTTGGCGCACTCGGACCTGAACGGCTCCAGTGGCTTTGCCGTGGCGAGTGCTACAACCCGAGTCCCGAGCGGCGCCGCATAACCCGTATAGAGGTCGTGCGCATCCGTCCGCAAGAAAGCCCCGGCGAGGCTGTCATCGATTTGGTTGACGACCCTTGGCGGGCACACGACTGCGACGGTTCTCGTGCTGGTTGCACGGCCAGCTTCCGTGACGATGAGTTCCCGGGTTCGGGGCGGGAAGCCATCTACTACGCCCGCGCCATAGAAGAGCCCATGGAGATGATAAACGCCGCCGGTCTGCGTTGTGACTACGACGACGAGGGCAACTGCGTATCGGTCAATCCTTGTTTTTCGATGGACGTTGACAACGACTGTCTGGCCGAGGATGAGCCACGGGCCTGGTCCTCGCCGATATTCGTGCGGCCGCGGGCCAACTAGCCAAGATACTGTCCGTGCCCCGTTCGAGCCTTTTGCTTATGGCCGGTTCTACCTTGGGGCTGGCCGCTGCTCTGTCCGGTCTTGGGGTCTCATTCGGGCCCGGTGGTGGTGGCATGCCCGACAATGTGGCGGCCATGGTGGCGGGCCGCGAGATAACCCGTGCCGATGTGGACCGTATCGTTTCGGCGATGGCCTCCGAACGGGGCGAGAAGCCTGGGGACCGCAGCCGGGTGGTCGAGCGTTTGGTAGACGAGCAACTACTGGTTGCCCGCGCCTTGGACCTCGGGCTGGCCAACCGTGACCCGAGAATAAGAGGCGACCTGGTCCAGGGGGTTATCAGTTCGGTGGTCGCGCCTTACGAGGACGCCCAGCCGGGCGAGACCGACCTGAGAGAGTTCTTCGACAAGAACCGCGACCTGTTCGTCAACTCGCCCAGGCTTCGCGTTGCCCAGGTCTTCGTCAGCAGCCACCGGCGCTCGGCAGAACAGGCGCTGGCACGCGCAGGCCAGGCCGTCGCGCGCTTGCAAGACGGCGAGCGCGTGGAGGAGGTGGCCGCCTCACTCGGCGATCCTTCCGGGCTAGTGCTGCCCGATGCCTTCCTTATGCCGGCCAAACTGCGCGACTACTTGGGTCCGACCTCCGCACGAACCCTGCTCGGCATGGAGCCGGGCGCGATAAGCGAGCCGGTGCGTGTGAGCGGCGGTTACCGGGTGCTAGTGCTTCTCGGCCGTGAAGAGCCCCGCCCTCCAAGTCTAGACGGGCTTCGCGACGAGGTACTGGCCACTTACCGCCGCCGCCTTGGTGAAGAGGCCCTGGAGCGTTATCTGGCCGAGCTACGCCGTAGCTACGAGGTGCGGGTATTCGACAGCCGGACTTCCAAGTGAGCGGCCGGGGCCGGCCGGCCGTGTTGGCAGGCCTCGTCCTTGCAATGGCCGTTTGGCCGGCACCAGTCCATGCCCACGAACGAAGCTATTCGTATTCACAGTGGATCATCGATGGCAGCAGCGCACGCGTAAGCCTCCGTCTTGCTGCCCGCGACCTGGCCCGCCTGCCGCTTTCCGGACCCGAGCGCGAGACGGCGCTCAGCGCTTATCTCTTTTCACGTTTACAGCTTAGTGCCGGACAGGACCCATGCACCGGCCACGGCCGGGTCCGCCGTCTGGTGGCCGCCCGTGGCTTCGAGCGTTTTGAATGGACGGTGGCTTGCGGCCAGGCTCGCCCGTTGCAGCTCAAAAGCTCCTTGCTGGTCGAGATAGCCCCCCGCCATCTTCACTTTGCCAGCATCGACACCGGCGCCGGGCGCTTAGAAGCGGTGCTATCGGCAAGTGACGAGCCTTTTGGCTTTGGTGGTCCCGACCAGTCCTCGAAGATGAGCGCCGGTTCGGCCTTTGCTTCTTACGTGCCGGTCGGCCTCGAACATATCCTTAGCGGTTACGACCACCTGGCCTTTCTCCTGGCCCTGCTTCTGATCGGCACCGCTGTAATGGAAACCGCAGCCTTGGTGACCGGTTTCACGGTCGGTCACAGCATCACCCTGGCCCTGGCCGTGCTCGGCATGGTCCGCCCCGATGTCGCCGCCGTAGAGGCCGTGATCGGTCTGTCGATAGCCCTGGTCGCGGCCGAGAACATCTGGCTGGCCGGCGGCCGAAAACAGGCCGAGTCCTATGCGGTCTCAGGGGCCGTGGCGGTCCTGGCGCTTGGGGCGGTGCTGGGCGCGGGGCATTTGGCCTGGCCGGTGCTGGCGGGCCTTGCGCTGTTTAGCGTCTGTTACTTTGGTCTGCTGGAACGAAGCCAGCGGCCCGGACGGTTGCGATGGTGGGTGGCCGCCGCCTTCGGGCTGGCCCATGGCTTCGGTTTTGCCGGGGCGCTTGTAGAAGGCGGCCTGCCCGAGGAACACCTCGGCATGGCCCTGGCCGGTTTCAACGCAGGGGTGGAGCTAGGCCAGCTGGGCTTCGTTGTATTGGCCTGGCCGCTGCTCGGCCGCTTGATACTAAAGGGTCGGCGGGGCCGCTTGGTGACAGAGTTCGGTTCGGCCGCGGTACTGGCCCTCGGCGTTTTCTGGTTCGTGGCGCGGAACTATTGAGCTTCGGCCGAGGTGTCCTGGCCGGTCGTCTCGTCCTTGCGGTTCAACAACACCCGCGACACTCGGCGGCCCTGCATCTCGGTGACAAGGCCCATGTAGTTAGCGATGTTGAAGCGGTCGCCTTCGCGCGCGATCTTTCCGAGCACGTTGGTGGTATAGCCGCCCACGGTCTCGGCATCGACGTCTTCCAGCTCCAATTCTATGTTTAGTTCGCGGCAGAGGTCCTCGATAAGCAACATGCCGTCGACCTGTACACCGTCGGCACCAAAGACGATCTGCGGCTTTTCGTCCTCGTCGAACTCGTCCTGTATCTCGCCCACCAGTTCTTCGAGCACATCCTCGAGGGTCACCATTCCGGTCGGCACCCCGTACTCGTCGACCACCACGGCCATATGGGCACGGCGGCGTTGGAACAGCCGGTGCAAGATGTCGAGCGATTGGGACTCGGGTACGAAGAGCATCTCGTGCTGGACCATGCGCAGGTCCTCCGAGCTTTGGACCTGGTTGCCGCGATGGAAGAGGTCCTTGATGTGGATCATTCCGACCACGCCGTCCAGCCCGCTCTCGCAGAGCGGATAGCGGGTGTGCTCGGTATCCTTGATGATGGCCAGGTTCTCTTCGACCGGGCGGTCCAATGACAGGTAGTCAATCTGGTCGCGTGGGACCATGACCTGGCGGGCCGTGTGTTCTGAAAAGTCGAAGATGTTTTCGATGAGCTTGCGCTTGGCCCGTGAGATGCGGCCACGGCTGGTCAGTTGCGAGAGGAAGATGCGCAGCTCGTCGGAGTCCATGCCGGATTCGTCGTCGGCCTGGCCGACGCCGATTAGGCGGAGAATGAGCGAAGAACTGCCGGTCAGCAGCTTGATGACCGGGGAGGTGAGCGTGGCGAACAAGCGCACTGGTTGGGCCATCCAGATGGCCACCGATTCGGTTCGCCTGAGCCCCAGAAACTTCGGCGTAAGTTCGCCTAGTACGATGACCACGGTGGTTATGGCGGTAAAGGCCAATACGAAAGAGACCGAGTGGAGCAGCACCGGCGAGCCCAGTCCGACCGCCGCAAAGCCACTGCCGATGAGGCCGGCCACGGCCGGCTCGCCCAACCAACCGATGGCAAGGCCTATCGAGGTGATGGCCAACTGTATGGCCGACACATGCGGGTCGAGGTCGTCGATGATTTTGGCCAGCACCCGGGCGCGCCGGCTGCCGCCGCGCACAAGGGTTTCGACGCGGCTACGCCGTACGGTCACGAGCGCGTACTCGGCCGCCACAAAGCAGGCGTTGACCAGCACCAGGGCCAGCACCACGACCAATGCCATGGCCGGCGTCACCTAGTGGTCACCTTGTTGTAGAGGGGGTCCTCCTGCCGTGGAGGCAATGGAGGTTGGTCGGGGTCGCTCATCTACTGGTGTGATTAGAACCGCTTGGCCGCCCGGTTGCAAGAAATGGCCCTCGGTCGGTCCGCCTGCTAGAAGCCGGGCGTGCTGGCCTTTGTCTACGACGGCAAGCGTGCGCGTGTCGCGCGTGACCGTGCCGAACCGGCCGAGAGGGCCGGTCATGTCAGGGTCCGGACGCTTCGGGCCGGTATCTGCCGCACCGACCTCGAGCTTTCCCGCGGCTATATGGGATTCGATGGCGTGCTCGGGCACGAGTTCGTGGGGCGGGCCGCAGAGGGCCGATTCGAAGGACGCCGTGTGGTCGGCGGCATAAACTTTGCCTGCCGAGATTGCCCGGCCTGCCGGCGTGGGCTGGGCCGCCACTGCTCCAACCGCGCGGTGCTCGGCATAGATGGGGCCGACGGAGCGATGGCCGAGCAGTTCATCATTCCAGAGGCCAACCTCATCGAGGTGCCGGATACGCTTTCCGACGAACAGGCGGTCTTTGCCGAGCCCGTCGCTGCGGCCTGCGAGATATTCGAGCAACTGCCGGAGCTGGCGGCCACCGAGACTAGCCGCGCGATGCCAGCCCTTGTCGTTGGCGACGGCAAGCTCGGTCCTCTTGTGGCCCAGGTCCTGGCCGCCGAGGGTCTCGAGGTGGAACTGCTCGGACACCACACCGATTCGCTGGGCTGGCTCGAGGACCACGGCGTGCGACTTTCGGCCAAGGCCCCGTCGCGGGCGCTTTATCCCTTGGTGGTCGAGGCCAGCGGTTCGACCGAAGGGCTAAGCTCGGCCATCGCTTGGACCGAACCGCGCGGGACGCTAGTTGTTAAGACCACCGTGGCCGGCAGTCACCAGATAGACCTGGCACCGGTGGTGATAAACGAGATAACGATGGTGGGTTCGCGCTGTGGCAATATGAAGGACGGGCTCGAGCGCCTGACCAGAGGCCAGGTGAGCACCGAAAGGCTTATCGACGCGCGCTACCCTTTGGCGAACGGCGACCGGGCCTTCGAACGTGCGGCCGGGCCTGGCACCCGCAAGGTCATTATCGAGGTGGCCTGATGGACTTTTCCTACAACGCAGGCGAACAGGCATTTCGTGATGAGCTTCGCGCCTGGTTGGCCGATGCCAAGGATCGTGGTCTGGTTCCGCCGGTCGAGGAGGGCAGCCTCGACGAGCGTGTGGAGGCCGGGAGGCGCTGGCAGCATGAGCTTTACGATGGCGGTTGGTGCGGGGTCCACTGGCCGCGCGAGTACGGCGGTCGCGGCGCGGGACTGGTTGAACAGATAATCTTCCAGGAAGAACTGGCCGCGGCCGGCTCGCCCCAGCTCGTCAACCTGTTGGCCTTGTCGATGGTCGGTCCCCTGCTCATCGATCACGGGACCGAAGAGCAGAAACACGAACACCTCAGACCCATACTCAAGGCTGAGAAGATATGGTGTCAGGGTTTCAGCGAACCCGGGGCCGGTAGTGACCTTGCCGCGGTCAGTACCCGGGCGGTCCTTGAAGGCGGAAGCTACAAGGTCAGCGGCCAGAAGGTCTGGACCAGTTACGCCCAATACGCCGACTTTTGTATGTTGCTGGTCCGCACCGACACCGCGGCCGACAAGCACCGGGGGCTCAGTCTGATGGTCGTCGACATGAAACAACCGGGCGTAGAGGTCCGCCCGCTCTCACAGATGAACGGTGACCGCGAGTTCAACGAGGTCTACTTCGACGGCGCCGAGGTTCCCAGTGAGAACCTGGTCGGTCGCGAGAACGACGGCTGGACCATGGCCGTGGCAATGCTGATGTATGAAAGGGCCACGCTGACCTTCCAGCGTCAGTTACAATCGCGGGTGGCGCTCGACGAACTAATCGCGATGGCCGGACGCCCGGGGCTCGACGGCAAGCGGCCCGCCGACGATCCCCTGGTCCGCCAACGCGTGGCCGCGGCATATACCGAGAGCGAGGCGCTCAGGCTCACCGCTCTTCGTCACCTCACCCGCCAGCTGCGCGGCGGCAAGCCGGGTCCCGAGGGTTCTATGGAGAAGTTGTTCTGGTCGGAGATGTTCCAGCGAATGCTGGAGACGGCCATGTCGGTGGCCGGTCCCTACGGACAACTCGCCGCCGAGGACCCCTTGGCGCCCGACCGTGGGCGCTGGCCGCATCTCTACCTATACTCTCGCGGCCGCACCATCGCGGCCGGTACCAGCGAGATACAGCGCTCGATAATAGCCCAGCGGGTGCTGGGCCTTCCCAAAGACCGCTAACGGCCTAGCGCGTCGCCTGCCGTTTGCGCCTTTCGCGCTTGGCATTGATCGAGTGGCGCCGCCCGTTGACTCGCCGGAAGGGGAAGCGGTAGACCTGCCCGGTCTTTCCCTGCTCCATTGCGTCACTGCGCCAATAGGCCAGTCCCTGGCGCAGGTAGGCCGGCTCCATATCCAGCGCTTCGCATATGCTGGCAAATGAGAAGGGCCAGCTCATGTCGTTGGAGTCGAGCCAGTCCTCGACATGGCCCTCGTCGCTCTCATCGCCGACGCGCGGCTGGATGAGGTTCCTCTGGAAGGAGGCGATAGCGTCCTCGAGGACGGCCAGCATGAGCCGTTTTTCGGGGACCAAGGATGCCTGGGCGAACTGCCGTTCGAAGAACTGCAGCGGCGTCATCATGTCGGGCTCGACCATGGTCATGGCCGGGTCCTGGACACACACCGTGCCGCGACGCTTGGGTTCCGGCATCGGGGCGGTTTGAGGCGTTTCCTTGGACGCGTCCTGGGAAGCGCCGTGGGTCTGGGTACTGTTGGTGCTCTCGGTCGATTCGTTCATTTCCTCTCCTTCATCTGGCCACCACGCGGGTTGGCCGACGCCTAGTTGGCGACTGCTTCCAAGGACCCTTCTTCCAGGTCCTCCAATCCACCACCGGGCTCGAACAGTTCTTCATCGGACGAGGGCAGGTTCTCGAATGCGATCACACCCAGCTCCTCGAAGCCGCGTCTGAGTTCGGGTGTCAGCAACCCGAGCTTTTTTACGTTGGGAACGATCTTGGCGAACAGGATCTGCCTGAACTCGCGCGAGCGCGGGTCGTTGAACTCGAGCTCCATGCAGGCGTCCACATCCATGCCCATCTTCTCGTAGACCTCGCGCCCCAACAGGCGGTCGCGCATCAAACGGGAGGCCTCGTAGGTGAACTCCACCCGTTCGTTTATCTCGGACTCGGTCAGCTCGGCGTAATAGTCCTTGAGGCTCAGTACGCCAAAGGCCACGTGCCGGGCCTCGTCCTTTAAGACCATACGGGTTATCTCGGCGATAAGCGGTTCCTGGACATTGTCGCGCATGACCTGAAAGGCGGCCAGGGCCAAGCCTTCGACCATAATCTGCATGCCGAGGTACTTCATGTCCCAGCGCGAATCGGAAAGTATCTGGTCGAGCAGGGTTTTGAGCTCGGGGTTTACCGGGTAGACGATTTCGAGCTTGGTATGCAGATACCGGTCGTAGACCTCCACATGCCGGGCTTCGTCGACTACCTGGGTCGCCCCGTAAAGCTTGGCGTCGATATTGGGAACGGCGTCTACGATCTGAGCGCTTGCCAACAGCGCACCTTGCTCGCCGTGGAGAAACTGTGACAGCGTCCAGGCCATGAACTCATGGTTGAGGCGGATGCGCTCGGCCTTGGTCATCTTGTTCCAGTGCGGGGTGCCGTACAGTGCCGACTGCTCGACGGGCATGAAGGGCTTGTCGGCGTCGACGTCGGTCGACCAGTCGAGATAGCTCTCGGCGTTCCACTGGCCTTCCTTGGCCATAGAGTAGAGGCGGGCGAGGTCGCCGCGCATGTGCGAGTAGTCTTCGAGAAAGGAGGTCGAGTAGGTGTGCTCGATGCTGTCGAAGGCACGCGCGTGCAGTGAGTGTTCGGTTGTTTTGCCCTTGTCCATTGTCCTAGTCTTCTCAGTCCCCGGTTCCTGTCGATTCGGTCTCAGCGTCCATTCTCAGTTCTTGGATTGCACGAAGCATCATCTTGCGGCGTAGCAGCACGATGAAGCGCTCGGTCAGCTTTAGCCCGTCGAGCGCCATGCGGGCGACCTGGGCCGGGTCATCGACCTTGGCGGTAGCCGCCTGGGTGAACATCTTTAGCTCTTCACGGGCCAAGGCGTCGATGGCCTTTACGTATTTGGGCACCGAAAGTTCGGCCGGCACGAACCCTTCGTCGATGCCGGCCCGCTGCAGGTCGGCAAAGCACTCGAGCATGAGAAGGTCCTGGCCTTCTAGAACCTCCTCACCGTCGCGTATGATGGGGGTCAGAACTCCGAGCTCGATGTTGTAGCGGATGCCTTGCTCTTCGAGGTCGAAACGTTTGGCGGCTTCGGCAACCGTGATCGGGGGATGACCGGGCGCGTAGTGGATGGCCTCGTAGAAGGTCCCCTCGAGGCTGACCATGGTGTCAATCTCGCTCTGGCTGATGACGGCGTCGTCGCGGTCGAGGATGGCGCGGATGACATCGAGCGGCAGGAAACGCTTGGTCTGAAGTTCCTTGATCATACGGATCCGCTCGATGAAGGAGCGGTCGTAGTAGGCCATGTTGCGGCCGGTCTTCAGTGTGGGGGCGGGCAGCAGTCCCTCGCGGATGTAGAATTTTATGGTGCCGACCGCCACGCCCGTTTCACGGGCCAGGTCGGATATCCTCAAAAGGCCTTCTTTGCCGCTCTTGTTATCCTGCATGCCAAGTAGATAGTGCGACTATCCACTTACTACCCTTTACCAGCGGCTGTCAAGCGGTTTTTTCACTCATTCTCCCGTCCGTCCGGTCCGCGCTTGGGCGTTGACAGACTGCACCACCGCGAATAGGGGTCGGAGGTTGTGGAATTCTCCCGGGATACCAGGCGTCGCGGGCTCGAACGGGCGGCCGGGGGCCTCGTGGACCTGGTCGTGGTCGGCGGCGGTATCACCGGGGCCGGGGTGGCTCGCGAAGCCGCGTTGCGGGGGCTGTCGGTGGTTCTTCTCGAGAAGGCCGACTTTGCCAGCGGCACCAGTAGCCGGTCCTCCAAGCTCATCCACGGTGGTATCCGCTACTTGGAGCAGGGTGATATAGGTCTGGTCCGTGAAGCGGCCCGCGAACGGGCGGTCCTGCGCAACATAGCCCCGCACCTTGCCGTTCCGACCCCCATGATGATCCCGGCCGGCTCCAAGGCCGGACGGGTCAAGCTTGCCGCCGGCCTGTGGAGCTTTGCGCGCCTGGCCTCCGGTCGGGGCGACGAGCAGCATCGCCAGTTGGGGGCCAAGGCGACCTACGATTTAGAACCTCTTCTCAAGCCCGGTCTCGTCGCCGGCTCGGTGGTGATGAGCGAATACGCCACCGACGATGCGCGATTGACGCTGGAGACCGTAAGGTCGGCTGCGGCCGCGGGGGCCATCGCTGCCAACTACGCCGAGGTCTCCTCCATCGTGACCGACCCCGAAGGGCTAAAAGTGGGAGCGTTAGATGTGGCCACCGGCGAAAGCTTCGTCGTGCGTTGCCGTTGTTTGGTCAACGCCGCCGGACCCTGGTTCGACCGCGTACGCGCGCTGCATGCCGGTTCCGAGGACGACCGTGTGCAGCTCACCCGTGGGATACACGTCGTGGTCCCGCACAATCGCTTGCCGGTACGTTCCATAATCATACTCAAGGCCGCCGACGGCCGTTCGACCTTTGTCGTTCCGAGCGGACGCTATTCCTACATCGGCACCACCGACACGGCATACGAGGGCGAACCGGAAGAGCCTGGCGCTTCGGCCGAGGACGTGGCTTACCTGTTGGCATCGGTGGCCCATTCCTTCGAGGACGCCCCCGAGGCCGCTGACATAATCGGCACCTGGTCGGGTGTTCGGCCGCTCCTCAAACAGGATGGGCGTGCGCCCTCCGAGATTTCCCGCCGCGACGAGATCGTGGTCGGGCCCGGTCCGGTGGTATCGGTGGCCGGGGGAAGCTGACGACCTTCCGCCGCATGGCCGAACGCGTGGTGCGCCAGGTCGTGGATATTCTCAGGGTCGAGACCGCTGAGGTGGATTCCTCGACCATTGCGCTGGTCGGCGGCAGCCTCGAACGCCAACGCGCGGCCCGTGCCGAAGCGCCCAAACTCGACGACCCCGAGCTTTCGGCCCGGCTGTGGGGTAAATATGGGACCGAGGCGGCGTCTTTGGTCGCTTCCATTTCCAGCCGTCCCGAGGCCGCCGAACCGGTAGGCGGGCTTGCAGAGCTGACCCGCGCCGAGGTCGAGTACGCCGTGCAACACGAGATGGCGCTTTGTGTCGATGATTTGGTACGGCGTCGCTGCCGGGTGGCCCATTTCGATACCGCGCGTGCTACCGCGGCCGCCGCCGAGGTAAGCCGCCTGCTCGGAGCTTTGCTCGGCTGGGATGATGGACATTGGAAGGCTGCCGCCGAGCGCTTGCGCGCAGACCTTGAACCGGGCCTGGATACGGTACGTGCCGCTTGACCTGTTAAAAGAACGTCTGCCCTCGCTCGACATCGTCAGCGACGGCCAGGAGCTAGCCGCCAAGAGTCACGACAGCTGGGTGCGTGGTCTGGTCGAACGCCGTGGCGGTGCCGAGCCCGCCCCTGCCCGCGCGCTCCTCAGGCCCACGACCACCGAAGAGGTCTCGACGGTCCTGGCCTGGGCCCAGGAGACCGCAACCGCGGTGGTCCCCTACGGGCTCGGTTCCGGGGTATGCGGCGCGGTACTTGCCGGGGCCGGTTCGGTGGTGCTCGACATGGGCGCGATGGACCGCATCCTCGAACTCAACGAGACCGCGCTTACCGTGGTGGTCGAAGCGGGCCTTAGGGGAAGTGAGCTGGAACAGTCCCTGGCTGAGCGTGGTTACACCATCGGTCATTTCCCCCAGTCGATGGAGCTGTCATCGGTCGGAGGTTGGTGCGCGACCCGCGCCTCGGGTCAGTTCTCGACCTTGTACGGCAACATCGAGGACATTTTGCTCGGTTGTAAGGTCGTCCTTGCCGGTGGGCGGGTGCTCGAGCTTCCCGCGCTTCCGCGTTCCGCCACCGGGCCGGACCTACGCCACCTTTTTCTCGGCAGCGAGGGAACTCTCGGCGTGTTCACCGAGCTCAGCTTTCGCATCCATCCGGCGCCCGAGCTTCGCAAGGGAAGGGCCTATGCCCTGGCCGACGTCAGTGCCGGCATCGAAGCGCTCCGCCTTATCATGCGGGGAGGCTGGCGCCCGGCGGTGGCCCGCCTTTACGACGAACACGAGGCCGGCCGCCATTTTGCCGCCGCCGCCGAACCTACGCCGGCACTGCTGACCATGAGCGAGGGCGACCCTGCGCGCGTGGAGACCGAAGTACGGGCCGTCGATGCGATTGTGACCGGACTGGGCGGCCGTGACCTCGGTGAGGAACCGGTCACGAGCTGGCTCGAACATCGTAACTCGGTGCCGGTCTTCGATGACCTTCTCGACCAGGGACTGGTCTTTGACACCATAGAGGTGTCGGCGTCCTGGGACCGGCTTGGCCTGCTCTACGACAAGGTCGTGGCCGACCTGTCGAGCGTCTCCGGCATGATACTGGGGTCGGGCCATCTTTCGCATTGCTACACCGACGGGGCCAACATCTATTTCACCTTCGTCGGCAAGGTGGAGGCCGAGGGAGACGCGCTTCGCATCTACGATGAGGCCTGGGCCGCGACCATGCGTGCAACCCTGGATACCGGCGGTTCGATAGCGCACCACCACGGTATCGGAAGGGTTCGCCGTGAGTGGCTGCCCGAGCAGCTCGGCGAGTCCTACCAAACGCTTCGTTCTCTAAAGCAGGCACTCGACCCGGCGGGCATAATGAACCCGGGCGCGCTGGTGGATATGGAGGAGGGCGGCTGAGCGCTTCCGCGTTAATGGGCATCGACCTCGGGTCCACCGGGGTACGCGCCGCGGTGTTCTCGGCCGACGGCCGCCAGCTCGGTTCGGACTATGGAGAGCTTGCCGCTGCCTTTCCGCAGCCGGGTTGGGTAGAGCAGGACCCCGAGGAGATGTGGCAGGCCACGGTCGCGGTCATCCGTGGCTGTCTAGAGACCTCAGGGCTCGGGGGTGCGGACCTGGCCGCCATCGGAATCGCCAATCAACGCTCTTCGGTAATGGCCTGGGAAGCCGGCACCCTGCGGCCGCTCTCGGCAATGATAGGCTGGCAGGACACCCGCACCGAGGAGCGTTGCAACGAACTGCTTGAACAGGGTTTTTTCGTTTCGCCTTTGATGGCGGCCTCCAAGGCCGAGTGGATTATCAACAACGAGAAACGGGCCGGCGACGCCGCCCGGGCCGGGACACTGCGGATTGCCTTTCCCAACTCTTGGCTGGCGGCCAAGCTGACCGGTTCGGCCCATGTGACCGACCGTGCCAACGCCAGCGCAA
The DNA here is from genome assembly GCA_046583395.1 of Deltaproteobacteria bacterium. Classification (GTDB taxonomy): domain Bacteria; phylum Desulfobacterota; class Binatia; order UBA1149; family CAYXZP01; genus CAYXZP01. Next base: position 17,608 of record JAYGCK010000065.1, read on the forward strand.
CCGGATTCTACGGGCACCTGGATGCCTGCTGGGACGGTTCTGTCATGGACGCGCTCGGGGTCGAGCAGGCCTGGTTGCCCGAGATAGTCGAGTCGGCCCAGCAGGTCGGACTGACCACGGCCGATTTGTTGGGGGCCGAGGTCCCGGTGGCCGGTATGTGCGGTGACCAACAGGCCTCTCTCTTCGGTCTGGCCTGTAGGGCAACGGGCGCGACCAAGTGTTCCTTTGGCACGGCGGCGATGCTCGACACCAACACCGGAGACACGGTCGCGCTCGGGGGGCCGGGGACCTATCCCCTGGTGGCGTGGAGCACAAAGGAACGGACCGCCTACTGCGTGGAGGCGACGGTGGTCACAGCCGGTGCGGCCGTGCAATGGCTGCGCGACGGCCTGGGCCTGGTAAAGGACGCCGGCGAGACCTCCGAGCTTGCGATGTCGGTGTCCGATAGCGGCGGGGTATGGGCGGTGCCGGCCTTCCAGGGCCTGGGCACTCCCGAGATGGACTCGAGCGCACGCGCGGTCATCGGCGGGTTGTCGCGCGGAAGCGGCCCGGCCGAGATATGCAGAGCCGTTCTCGACGGGGTGGCTCACAGGGTCACCGATGCGGCCGAGAGCCTTTGGCAGGCCGCCTCGCGTCCCGAAGTGCTTCGGGTCGACGGCGGCGCCAGTCGTAACGATTATCTGATGGGCCGTCAGGCCGACCTGCTCGGGATTGCGGTAGAACGTGGTGTGGTCACCGACGGTGCGGTCGTGGGCGTGGCCGGACTGGCCGGCCTCGGGGCAGGCGTGTGGGAATCGGAGGCCGAGCTCGGTGGCCTGTGGCAGCTCGACCGTCGTTTCGAGCCGGGCCTTTCCGAGGACGAACGGGGCGGGCAGCGCGAGCTTTGGGCCAAGCGGCTCGGAGCGGTCCGGCCCGGCTAGAGCTCGCTAGGCCTGACTGGAAGGCAGCCTGTGACCACCACTGTCGTTATCTTCGACTGCGACGGCGTTCTGTTCGAGTCAGAGGAGGCCAACATCGCCTTCTATGGCCAGGTGCTTGCCAACGCGGGCGTGCCGGCGGTCGACTGGGGACGCGAGCAAGCCACCCACGAGCTGGCCTCGGCCAAGCTCTTCGAACGTTACTTCGGCGACCGTCCCGAGCTGCTGGCGGCCATAAAGGCGGCCGCTACCACCACCGACTACGGTCCTTACTTCTCTCTGATGCGGCCACGGTCCGGAATGCGTGAAACTCTCGAGACCCTTCATGCGCGCCACCGGCTTGCAATGGCCACCAACCGCAGCCGTACGCTCGGCGGGGTTATCGAACATTTCGACCTCGGCGCCTTCTTCGACCTGGCCGTTGGTGCCTATGACGTCGAACACCCCAAGCCAGACCCCGAAATGATACTCAAGTGCACCTCGCACTTTGGATGTTCGCCCTCCGAGGCCGTTTACATCGGTGACCAGGAGATAGACCGCGAGGCTGCCGGCAGGGCCGGAGTTAGATTCCTTGCCACCGGACCGCGTTTTGCCGGAGCCGGGTTCCACGTGACCGAACTCGGCGAGCTTGTCGGAAGGCTCAGTCGAGCCGGTTGAGTTCGTCGATCAAAAGCCGTAGCCGGCCGTAGCTCATCATATCGAAGTCGAGAACGAGGCGGGGAAGCTCGGCCACCTCGGGTTCATCGAACTCCTCTTTGAAAGCGGCCCGGTGTCTTATCGGCCGTCCACCGAGAATGTCGGCGTAACGGTCCGAGAGGTGGCCGAGTGGGGCGCTGCCGAGCTGTTTGGTCGTGCGAATCACCAGCCGGCGCCTTATCACGCGGGCCGAGTGGAAGATGCGGTAGAAGGACCGGAACTCCCTTATGGCCTCCTTGGGTGAGCCGGCTATGCGATAGAGCGAGAGGTCGTCGGGACTGATCAGGTCTTGGCCCAACAGGTGGCGGCGCACGTAACGGTCCCATGCCCTCCAATAGCCCGACCCCGGTGCCTCGAGCATGACTATGGGCATCAGTTGGGCCTTGCCCGTCTGGACCAGGGTGAGCGTTTCGAAGCCCTCGTCGTGGGTGCCGAAGCCGCCGGGGAAAAGGACGACGCCCGAGGCTTCCTTTAGAAAGAACAGCTTGCGGGTGAAGAAGTATTTGAACTCGACAAGCTTGTTGTCGCCGCGGATGATCTCGTTGGCCTCGTTCTCGAAGGGAAGTTTTATGTTGACCCCGAAACTGCGTTTTCGCCCGGCACCCTCGTTACAGGCTTGCATGATGCCGGGACCGGCTCCGGTAATCACCATGAACCCGGAGTCGGCGGCTAGACGCGAGAAGCGCCGGGCTAGTTTGTAGGCCGGTTCGTTAGCACGGGTGCGCGCCGAGCCGAAGGCGGTTATCTTGCGCACCCCGGCATAGGGACGGAAGCGGCCCAGCGCATCGCCTATCTCGGCAAGCGCAGCCGAAACCAGCTTGAGGTCGACAACGTCAGTGCGGTCGGAAGCGATACCGGCCACGGCCTCGACCATCGAGCGCACCAGGCGCTCGCGGCGTGGGTCGTCCCCGTCCCGGCGCTTTCCGAGCACATTGGCGACCAGACCTTCCACGGCGTCTTTGCGTGTATCTTGCACTGCACGACCCTAGTTGCGGCCGCGCCCTTTAGATGCAAGCTAGACCTCACTTGGTCGCAGCTGGCCTGAGACTTCTCCTCTACGGCACCCTGGCCACGCTTGGGCTGGAGGCCGTTGTGCGGGCTGCCGAGGCCGGCCTGCTCGAACCCGTGACCTCCGAGGACGGGACCATCGAAAAGGTCCAGGTATTCCTGGCCCTGGGCACGGCCGGGGTTCTAATGATTGCCGCTGGCCGCCGCCCCGACCTTCGCACGGTCTTGCGTCTGCTCGCACTGGCCGCGCTGTTCGCGGTCGTGCGCGAGCTGGACGGGTTCCTCGATTCCCATTGGTTCAAGGGCGCGTACAAATACTTGAACGCACCAATCGTGCTGGCCTTTGTCGTAATCGCCTTTAAACACCGCAGAGACCTCTTGGCCGAACTGGGCCGGGCCGGACTACCCTTGTCGATGGTCCTGATGTTTCTCGGTTTCTTCCTGGTGGTCGGCTACTCGCAGGTGCTCGGCCAGAAAGAGCTTTGGCAGGCTGCGATGGGTGAGGATTATCTGAGGCTGGTCAAGAACACGGTCGAGGAAAGTTCCGAACTGGTCGGTTTCCTAATGATTTTGTTCGGCGCCGTCGAGGCCGCCCTGTTCGAGCCCGGCCGTTCGGCCTGAGCGCGTCCTTCCCGACCCGTCCTCGAACACCGCATCCACCCCGGCCCTTGCCGCCCGGGCCAGACCCTGGCGCCCGAGTACGACCAGTGCCGTCGACCAGGCCTCGGCACTGGTGGCATCGCTGCCGATGACCGTGGCCAGACGCGGCATTGCGACCGGACGCATACTGGCCGGGTCTATTATGGGCCCGGCCGCTGAACCAGCGGTGCTGGCCAGCGATGTTGAAATGGCCCGGTCGCCGAGCGTCACCGTCCCGGCCACGCCGGCCAGGGACGGTAAGGCCACGGTCCATTCGCCTCCCTTGTCGGGAACACCGAAGCCGAGCTGGCTCGAACCGCCGAAGTCGAGGAAGGCGGCTGTGGCTCCTCCGTTGCGTAACATCGCCACGATGGCGTCGAGCGCCATGCCCTTGCCGATGCCGCCTGCATCCAGGCGCACGCCCCCGGCCAGCGCCGCCCAGTATTGGAGGCCTTCGGAGGCCTCGGCCCTAGTGCCAAGGGCCAAGCGTTCGGCCAGACCTCGCCCGGGTGACGCGTTCGGCGCCGGTCCATCGCTAGCGCTGTCTCGCCAGAACTCGACCGCGCGGCCAACGCTCGGGTCAAAGGCACCGGCGGTAGCGGCTGACAGTTCGAGCATGCGGGACAGCGCGGTGTGAAGCGGCCGGCTTATCTTTATCTGGCCTTGGCCTGCTTGCTGGTTGAGGCGGGCCAGTTCGCCTTCGGTCCTCCAGGTGGTGAGCAGGTCGTCGTATGTGCGGGCGGTCTCTAGCGCACGGCGGCACAGCGTTGCGGCCGTTGAACGGTCCGAGGCCACGACCTCGATCTGGAGCACGGTGCCCATGACCGGAAGCCCGAGCCGGGCGCTGTCGGCCACGGCGGCCGTCGCCGTAAGAAGCAGCGTCGCTACGACGGCCGTAACGCGCGGCAGCGCCGCGCTATTCACCGTGGGTGTAGGCGGTTGATGAGCTGGTCAGCAGTGCGCGCGCGACCACGACCATCAGGTAGAGCAGCGTGCCTTCGAGCAGCAGGAAGAAGAACACCTTGGCCACGGCAAAGCCGGGGTGCATGTAGCGCACCGCCCAGCCCGACAGCTCGCCGGCCAGCCCGGCCGTGAAAGCGGTGGCGATACCCCAGGCCTTGGTCGCGTTCGACAAGGGCACGAACAGCATCAGGTGGGTAAGGGTCATCAGCAAGATGCCCATTGCGAAGCTATGGAAGTGAAGCGTTTCGAGTAGCCCGACGTAGGAACGGGGCTGCAGGTAACGTTCGGGGTCCCCGCGGTAGTATTCGACCACCGAGGCCGGGTCCAGGCTCATCTTGGCAAAGTAGAGCCCCGCATTGCTAAGCCAGAGAACCGCCGTGTAGATGAGGAAGCACCACACGATCGTCTTGAGAAAGCGGTTCTTCGACCATTCGCCTGTGACCACGAATCGCATATGCGCTTAGTACTCTAGCCACTGGCGGGCCCGGCCGCCATCACCGTGGCAGGCGGTCCGAGGCCACGGCCAACTCCTGGTAGACGGCCAGCGCACGCCTGAGCCCCCTTACGACGGCCGCCGAGCTAAGCGTTGAGCCTGTGATTGATGTGACCTTGCGGCCCAGCCTGAGACCGGGTTCCAGGCGGTTGCCCGCCATCGTGGCCAACCAGCGGTCGCTCGGCAGGTACTCGAGCGGTTCGTAGAAGGCCAAGATGTGGGTCCTTTCTATCCGCCCGGCAGTGTCGATGACGACCAGGAATGCCTCGGGCAGTGTGCGTACCATGTGGGTGTCGAGCATGGCGTAGCCGAGCAAGCGGTCGCCTTGCCAGCCAAGGTGGACCGAGAGCATGTCCGATTCGAGCGCGGTCCCGGCCGCTTCTTCGATGCGTTGCCGCTCGGTCCCGCTGAGGAAGATGTTTCGTATTTCGGTACGCGTGGCCTCGGGGAAGGCCAGGCCGGGAACTTCCTCCAAAGCGTAGAAGACCGTTGCCGGGGCCTCCGTCGCCGGCAGGCCCCCTAAAAGGAAAGGGGCCAGGACGGCGGCAAGCAGCCAGCGCCCCGGCCCCGCGGGAGGAGGATTTTTGGGTCTAGAATACGTAGCCGGCTCCCAGGCGGACCTCGTCGGAGGGGCCGGCGCCGCTCTAGTCGCTCCAGTCGCGGTAGTCGAGCTTTAGGACCACATTGGGGATTGGCTTGTAGGTCAGTCCCAGTTCGGTGACCGAGCGTTCGTTGTCCTTGTTGGCCGTGAAGCCTGCCGGGACCTCGTCCTGGGAGTCGATCCATGAGTAGCGCAGCCAGGGGGCCAGATACTGGTCGGAGGAGGGATTGAGGTGCGGCATCAGGTTGTAGGCGACCTCGCCGTACCAACCCGACATCTTCTTGGCCACCGACTTACCCGTTGCGTCCTCGTACTTGGCGGCGCTAAGGATGGCCGCGTCATCAAGTTCGACCGACACTGCCAGTGCGCGGGCCTCAATGCCGCGGTGCTTCCACTCGATGTGGCCTTCGAGCATCTCCATGTGGGCACCCACCGTTCCGAGTGCCGAGGCGTCGTCGGGGTCGGCGTCGATCAGCGCCACGTTCTGGCCCTGGTCGCCGATGTAGGCCGAGCCGCCCACCGTTAGCGCGGTGATGGGCGAGTAGTCGATGCGGGTCACCAGCGACCAATCGTTCGACTTCTCCTGCGAGCCTTTCTGGCGTCCGTCCCTAAGGTCGCTTTCGGTGAACTCGCTGCCGAGCAGGCTGGTGACCAGGTAGCTCTGGTAGCTCAGGCTAGGGGTGAGCTGGCCATAGATACCCGCACCGTTGGCGCGCCAGGTGCTCGGGATGAGCTGGCGCTCCACCGTAGGCCGCATATTGCCGTGGTAGGCGATCGGTTCGTGGAGCGTGTTGATGAGGCCCACCGGAACGAGCAACAGTCCGGCCCGGGCGTTCAGCTCGGGGCGCAAAAGAAAGTCGAGATAGGCGAACTCGACGGCCACCGTGCCGTTGTCGTCGGTGGCGTGTTCGATCTCTATCTCGCTGTTGAGGACTATCCAGTCGTTGAACTTATAGCCGAAGTAGAGAACGAAGCGGTAGAAATCAGTTACGTCATCTTTGGTGCTGTCATCGTAGTCGGTGAAGTTGAACTCGCCGTAGCCGCCTATCGAGAGCCCGCGCTCGACCGAGTAGACCTTGGGTGCGGCCGGCCCGAGCCCGTAATAGCTCTTTAGCTCGACCGTCTCGGGTATGACCGTGCTGGCCTTCAGTTTGCGGACCTCTTCGCTAAGGACCTCTATCTTGTGTTCGAGCTCATCGATCTGACCGGCCCATCCCGGGGCCGCCTGTACTAGCATGAGGGCTGCTATGGCCGCGCCCAGCGGCCGCCTGATGACATATCTCCTAATCTCCATGTGTCCTCCTCACGGAACTGATATTGATTCTCAATATCAATATCAACATATTGCGTCAAGCCGTCTCCTCCGCCGGCCGCTGGGTCCTCAGGGGGCTTGCATTCGGCCGAGCGGGCGGGGTTTATAGCGGTCATGGGTCTGGCCGGAATCTTGTCCAAGGGTGGTCCGGTGGTCGCCGTTCTACTGCTGATGTCGGTGGCCGCACTGGCCATCGTGCTGGCCAAGCTGGCCGAGTTCAGGCGCCTGAAGTTGCGTCGCCTCGAGCTGATAGGTCCGGTCGAGGAGGCCGTAAAGGCCGGTGCCCCCGAGTCCGCGCTTCGGCTCCTTTCGGCATCGGTCAATCCGGTGGCCCGTGTGCTGGAGGCGGCCATCGTTTCAGGCAACGAGGCCGAGGTCGCCCGGGTGGGCTCGGCAGAACTTGGCCTGCTCGAATCACGCTTGCGCGGTCTGGCCGTAATCGCCCATACCAGTCCCCTGCTCGGGCTCCTGGGAACGGTGATGGGAATGATTACCGCCTTCATGAACATCGAGCGAAGCGGTGCCATGGTCGACCCCTCGGTGCTTTCGGCCGGCATCTGGCAGGCACTGGTCACCACCGCACTTGGCCTGGTTGTCGCGATTCCTTCTCTCGCTGCCTTCCATCTTCTCGAAGGCGAGGTCGACCGGCTTCGCGCGGCAATGTCGGACGCAGCGGTGCGCGTTCTTCTGGCCACGGGAGCCAAAGCCGGTGCTGTGGCCGGGGGGCTGGGCGGGGCTCGGGCAGCGGGCGAGGACTATGGAGTTTAGCCGCAACCGCCGGCCCTCGGTCAGGCTCGGCATCGCGCCGCTGGTCGATGTCGTTCTACTCCTGCTGGTCTTCTTCCTGCTGACCAGCAGCTATGTCGTCCCACACGCTCTCGACCTCGAGCTCCCCGGTTCGGACACGGCCCTGGCCAGCCCCGAACCGTCCATCGTAGTCGGGCTCGACCGGACGGGCGGGCTTAGCCTGAACGGCCAAGCGCTTTCGCGCCAGGCCTTGGGACCGGCCCTGGGAAGGCTACTGGGTTCGGGGTCAGACCGGCGTGTGCAGGTAAGCGCCGATGCCGGGCTCAGTATCGAGACCCTGGTCGCTCTGTTGGACGACCTGCGCGGGGCCGGTGCAAAAGAGCTTGCTCTCGAGACCCGCCGTGAGCGCTGAACGCCCACTCCTACCCTGGTTGCTGGCCTCCTTGACGCTTCATCTGGCCGCCCTAGCCATCCCCCGCGTCGAGCTGTCCCCGATCCTTGGCCAGCAGCGCCCGGCCTTGTTGCTGCGTATCAAACAACTCGCGGCCACCGAGGCCGTCCCCGAGCACTGGGCAGGCCAGGACCGCCCGCGTCTGTCTTCGGCCGCCGCAGGGCAGACCTCCGCCCACGAGGGCAGCGAGAAGCTGAAGGCGGCCCAGGGCGGGGGTGAGTCGGGCAGCGAGGCCACTTCGGTGCCCGACCGTGCGCGCGAACTGGCCCGGCTTGGTCGCGCCGCTTACGAACAGCTCTTGGCCGCACGTCTGGAGCGCTACAAGCGTTACCCTACGGCAGCGGCCCGCCGCGGCCTAGAAGGACAGGCCCTGCTAAGGCTCGTAATCAGCCGTGACGGTGCGGTGGTCGACCGCGCGATAATCGAGCCGAGCCCTTCGGACATACTCGACCGGGCGGCCCTGGCCATGGTCGACCGTGCAGCGCCCTTGCCTGCGGTTCCCCGAGAGCTTGCCGGTTCTCGCTTCGAGTTCGAGGTTCCGGTGAGCTTCAGGCTCGACTAAGCCGGGCCTTCGCTTTCCCGGCGATAGGCCTCGGCCAGTAGTTCGACCGGGTGGCGCAGGTCCGCGTTCAGTCCCGCGCTGCGAAACGCGCGCTCGAGTTGTAGTTGGCAACCGATGTTGCCCACGGCCACCGTAGTGACCTCGGCAGAGGAGGCCAGGTCGGCCTTGGCCCGGCCTATCTTGGCGGCTATTGTCGGGTGTTCGAGGTTGTAAGTGCCGGCGCTCCCACAGCAGATTTGGTTGTCTCCCAGATCGGCCGGCCGCCGGCCGGTGGCGGCCTCGACCACCAGGCGTGGCTCTTCGGTAACCCCCTGACCGTGACGCAGGTGACAGGCGTCGTGGTATGCCACGGTCCCCCCGTCTAGCGGGCGCGGCTTTTTGAGCCCGGTCTGGCAAAGGAAGGCCGATATGTCGCGGGCCCCGTTGGAGACCTGGCCAGCGGCCGTGGCAAGAGGGTCTTCGGCCAGAAGTCTGCCGTATTGCGAGAGCATGGCCCCGCAGCCGGCTGCCGTGGTAACGACCCGGGGCAGGCACAGCTCGGAGAGCTGCCGGACCGTGCGGCGCGCCAGCATCAGGGCGCGGTCCTGCTCGCCAGCGTGTAGGGCCAGGGCTCCGCAGCAACCTTCTATGAGCAGCGGTTCGTGGCCGTTGGCACGCAGTACCTCGACAGCGTCCCGGTTTACCTCCGGACGTAGCCCGTCCCCGCACCCGGCAAGTAAGGCCACCGGTGCGCGTGGCCCCGGTACCGCCGGCGAGCGTTCGGTGATGGCCAGCTTAGACATCGCGATGCGTTCCTTGGCCTGTCCGTGAGGTACCAGCCCGAGACCGGGCAGGCGGCGGCGCAACCGTTCGAGCCCGAGCCCATCGGCCACGGCCGCCAGCGCCAACGACAGGCGCGCGAACCAGGACCAGGAAGGTATGCGTGCGGCCAGTTTACTGTTCAGTGACCTAAAGGTCCCCAGCGTCGTCGAGGGGCGGAACTCCTCTATGCGTTCGGCGTAACTGACCCCGGAAGGACAGGCGGTCTCGCAGGCCAGGCAGCCCAGGCAGCGGTCGATGTGAACGGCCGCCATTCCTTCGAGGCGACCGCCAGTTTGGGACGCGGCCTCCATCAGGTAGATGCGCCCGCGCGGTGAGTCGGCCTCGGTGCCGAACAAACGGTAGGTCGGACAATGGTCCAGGCAGAGACCGCAGTGGACGCAGGGAAGACCTGGTCCGCGTTCTGCCAGTTCTGTGGCGGCTTGGTTCATGGGCTGGTCACGAAGCGGCCCGGGGATAGAACGCCGGCCGGGTCGAAACGGCGCTTTATCTCGGCCATCAGCCGCGCCCCGCCGTTGGTCTGGCCGTTGCCGGGCCAGGCGGTCACGGAGGCCTTGGCCGTCGCCGAACATTTGTCGACCCTGAGCCCGAGCCCCTGCTGGGCGGCCTTCTGCCGCATCAAATTTATCCACCCGGCCTCTTTGTCGGGCGCCGGGCGCTCCTGGAGAGCTAACAGGACCCGGCCCGACCCGAGGTTGGCTCCCACCCTTAGAGGCTGTTCACTGGCGGCGGCCGCCAGGCTGGCGGCCAGGTCCACAGCCTGGGCCGGGCCCGTGACCGTGCTGGCCGCGACCCGGTCGGTCTCACGCACCACGGCCGGGCTCGACCAGGCGGCGGTCCGCCGGTCGGGGTCGCGGCCAAGCAGTTCGACCAGGCAGGCCCATTGATGACCGACCTGTTGTTCGCTTCCCTCCAGCCTGAGTTCGAGGCGCCAGTTGGTATCGCCCCCTCCGATTGCGTCGGCCGAAAAGTCGAGAGCGGCCAGCGGCAGCGTAGAGGCAAAGAGAACGGCCGTGGTCTCGCGTAGTTTTTCGACCGAGGGGATATCGAAAACCAGTGTGACCTCGGCCTCGGGCAAAGGATGGGTGCGAAGCGTCAGTTCGGTAATCACACCCAGTGTCCCGGCCGAACCCACAAAGAGCAGGGGGAGGTCGTATCCGGCAACGTTCTTTACCACGCGGCCGCCGGTCCTGAGTATGCGGCCCTTGCCATCGACCACCGAGAGCCCGAGCACGAGGTCACGCATCGCGCCGAATCCGTAGGATAGGCCCCCCGAAAAACCCTCGGCGGCCAGACCGCCCAGGGTCCTGCGTTCGGGCAGGTCGGGGTCGAGCGTGATGCGTTGTCCGTGTTCGGCCAGGCGGCGGTTGAGTCCGGAAAGCGTCATGCCGGCCTCGGCGGTCACGGTCATGTCGGCGGGGCAGAGCTCGGTCACTGCGGCCATGCCGCGCATCGACAGCCTGATGTCGTAACGGCTGGGCGGGTTACCGGACCCAATCGAGGTTCCGCCGCCCACCGCGAGCACTCCCAGTTCCTCGCCGGCCGCTTCGAGTACGACGTTGGCGATCTCGCTTGGCTCGCGCACGGTGAGCGCCAGCGAGGGTACGATACCATCGACCTCGTCGTCCTCGTTCCCGCGCCGTATCTGTCCGGGGCCGAAGCAAGCCGTTAGCGAGGCGGGTATTTCTCGCGTGCCGGCCACGATTCAGCCGCCACCGCGTGGACGCGGGCGTTTGACCTCGATGCAGCCGCGGTCGCTGGGGAGCACCTTGTATGGATTGCACAGCTGGTCAGGATTGAAGGAGGCCTTCACATCCTGCATGGCCTCGAGTTCGGCCGCTCCGAAGGATGCCGCCATGAGACCTATCTTCTCGACACCAATACCATGCTCGCCGGTGACCGAACCGCCGAGCGCGAGACAGCCCTCCAGTATCTCGTTGCCGCAAGCCACCACGCGGGCCGTCTCGTCGGGGTCGCGGTCGTCGTAGAGTACCAGTGGGTGAATGTTGCCGTCGCCCGCATGCATCAGGTTGGCGATACGGAGCCCATACTTGGCCGAGGCGCCCTCGATGACCTCGACTATCTCGGGGAGCTTGGAGCGCGGCACCACCCCGTCCTGCGTGCAGTATGCGGGGGCCAAGCGGCCCATCGCGCCGAAGGCGCGCTTGCGCGACTTCCACAACAGCTCGCGTTCGGCCTCGTCGGCGGCGCGGCGTACTTCGCTGGCGCCTTGTTCCCGGCAGGCCTGTTCGACCCTGGCGACCAACTCATCGAGGCCGACCTCGAGCCCGTCGAGTTCTATTATGAGAACCGCGCCGGCGTCCTCGGGAAAACCGAACCCGTATGCGGCCTCGACCGCCGATATCACCAAGGCGTCCATCATTTCGAGCGCTGCCGGTATGATGCCCGCCGCGATGATGGCCGAGACGGCGCGACTGGCCTCAGCGACACCGGGGAAGACCGCAAGCATCGTGGCCACGGCCTCGGGTGTGACCGACAGTTTAAGGGTGGCCGCGGTCACTATGCCGAAGGTTCCCTCGCTGCCGGTCACCAGTCCGGCAAGGTCGTATCCGGGCGTGGCGCCGCTGCGGTCTATATCGATTACCGTGGCATCTGGCAGCACCATCTCAAGTGCGAGTAGGTGGTTGACGGTAACGCCGTATTTAAGCGTGTGCGGGCCGCCGGAGTTCTCGGCGATGTTGCCGCCGATGGTACAGGCCGACTGGCTAGAGGGGTCGGGTGCGTAGTAGTAGCCGTGTTCGGCCACGCGGCGGCTTATCTCGAGATTGACCACCCCGGCCTCGGCCACGACCCGGCGGTTGGCAAGGTCTATCTCGCGGATGCGCCGCATCCGGCTGGTGCCGATCATGACCGGGATACGTTCGGGCAGGCAGCCGCCGCTTACGCCGGTACCGGCGCCGCGCGGCACGAAGGGGATGGAGGCGTCGCTGAGGATGGCTACCACGCGGGCGACCGAGGCGGTGTCGGGCGGGAGCAGCACCAGTTCGGGGCGGGCCTTCTCGAGCGTGTAGCCGTCGCACTCGTAGACCCGCAGACCGGCCTCGCCGTCTATGACCCCGTCGGTTCCGACGGCATCGGCCAGACGTTTCTTGATGCTGTTGCCTAGCCCGTTCTGCAAGCCGTTCGAGCCTAGCACAGCATCGACCAGAAGCGACGCGTGTGTTGTGTAATAGCGTGTCCCTGGCCACTATCGTTTTTCGCCATGGCGCTAGCCGATATTCCCGAACGTCTGCTGATGGGGCCGGGGCCTTCGATGGTACACCAGCGCGTGCTCGACGCTCTGGGCAAGCCCCTGGTCGGGCACCTCGACCCGGCCTTTCTTTCGCTGCTTGACGAAGTGCAGGCCGCACTGCGCAGGCTGTTCGGTACCGACAACGAGATGACGCTGCCGGTCTCGGGGACCGGTTCGGCCGGCATGGAGCTTTGCCTGCACAATCTGGTTGAGGAAGGCGACGAGGTCGTGGTCGGTGTAAATGGTGTCTTCGGCACCCGCATGGCCGAACTGGCTGGCCGGCTCGGCGCCGAGGTCCACCGGGTCGAGGCCGACTGGGGAGACGTCATAGACCCGGCCAAGGTCGCCGGGGCGCTTGCCGCCTGCCGCAGTCCGGCGCTTGTGGCCATAGTGCACGCCGAGACCTCGACCGGGGCCTGGCAGCCGGTCGAGGAGATATCCGGGCTTGCCCACGACGCCGGGGCGCTCTTGTTACTGGACACGGTGACCTCGCTGGCGGGCTGTCCCGTACAGGTCGACCGTTGGGGAGTGGATGCCTCCTACAGCGGCACCCAGAAATGCTTGAGTTGTCCGCCGGGCCTGTCGCCGGTGACCTTGTCACCGCGGGCCATGGAAAAGGTCGCTTCGCGGCGCACACCGCTGGGGACTTGGTACTTCGACCTGGGACTTATCGGAGCCTATTTGGGCGGCGAGAGGGTCTATCACCACACCGCCCCCATCTCGATGATTTTTGGTCTGGCCGAAGCTCTGGCCCTGGTCGAGGAGGAGGGCCTGGAGGCCCGTTTCGACCGTCACTGCACAAATCACGAACTTTTTATCGAGGGCGCCCGTGCGCTCGGTCTCGAACCCTTGGTCGAGGAGGGCAAACGTTTGTGGATGCTCAACAGTGTGCGGGTGCCCGAGGGAATCGACGAGACCGGCTTTAGGCAGGGGCTTTTAGCCCGCCACGGCATCGAGATCGGTCCCGGACTAGGTCCTCTGGCCGGCGGTGTTTGGCGGGTGGGGCTGATGGGCGAGTCGAGCCGCCGGTCGAACGTCGAGCGATTTTTGTCGGCCGCGGCCGAAGAACTCGGCCGGTCCTATTGAAATCCGCTGCCCGGCGGGAATAATTAAGATGCCCTCCGGGTTGAGGGCCCCCAGCGACCGCTTGCTGGGTGGTGGCGGTGGTGGAGATGAGGTCGGTGCTGCGGGCGCTTATGCTCGCGTTGGTGGTGGTGGCCGTGGCCGGTTGCGCTGGCCTTCGCTTGTCCGTGCACGCTCCCCCGGAATCCCCTTATAAAGCGCGTACGGCGGAGGTGGCTGGCGACGACCTCGACCTGGCCAGTCTCAGGCGCGCGGCCCATGCTAGCCTAGCCTACTATGACGCCCTTCCCACCGACTCCGTTGGCCGCCACGGGGTCTACAAGCTCGGCCATGACCTCTACGGCCGCCAAGAACTGCGTGCCAGCGTGGCCAAGTTCCTCGAGATTATCGAGAGCACGCCCAGGGCCAAGGTCCACGCCAACCTGCGCGAGCAGTGCCGGACCTATATACCGACCTCGCGGCCGCGCTTTACCGCCTACTACGAGCCGCTCATCGGTGCGGCCTACGAGCCCGACGAGAAACACCGCTTCCCGGTCTACGCCAGCCCCGCGGAACTGACCACGGTTCATCTGGCCAAGTTTTTCAAGGGCGACCGCCGCGCCATCCACGGCCGCGTCGAGGACGGCGAGATGGAACCTTACCTGACCCGCCGCCAGATTGACGGCGAGGGCCGCCTCCACGGGCGTGGGCTCGAGCTGGCCTGGCTGAGCGATCCGGTCGACCTGTTCTTTCTCCACATCCAAGGTTCCGGACGGCTGAGCATGACCGACGGTAAGGTGTTGCGGGTCAACTTCGCTACCAGCAACGGCCTGCCTTACACCAGCGTGGGCCGCTACATGCTCGACCGTGGTTACCTCCCGCCCAACAAAGGGTCGTCCGGCGACATCAAGCATTACCTGTCGGCCAACCCCGAGCTTCAGAACGATCTGATGTTCCGTAACGAGCGTTACATCTTCTTCCGCCAGGTCGACTTGGCCCCCGACCAAGGTCCACTCGGTTCTTTGGGAGTGCCGCTGGTAAGCGGACGCTCTCTTGCCACCGACCGGCGCTATGTGCCGCCCGGCGTGGTCACTTATCTGACCACAGAACGCCCGCTCGTCAGTGACGATGGCAAGCTCGAAGCTTGGCAGAGCTTCTCGCGCTTCGCTTTCAGTCACGATTCGGGTTTTGCGATCAAGGGGCCGGCCCGTGTTGATTTGTACTGGGGAGAGGGCGAAGCGGCCGGTCGTGAGGCCGGTTACGTAAATGGCGCGGGTGAGCTTGCTATCCTGCTTTGCGGGGTACAGCCACGCCGCCGGGTCGAGGTGGGTTCTGTGGCCGCCTACACACCGGTCGAGTTCTCGACCTGGTCCTCGGCTACCGCTCTGGCGCCCCAGCCCGCGGCCACAGTGGCCGGGCAGGCGGGCATGTGACCGGCTACCAGGCCGAATAGCCGCCGTCGACCGGAATGACGGCGCCCGTGACATAAGAGGAGGCCGGCGAGGCCAGGAACAGGCAGGCGGTCCGTAGTTCGCCCGGCTTTCCCATACGGTCCATCGGGCAGGCCGCCGACATTTTTTCGGCCACACCTTCCTTACCCAGGCTGCCCGCGGTCATCTCGCTGGGAAACCATGCGGGTGCGATCGCGTTGACCGTTATGCCGTCGGCCGCCCATTCGACGGCAAGCTGACGGGTCAAGTTCTCGAGCCCTCCTTTGGATGCCGCGTAGGAGGAGACCCTGAACAAGGAGCTACCCAGGTGACCGAAGATCGAGGCGATGTTGATGATGCGGCCGCCGCGGCCGCTGTCCCGCATCGAACGGGCGGCCAACAACGAGCAGTGAAAGACCGCGCTGAGATTTAGCTCGAGCGTGCGGTCCCAGTCCTCTGGCCATTGTTTATCGGCCGCCCCGGTGGGTGCGGTACCGGCATTGTTGACGAGAATGTCGATCGGGCCCCGCTCTGAAACGATGCCCTCGAAAGCCGTTTGGGCAGCGGTCCGGTCGCTCAGGTCTGCGGTGACCTCGTGGACCTCGACGCCGTAGTCTTGGCGTAGCCGGGCGCCGGTCCGTTCCAGCTCTGGGACGCGTCTGGCCAACAAGACGAGCGAGGCTCCGGCCGTGGCCAGTGCTTCGGCCAGTTCCACGCCGAGTCCGGCCGAAGCGCCGGTCACTACGGCCAGACGGCCGTCGAGCCCGAAGATGTCACCGAGCGTGCTCAGGCCAGGACCCCCCGGTCCGCAAGCAGCGCTACGGCCTCGGCGGGCCCGGCGACCAAGGACACATGGTCCATGTGCGAGTCGGTTATCTCCATTGCCTCGCTGAGTCCGGCCAGTGCGGTCTCCCATAGCCCGCCTACCAGAACGAGCGGGCGTGGCTCGATAAGTCCCATGTACAGTTCGTTCCAGGCCAGGAACACTTCGACCAGTGTGCCGATGCCGCCGCCCATGGCGACCAGGGCGTCGGCCCCGTCGATCAGGTTGGCAAGCCTTTGGTATAGGTCCTCGCAGGGCACCTCTTGGCTGAGATATGGGTTGGGGCTTCGCCCCCGGAAAGAGCGGACGGTGAAGCCGACCACCTCGCCGCCGGCCTCGGATGCGCCGCGGCTCACGGCCTCCATAACACCGCCGTAGCCGCCGCATGCCACCCGGGCCCCGGCCATGGCCAGTAGACGGCCGGCCTCTACGGCTTGCGCGTAGGCCGGCTCATCTTGGCCGGTGACCGAGCTGCCATAGACGGCCACCGTGGGTCTGTTGTCTGTGTTGGTCACTGACATTACCGGCACTGCGCAACGGAGCCGGGAGCTTATCCGGGAGGGGTCGTTCAGTCACTACCGGCTTGAATGTGGCCCGGCCAAGTGTGACAAAACCCGGCCCGCCGGCTCCCGGACCGAACCAGAACTGCGATGGACAGCTATACCGAACAGTACGTAGACGTCGGCGAGCTCAGGCTTGCGGTCCAGGACTGGGGCGGAAGTGGTGACACGGTCCTGTTCGCCCACCCGACCGGTTTTCTCGGCGCGGTCTGGGCTCCGGTAGTGGCCGGGCTGCGCGCCGGTGGCTTTGCGGGCCGGGTATTGAGCTACGACCAACGCGGTCACGGGCTGAGTTCCAAGCCAGACAGCGGTTACGAGTGGGAGCGCTTTGTGGCCGACACCGAGCTACTGATGGACGAGCTCGGGTTGGAGGGCGTCTTGGGAGTGGGTCACTCGGCGGGCGCGACCACTTTGGCCGCCGTTGCCGCCGAACACCCCTTGCGCTTCAGGCGCCTGGTTCTGGTCGACCCGATAGTCTTTGACGATGAGTTGCGCGCCGCGCTCGGTGACGAACCCAACCCGTTGGCCGAACGAACGCGCTCGCGGCGCACGGTCTGGCACTCGCGCGAGCAGATTATCGAGTCCTACGGTGCCCGCGAACCCTATGGCACCTGGACCCAGGAGGCGCTCGAGGCATACATATCGGCCGGTTGCTTCGAACGCCCCGACGGCATGGTCGAGCTGCTGTGTCCGGGGCGCATCGAGGCCCAGGTCTACGAACAGGCGCCGATGTTCGATGCGCTTTCCCGCTTGTCCCGTCTCGAGCTGCCCTGTCTCGTTGTACGCGGCCAGACCAGCGGCTCTTTTCCCGAAGAGCGTGCCGCCAAAGCGTTAGCCGCGATGACCGATGCGCGTTTGGTCACGGTTGCCGACACCACGCATTTCGTTCCGATGGAACGCCCTGACGAACTGGCCCGTCTCATCGCTTGCGAGATTGACGCATAGGACTATACGGAGGGCGTGAACGAGCCGGCAGCGCGGCCGGCCGGCCATGGCCTGCGATTGGGCCTGGCCTGGGCCGTCCATTGTTACACGGCCTTCGGAGCTGTCCTCGGCTTTGTAGCGCTCGAAAGGGTGTTCGCCGGCGACCATCGCACGGCCTTCGCGCTGTTGGCCGCGGCCCTGTTGATAGACGCCAGTGACGGCGCGTTTGCCCGTGCGGTCGGTGTTCGCAAGCTCATTCCCTGGATTGACGGCGAGGTGCTCGACAACCTGGTCGACTATCTCAACTACGTGGTCGTGCCGGTGGCCGTGTTCGTACAACCCGGCGTGCTGCCTGCCGGGGCCTGGCCGTTGCCGTTGCTGGTTCTGTTGGCCAGCGCCTACGGGTTCTCGCGCACGGATGCCAAGGGCATGGTCGAGCACTACTTCCAGGGCTTCCCGTCCTACTGGAACGTAGTGGCCTTCTATTTTGTAGTTCTGGCTACCCCGCCGGGATTCAATCTAGCGGTTCTTCTTGTCTTGCTAGGGTTGGTGTTCGTGCCGATGCGCTGGCTCTATCCCAGCCGTATGGAGCGGTTCCGTACCACCACTTTGCTCTTGGGCTTGCCTTGGGCCGCGATGGGGGCGGTTCTCATAGCGCGTTTGCCCGAACCTTCGCCCTTGCTCGGGTTGGTGTCGCTGTTCTACCCGCTCTATTACACGGTGGGTTCGGTCGTCTTTCACTTTCGTTCGGCATGAGGCGACCGATCCTGCACTAGATGGCGGAATTTGACGGAAAGGTCGTTCTGGTAACGGGCGCGGCATCGGGCATCGGTTTGGCGACCGTGCGCGAGT
Organism: Deltaproteobacteria bacterium; assembly: GCA_046583395.1. GTDB lineage: Bacteria > Desulfobacterota > Binatia > UBA1149 > CAYXZP01 > CAYXZP01. The sequence continues at coordinate 35,720 of JAYGCK010000065.1, forward strand.
TCGCCGCGCGCGGGGCCAGCCCCGTTCTGGCCGACATCAATGACGCGTCCGGCTTGGCCGCTGAGCTTGGCGGGCTGTTCGTCGAGACCGACGTCACAAGCCCCGAGGCCGTCGCCGCCGCCGTTGCCGCGGCGGTCGAGAGGTTCGGGCATCTCGACATCGTATTCAACAATGCTGGGGTCGAGTCGCATGGCCCGCTGGTGGACACCGACCCGGCAGAGCACCGCCGGCTGGTGGACGTCAACATCAATGGTGTCTACTACGTGCTGCAAGAGTCCATAAAGGCCATGCTTGTCAACGAAGGGCCGGTGCGCGGAGCCATTGTCAACACAGCCTCGGTGGCCGGACTGACCGGTGTGCCGTTCATGTCGAGCTACAACGCCACCAAGGGCGCGGTGGTTCTCCTGACCCGCAATGCGGCGGTCGAATACGCGGCGATGGGTATAAGGGTCAACGCGGTGTGCCCGGGAGTGATTCGCACGCCTATGGCCCGTGGCTCGGTGGTCGAGCACGGCGACGAAGAGTATCTCGAGGAGATTGGCCGTCGTGTTCATCCGCTCGGGCGCATCGGTGAACCCGAAGAGGTGGCCAAGGTGGTGGCCTTTCTTGCCGGCGAGCAGTCCTCTTTCATCAGCGGCGCAGCCATACCCGTCGATGGTGCCATGACAGCCGGATTTCCGGTCCCCGACTGGGACGGCGACGCAGTCTGAGGCCCGGAGGATCTGTGTCAGGTGACGGGCCGGACCTTTCTCAAATGGGCCAGGTTGTTGGGTGGAAGCGTGCTGGTGCTGGTCGGCGTGGTCGGCGGCTTCATACCGATATTGCAGGGTTGGGTGTTCGTGCTGGCCGGGTTGGCGCTGATGGCGCCCGAGAGCCAGCTTGCCAGAAAGGCGTTGGATTGGGCCAAGGCGCGAGTGAAGCGCAAAGTAGGGAGATGAGATGACCGACAAGGATCGTTTCGGAGACAAGTTACGCGACAAGGAAAAGGCCGAGGAGGACCGTTACTTCGCCGCGCAGGACCGCGCCAAGGTCGAAGCGATCAAGGACAAGCAAAGCACCGCCGGCGAGCCGGCCCTGGGCCTGTGTCCGCGCTGCGGGACCGCCTTGGCCGAGCACGAGCATATGGGCGTGTCGATAGACGAGTGCGCCGCCTGCGGCGGGATATGGCTCGACAAGGGCGAGTTGGAGGCCATCGGCGAACGTGAGGAAGAGGGTTGGATGAGCCGCTGGCTGAGGTCGGTGCTGGAGGGCTGAGACCGGATGTTCACCGGTATCATCGAGGGCACCGGGCGGGTGGTTTCGGTCGAAGAGACCAATGGCGGCCGCCGCCTGGGAGTTAGCGCGGACCTGGCAACCGACGGGCTCGACACCGGTGAGAGCATCGCCGTGGCCGGTGCCTGCATGACCGTTGTCTCGAGCCAGTCCGGTTCCTTTGTCTTTGACGTTTCCGCCGAGTCCTTGCGGCGAACCACTCTCGGGGCCTTTGCCGAGGGCGACGCGGTCAATCTTGAACGCTCCCTCAAGTTCGGCGACCGGCTGGGCGGCCACATGGTAAACGGTCATATAGACGGGCTCGGTCGCTTAGCCGCCCGCCGTGCCGAGGGAGACTCCACGCTGCTCACCTTCGAGGTTCCCCAAGAGCTTACGCGCTTGACCGTCGAGAAAGGCTCGGTGGCAATCGATGGGGTGAGCCTTACCTGCTTTTCCTGTCGTAAGGACAGTTTCGAGGTCGCGGTCGTTCCCCACACCCTCGAGGTGACGACCCTGGGCGGCCTCGGCGAGGGACAGCGGGTAAACGTCGAGACCGACGTACTCGGCCGCTATGTGGCCAAGCTCGTCGAACCTGTTCTCGCCAGCCGCGCTTAAGAAGGAACCGGGCGGCCGCCGATGTGCGGCATCAGCGCTTCAAGCGGATCGACCTCGGATTCGAGCTGCTTGCCGATACCGCTTAGCAGACCCATCACCCGCAGCACCAGCAAAAGGTCCGACGGTGCCGCAATCAGCGGGTCGCGTCGTAACGCTTCCAGCAGTTCGTCGCTGATTCGTTTGACCATGGCCGGGTCGGCATAGGCACGCCCGGCCTCTAGGGCCTGGCCGAGGAAGACCTCGCCGAGTATCGCCAAGGTTCGGTCCTGCCCGCTCTTGGTGCGAAAGCCGAGCGCGCGCAGGCACTCGGCGACCTTGCCGGGTTTGGCCGCAGCGATTGCGGCCGTAGTGGCTACAAGGCCTGCGCGCATACGGGTGGTGAACTCTTTGGCCAGACCCAGGTCGAGGATGACCAATTCGGGGCCGGGCCGGACGAAGAGGTTGCCGGGGTGCGGGTCACCGTGGAAAAAGCCGTGTTCGAGTATCTGCACGAGGTAGATTCGGGTGAGCAGTCTTGCGACCTCCTGCTGGTCTATCCCGGCAGCGGCCATCCGGCTGATGTCGGTGATTTTAATCCCCTCGATATAGGACATTACCAGCAGGTCGCGGGTCGTCAGCTCTTCTATCGGGACGGGGAAACGCACCTGGGGCTCGTCGGCGAAGTTGGCCGCGAAGCGCCGTGCGTTGGCCGCCTCGCACACAAAATCCAGCTCGAGCGGAAGAAGTTCGGATATTTCCTTGAGCACCAAGCGCATGTCGAAGCGGCTCTCGAACTGGGCCAGCCAGCGAATGAAGAAACCGATGCTGGCCAGGTCGGTGGCCACGATGCGCTCGATGTTGGGGTACTTCACTTTTACCGCGACATCACGTCCGTCGTGGAGCAGGCCGCGGTGCACTTGGGCAAGGGAGGCGGCGGCCACCGGCACCTCGTCGAGCCGTTCGAACAGTTCGGCGGTGGGGTGTCCGAGCTGCTGTTCGAGCCAGGGACCTATCTCGCTGAACTCGTGCGGGGGTACGCGGTCCTGCAGTTCGGAAAGCACTTCGACGTAAGCCGGGGGCAAAATGTCGGCACGGCTGCCGGCGAACTGGCAGGCCTTGATGAGAAGCCCTTCGAGCGAGAGCGCGGTGTTCCTTATTGCCAGTGCGGAGCGACGGTGGTGGCGGTCGTATAGCGAAGGGTCGGTGTTGCGGGTCAGCAGTGCGTAGATCTGCAGGGACTTGTAGCCGAAGTATATGACGGCGACCATGCGGGCGACCGCAAGGAAACGGCCGACGCGGGTCGTGTAGGGGAGCGGCGGGGTGGCCTGGTCCAGGGTGTCCTTTAGTGGCGGTCTTCGAGTCGGTCGAGGCGTTCGGCGAGTCGCTTGGCCTGGGCCGTCAGGCGCCAGACGAAAACGAAAATGAGCCCGAAGACGACTCCGTAGGCCAGGCCGACGTATCCCAATGCGGTCATGATTCTTGTCTCCCCGGTTCGTAGCTGAGCCTTTCGACGGCCTCCTCCAGTCCGGTCACGCGCAGTCTCAGTGCCCATAGCCAGGTGAACAACAGCGCGAACGCCACCAGGCATATGACCAGGGTGGCCGACATCGCCGGGTCGCGTATTCCGCCGGCCTCGTTGCGGACCACCTGCGGGTGAATCGTGCGCCACAGCCGTGTTGCCATCATCACCAGCGGTATGTTGAGCGCGCCGACTATCGCCAGAACGGCGGCAAAGCGCGGGGTCATGTGATTGTCGCGGGCCAGCACCCTGAGCAGCAGATAGGCGGCGAACAACAGCCACAGTATGAGAAAGGTCGTCAGGCGCGTATCCCAGGTCCACCAAGTGCCCCAGGCTGTGCGCGCCCATATCGACCCGGTCGCAAGGACTATGGTCGCGAACAGCATCCCCACGGCCACGGCCGAGCTGGCCGCGTGGTCCCAGCCCGACGTACCGGTTCGTAGGTAGGCCAGGCTCGAGACGCCGGCCAGGGCGAAGGCGACGAACGAGATTACCGCGCCGGGCATGTGGTAGTAGAAGATCCTCTGGCTGAGTCCCAACCCGGCGTCGGTGGGTACCCAGAAGAACACCGCCCACAGTGTGACCGGGAAGACGATAGCGACCACGGGGCCCACGGCCTTGAGGATGAGGTCAACGATTCTATCGAGCATGCTGTTCACTAGTCTACCGTGATGAACTCGAAGGCCAACCAGCCGCAGGTAACGAACAGAAGGTCGAAGGCGAGGATTACCTGGCCCCAAGCGCCAATCTCGGTGATGGCACTACCGGCCAGTAAGGCGGCCGTTGCCTTTACAGCCGCCATCAAGAGCGGCACCTGCAAGGGCAGTACCAGAAGAGGAAGCATCAGTTCGCGTGCGCGCGTGGCCAGTGCGGGCAGCGAGAATAATGTTCCCGAAGCGGCAAGTCCGAGACTGACGGCGCCCATTATGAGGACCAGCCCCGGTGCTTGCGCGAGCAAGGAGAGGTCGAACATCAGTGCGAACACCGGCAACAACATGACCTCAAAGGCGAGAAGCACCGCCAAATTGACCAGCAGCTTGGCCAGGAAGACCGAGCCACGGTCGAGCGGCGAGGCCAGCAGTGCGGCCATGCACTCGTTGTCGCGTTCGATGAGGAAGGCCCGTCCGAAGCCGCTGATACCGGAGAACGCGATGGCCACCCAAAGTATTCCGGGGGCGATGCGCCCGACGTTGGCCGGAACCACGTCGAGGGCGAAGTTGAAGACGACCAGGATGATCAATCCGAGAGCGAACAAAGCCAGCACCGTATCGCGGCTGCGGGTCTCCAGAATGAGGTCTTTCCAGACAACAGCAAGCATCTCAGTTCCTTTCCCGGTGGGCCTCGTCCCACGCACCCGCGATGCTTGCGGCGTCGGGAGCGGTGGGACCCGAGTCCCAGACCACGCGCCCACGCCTTACCAGAACCGCACGGTCGGCCCAGCCGTCGGCCTTCTCTATATCGTGTGTTGCCATTACGATCGTGGTGCCCGCCCGCTTGAGGTCCTCGAGCAGGGAGCGGACCCTTGCCACGGCCTCACGGTCTAGACCGGTAAAGGGTTCATCGAGAAGCAAAAGTTCGGGGTCGTGGACCATCGCGCGGGCCAATGAGGCTAGTTGCGCCATACCGCGCGAGTAGTTTCGGACCGGGCGGTCGTCGCTATGGTTAAGCCCGACCATGTCGAGGGTGCGGGTGGCGGCGCCATCGTCGCCGACGCCATAGAGGCGGGCGTAGTAAGCGAGGTTGTCGGCCGGGGATAGGTCCGGGTAGAGCCATGTTTCGTGGGCGACCATTCCTATCCGGCCTCTTGTTGCCGGGTCGAGCGGGGTCGGACCGCCCATGACCTCGAGCGTGCCGCCACTGGGATTTCCGATGCCGGCCAGAAGTCTGAGCAAGGTGGTCTTGCCCGAGCCGTTGTCGCCGGTGACCAGGAGGCTTTGTCCGCCGGCCACCTCGAGGTCGAGACCGGCCAGCGCATCGACCGGCCCGTAACGGCGCACCAGTCCCTGGGCACGTACTACCGGAGAACTCACCCGTTCTCCTTTTCCGCCCTGACCATCCATAGGATGTAGACCAGATGTGAGGCCAGGGCCGCGGCCCATAGGAATAGGTCTGTCCTGCCCAGTAAAGCCGCCACCAGCAGAGCGTACGCGGCTCCGTCGCGGCTGGCCAGGCGCGGTTCGAAGTCGGCCGGGGCAAGGTGGTAGAGGCGCCCACGACGACGCGCCGCCCACAGCGGGGCCAGCATGCGGGCGCCGGCCATATAGGCACCGGCCAGTAGGCCCAAGCCGGTGACCACGGCCAGCAGTGGCCCTAGCTCGCTGCTGCCGGCCAGAGCCGCGACCAGGGCCAATCCTGTTACGGTGTCCCCGGCCAGTTCAAACTTTTCTACCCGCGAACTGTCATCGACACGGGCGCGGGCCAGTTCGCCCGGTAGTTCGTCGAGGAGCCGCGCGGCCAGGTAGACCAGGGCCCCGGCGACCGCGGCCCCGTAGCTCAGGGCCGACAGGGTCCATGCGGCCACGAGCCCGAGCGCGAGCTTGGCCAACGCGAGCAAGAGCGGTGCGACAGATCCCGCCAGTCGACGGACCAGGCGGCGCTGCGGCGGGCCCAGCGGCCAGGGCGCGGCGGCGAGCTGTAGTCCGGCAAACAGTTTGTTCTCAGCGCGTTCGATGGCGACGTTGTCGCTCAATCGGTGGCGTTCGGAGGCCGGCAGTTCAAAGCCGGGGGCGCGCTCGCCGGCGGCCTCGAGGATGAGTTCACCGGAGGGGCGCGTGGCCAGCACCGGGATGATGCTGCGCAGTTCGCTCACGGTCATTCTCGCCATTGGCGCGACCTTGCGCCCGCGGTCGTTGAAGCGCGCCGCGGCCCGTCCGGGCGTGGCACTGCTGAACTCTATGATGGCGCGTGGCGACACGTACCAATCGCCCGCGATTACCAGGACCAGTCCTTCGTCGGGGCCGGCCTCGGCACCGAAACTGTCAGCGGCCAGACACAGGGTGCGCTCTCCGACCTGTCCGGCAATCTCGGCACCCAGCGCCTTCATTTCGCGGGGAAAGAGGACCACGGGCTCCAGACCGAGGCGGTCGACGGTGGCAACGTGGCGTGCAACGGCGGTCATCCCGCCCATGCGGGCCACCGCGGTGCGGCCCGTTACCAGCAACACAACCGGGTCGCGCGTGGCCTTGCCGAGAACGGGGGGCAGATGCACGGCACCCTTATAACCACGACCCGGAATGGTTACGACCCCGGACCCAAGCTTGCGCGCCGTGGACGCGTCTGGAAGGCTTGGCCGTCTTGGCCACTGCCAGCCTTCAAGACCGCGTCGTCAACTGGCGCGCTATATTCAGGACCCAGAACCTTCCCGAGGGTCGCCCGATGGACGGTGTCTCGCGATGGCTTCTCATAACTCGCGCCAGCGTGTTCCCGATGACGCTAATCTCGGCCTTGGTCGGCGGTCTGCTCGCAGCCGGTACCGCCGGGGCGCGCTGGGACCTGTACGGGTTGGCGGTTATCGGCCTGGTCATCGCACACGCGGCCAACAACATGATAAACGATTATTTCGACATCGAGTCCGGTGTCGACGAGGCCGGCTACGCGCGTCTCCTCTACGCGCCACACCCCATCGCGTCGGGCCTTATAAGCAGCCGCGGGTTGCTGGCCGCCATCATGGTCCTCAATCTCGTCGACCTTGGCATTCTCGGGGTCATCGCATCTGTGCGCGGCCCGGGGGCGGTCGCACTGGCCCTGGCCGGCCTCTTCATAAGCGTTTTCTACGTAGCGCCGCCCCTGCAGCTCAAGCACCACGGTTGGGGCGAACCGGCAGTGGCGCTGGTCTGGGGTCCGCTCATGATTGGCGGTGGCTATTACGTCGCAACCGGTACGTTGCCGGCCGGGGTCTTGCTCGCCAGCGTTCCCTACGCGCTTTTGGTCGCGACCGTGCTGTTTGGTAAACACATCGACAAGCTCGATGCCGATTCGGCCAAGGGGATACGCACGCTCCCGGTCATCCTCGGGCATGAGCGCTCCAAGACCGTGGCCAAAATGCTGATGATATCCTTCTTTCCACTGGTGCTCGGGCTGGTGGCAATCGGGATGGTCGGTCCCTGGCCGCTGCTGGTGGTTCTGGCGTTGCCGCGGCTTCGCCAGACCTTGGTCACCTTCGGCGAGCCCACCCCGGCGGGTCCGCCCGAAGGCTATCCGCTGTGGCCGCTGTGGTATGTGGCCTGGGCCTTCCGGTTCAACCGCCGCGCCGGCGGGCTTTTCGTGCTTGGCCTGGCGCTCAACGCGCTGCTGCCCATAAGCTTTAACTAAGCGCGTTTTGAGTACCTCGGCGCAACCGCTAGGTTGCCGCGTTTGCCGCCGGACAAGAGGAGATCAGTTAGGAAATGAGAGAGGCCGTCATCGTATCGAACAAACGCACCGGGTTGGCCAAGTCCTACCGCGGAAGCTTCAACAACACCCGTCCGGACGACATGTGCAGCCACGTTATAAAGGCTGCGCTCGACGCCGTTCCGGCCGTGGACACGGCTGAGGTGGAGGACGTGGTCATCGGCTGCGGTTTTCCCGAAGGTCCGCAGGGCATGAACGTTGCCCGCGTTGCTGCGCTCGGAGCAGGTCTTCCCGAAACCGTGGCGGCCACGACGGTAAACCGTTTTTGTTCGTCGGGTCTTCAGGCCGTTGCCATGGCCGCTCACCAGATTGTTTGTGAGGGAGCCGATGTCGCCATCGGCGGCGGGACCGAGAGCATCACGCTGGGCCAAGGTCAGGCCAACTCCAACGGTATCTTCAACGAGAAAGTCGGGGAGGCCTGGCCGGGCGTCTACATGGGCATGGGCGATACCGCCGAGGTCGTGGCCGAGCGCTACTCGATAAGCCGCCAGGACCAGGACGCTTACGGGCTGCGTAGCCAGCAGCGCTACAAGGCCGCACTCGACCAGGGACTGTTCGCCGACGATATTGTTCCGATGGATGCGGTCTGGGCCAAGAAGGACAAGGCCACCGGCGAGACTGCGATGGTCGATACGGTAGTCGACAAGGACGAGTGCAACCGTCCCGAGACTACGCTTGAGGGGCTCTCGCAGCTAAAGCCGTCCTTCAAGCCCGAGGGCGGCAGCGTGACTGCCGGCAACGCCAGCCAGCTGAGCGACGGTGCCTCGGCCACCGTGTTGATGTCGGCCGAGCGCGCGTCCGAGATAGGCGTGGAGCCGATGGGAGTGTTCCGCGGTTTTGCCGTCGCCGGGTGCCGCCCCGAAGAGATGGGCATCGGGCCGGTCTTTGCAGTTCCAAAGTTGCTCAAGCGTCATGGGCTCACCATCGATGACATCGACATCGTGGAACTCAACGAGGCCTTTGCCTCGCAGACCCTCTACTGTGCGCGCGAGCTCGGTTGTGAGGACGACCGTCTCAATCCCAACGGCGGCTCCATCGCCATCGGTCACCCGTACGGAATGACCGGATCGCGGATGGTCGGTCAGCTGTTGAGGGAACTCAAGCGTACGGGCAAGCGTTACGGACTGGTGACCATGTGCATCGGCGGCGGCCAGGGTATGGCCGGCCTCTTCGAGTCCTGCTAATCAGGCCGGCGGTTGCGGGTGGGTCTGCGTCGCCGGTTGTTCGGCCAGTGAGGCCTCGTGACCGAGCAACCAGCGCTTGGTCTCGAGTCCGCCCGCGTAACCCGTCAGCGTTCCGTCCGACCCGATGACCCGGTGACAGGGGACGACTATGGGGAGCGGGTTGGCCGCGTTGGCCGCACCCACCGCCCTGACCGCTCGTGCCCGGCCGATTGTGACGGCGACGTCGCGATAACTTCTCGTCTCGCCGAAGGGTATCTCGGACACTCCGTGCCAGACCGCGCGTTGGAACTCGGTGCCGACGGTGTCGAGCGGAAAACTGAACTGCTCGAGGTCGCCCAGGAAGTAGGCTTCGAACTCCTCGGTGGCCTGCTTGAGAGCCGGGTTGATGCCGGCGCGGTGGCTGGAATTGGGGAAGTGGAGAGCCAACCATACGTTGGCCAGCAAGTGCGAGTTGGGGCCCGGAAGCTCTATCCGGCACACGCCCTTGGAGGTGGCCGCCAGTACGAGGCGCCCGATGGGAGTGGGGACCGGTAGTACGAGGATGGGGTCGCGACCCGGCCGCGTGTGTTTCCTATCGTTTGTCCGCATACCTCTTCGCTTGTACTCCTCCAAGTGCCTGCGCGCAAGGTACCAAAGGTCGGCCAGAGTGCATTTTTATCTGCTACCAAGGTCCACCCCCGTACGGGTCAGCGCGTTGCGAGCCACAGTTAGTGACTGTAAAACGAGCTTGTGCCCCCAGAAGAGTTAAGCCCTAAGGTCATCATGGTCGCCGACAGCGGTGACGGGATGAGAGCCGATATTCTCGCAGAAAGTTTGGCCACCGAGGCCGGTCTGCTCGGTTGGGCCGAACGTTTGCGCATACTCACGGGTAGGCCTGAGGCCGTTTCGGGTAGCGCTGCCGACGCCGGTGGTTTTGCGGCCGCCGACCTCATCGTTGTCGTCGGCAAGCCCGAGGCCGCGCTCATCATCGAGACCCCCGAGGCCAGCGGCAAGCAGGTGCTGGCGCTCAGCGAGTCGCTGCCCGAAGAGGAGCCGTGGACTGAACTGCTCGACGATCCCAGCACTCCGCCTCCGGCCCTGGCCGAAGCGGTCGAGGCTGCGGTACCCTTTCTGCTCAGAAAGTTGGTGGCCGGACCCGCCTGAGACGCTCAGGCCTCGATGAGCACGAAACCGACATCGGTCCGCAGCTCGTCGATGAACGCATCTTCGGTGGCGAAGCGTAACAGCGACCGTTTGCGTTTCTCTATGACGACAACCTCGGGTCTTTGCTCGGTTATGGCGGCGGCCGTTTCGGCGGCGTAATCGCCGCGCCTGATGTCCGACACCGCTCCGATACCCTGGCGGCGCGCCTCGGTGACCACGTCCTCGGCCTGTTCGAGGGCCAGCTGTTCGTGGCGTGCGTAGAGGGAATCGAGAAATCCTTCGGAAGGCCGGGAGCCTATCTGACCCGACTCGGCGAACTGCTCGGCCACCTTGGTCGGAATCGCGCGGTCGAGCACCGACAGTATCACCAGGTCCTTGCCCGAGTCCTTGGCCTCGTCGACCGCCATGCGGGTGACGGCCCTGTGCATTCGCACGCTGCTGAGAATGAGCATCACGCCGCCCATGGTGGGAATCTAACACCGCCCGGCCGCATGCCGCAACGTCCGCTCACGGCTTTATCAGCACCGGCGTCCCCGGGCCTGGTTCCGGGAACGGTCGTTTCCGTGTATCCCGCGGCTTTGGCCCGCACAGCGTTCACCGGGCCGATGATAGCGGTGCCCCGGCGGTCGGCAAGTGTGTGCGGCCGCCCGCCGCGTGCTAGCTTCGCCGATGATGCAGGAAACCGCATTGCGCGCCCTGTTCTCGCTCCTGGTTGCGGCCGTCCTCTGGCCTAGCCTGGGCCGGGCTGAAGGCGCGGCGCAACTGGAGACCTGGCCGCTCACTGAGCTCGAGGAACCCTCGGGCATCACTTATCACGCCGGCCGCAAGACACTCTTTGTCGTCAGTGATGAGGGGGGTATCTACGAGGTCAGCACGACGGGCAAGCTGCTTGCTTCGGGCAAGGTCGGCGGGGACCTCGAGGGAGTGACCTCGGATCCGGCCACCGGGCTTGTCTACATCGTCCGCGAAGGTCACGAGGTCATCTTCGAGATTGACCCCGGGGACCTCTCAATCAAACGACGCTTCACCATTGGCCGTGGGTTCGGCGGCAACGAGGATTTCCTCGAGCGCGGCGGTGACGGAATTGAGGGGCTAACCTTCGTGCCGGTCGAGGGCCACAAAGAGGGAGGGCGCTTCTTTGCCGTCAATCAGAACGACCCGCCGGTCCTGCTCGAGCTCAGTTTGCCCATTCGAAGCTCGACTGAGCGTTTCGCAAGCGCGCGGATTACCGAGGCCTACAAGGTCGGGAGTGCGCCGCTATCGGGCGTGACCTGGGACCCCTTGGGCGGCCGTCTGCTAATCGTTTCGGCGCTGTGGAGGGTCGCCTACCTGGTCGATACGGAGGGCCTGTACCAGGGTTCGGCCGACATTCCCGGCCTCATGCAGGAGGGGATAGCTCGTTTGCCCGACGGTGCTTTGGTTATCGCTCAGGACAGCGGCGGTTTGATAAGATGGGAGCCTGTGGGAAAGCTCGCTGAGAGCAGCGGACAGTGAGCGGTCGGCCAAGTGGCAGGTAAGAGGAAGAAGACGAGCAAGGCGCCGGGTAGACCGGGTGATTTGGCGGTGGTCGTGTTGGCTGCCGGCCTTGGCCGCCGTATGCGCTCGACCCGCGCCAAGGTCCTGCACGAGGTCGCGGGACGACCCATGGTCCTCCATGTGCTCGAGGCGGCGGCCAAGCTCGACCCCAGCCGCAGTCTGGTGGTGGTCGGCCACCAGGCCGACGATGTCTCCGAGGCCGTCGGCGACAGGGCCGGATGCGTTCTTCAGGCCGAGCAGCTTGGCACAGGCCACGCGCTGTCGATGACCCGTGCTGCGCTACGCGGTTTCAAGGGCGACCTCCTGGTCCTGGCCGGCGATGTTCCGCTCGTACGGACCGCGACCCTCAAGAGACTTTTGGCCAAACACCGCCGCACGGCTGCTTCGGTAACAGTGCTCACCACCGTGGTGGACGACCCGGCCGGTTACGGGCGCATGGTCCGGGATGACGACGGCGGGGGTCTGCGTATCGCCGAGGACGCCGACGCCTCGACGGCCGAGAAGAGGATAGACGAGATAAATTCGGCCATTTACTGTTTCGATGCCCGGTTCCTGTTTCGTGCGCTATCGCGCCTGGGTTCGGACAATGCCCAGGGCGAGTATTATCTGACCGATGTGGTCGAGATGGCCTCGCGGAGGTCGGCCGCGGCCACCGTGGTCGCCGCCGATGAGACCGAGGTGCTCGGGGTCGATTCGCGCGCCGCCTTGGCCAGTGCCGAGGCGCTCATGCAGGAGCGTCTTATATCGGGATGGATGGACAAGGGCGTGACCTTCGTAGACCCGGCCTCGGTACACCTTTCGGTCGATACCACCATCGGGCGTGACACGGTGATAGGGCCGCAGGTAAAGCTCGATGGCGCCACACGTATCGGCCGGCGCTGCGCGATAGATGGCGCCTGCCATCTGTCTGAGACGACGGTCGGAGATGGCACGCACGTTCGCTGGGGGGTGGTCGCCGACCACGCCAGCGTGGGAAACGATGTCAGCCTCGGTCCCTACGCCCACCTCCGGCCCGCGGCCGAACTGGCCGACGAGGTCCACATAGGAAACTTCGTGGAGGTCAAGAAGTCACGGATAGGCAAGGGCTCCAAGGCCAATCATCTATCCTATATAGGCGATGCCGAGGTCGGTGAGGCCGTCAATATCGGTGCCGGCACCATCACCTGCAACTACGACGGATTCGACAAACATCGTACGGTGATAGGCGACAGGGTGCAGATAGGTAGCGATACCCAACTGGTGGCTCCGGTCGAGATAGGTGCCGACAGTTACATTGCGGCCGGTTCGACCGTGTCGTCGGACGTCGAACCTGGCTCTCTGGCCTTCAACGATAAGAAGCAGCGAACACGCAAGAATTGGGTCAAGAATTTCCGCAAGCGGCAAAGCAAGCCCCGGCGGGGCGACAAGGGGAGCTGAGGCGGTGTGCGGGATAGTCGGCTACGTCGGCCCGCGTGACGCCGACGGTGTTCTCATCTCCGGTCTGAGGAAGCTCGAATACCGGGGCTACGACTCTGCCGGTGTGGCCACGGTCACCGACGGCGACATCGAGGTCCGGCGTGCGGTCGGCAAACTCGACAACCTGGTCGGGGTGCTGGCCGACCAGCCGCTAGCCGGGTCGACCGGGATTGGACACACCCGCTGGGCCACACACGGGCGGCCTTCCGAGCAGAACGCCCACCCGCACCGGTCGGGCGACGTCGTCGTTATCCACAATGGCATCATCGAGAACTATGTTCCCTTGCGTGAGCGCCTGCTCGCCGAGGGCCGGGAGGTACTTTCCGAGACCGACACCGAGGTCATCTCCCATCTCATAGACATGGAGATGAACGGCGGTGGCGACCTTCTGGCTGCCACCCGGGCCGCGCTGGCCCAGCTCGAGGGGTCCTTTGCCGTGGTCGCGATGAGCCGTCACGAACCCGGACGGCTGATAACCGCCAAGAACGCCACGCCGGTGGTCATCGGGGTCGGCGACGGAGAGAACTTCGTGGCTTCCGATATTCCCGCACTCCTCGATTACACGCGCGAGATGTTGTTTCTCGAGGACGGCGAGCTTGCCGACGTGAGCACCGCCGGGGTCGAGGTTAGCACCTTCGCCGGTAAGAGCGTGTCGCGTTCTCCCAAGCGCGTGACTTGGGACCCGGTCACGGCACAAAAAGGCGGGCACGCACACTTTCTCATAAAGGAGATTCACGAACAGCCACAGGCCCTGATAGACACGATGCGGGGGCGCGTGGCCCAGGATACCGGTGACGTCGTGCTGCCCGAGCTTGCCGCTCTCGAAGACCACATCAAACGCGCCGAGCGGGTCGCAATCGTGGCCTGCGGTACGGCCTGGCATGCGGGGTTGGTCGGCAAGTTCATCTTCGAGCGTTTTGCGCGGATACCGGCCGAGATCGATTACGGCAGTGAGTACCGCTACCGCGACTCGGTGCTGACCGACAAGGACCTGATGGTGGTCATCTCGCAGTCGGGAGAGACCGCCGACACCCTTGCCGCGCTCGAGGTCGCCCAGGAACGCGGGGCCCCGGTAGTAGCAATCTGCAACGTGGTCGATTCGTCGATTGCGCGTAAGGCCGATGCGGTGCTCTACACGCATGCCGGGCCCGAGATCAGTGTGGCCAGCACCAAGGCCTTCACCACCCAGCTCGCGACGTTATATCTGTTGGGGTTGTTCGTCGGCCGTCTGACCGGGCGTATCGACGACGCGCTCGAGGCCGAAGCTATCCAGGCCCTGGTAGAGATTCCCAACCTGATAAAGCGCACCTTGGCCTGCGAGAAGGACGTGGAGCGAATCGCGCGGCGATACGCGGGTGCGGCCGATATGCTCTACCTCGGGCGGGGCATCAATTACCCGATAGCGCTCGAGGGCGCCCTCAAGCTGAAGGAGATTTCCTACGTGCATGCCGAGGGTTATCCCTCGGGTGAAATGAAACACGGCCCCATAGCGCTCATAGACGAGAACCTGCCGGTCGTGGTGATAATCCCGGCCGATGAGGTATACGGAAAGACCATGAGCAACTTAAAGGAGGTCGAATCGCGCGGGGGCCGTATAATCGCTCTCACCGACCGGGCCGACAACGAGTTGCGCCAGATAGCCGAGGCCTGCATCGAGATACCATCGACGAGTACCAGCCTGATGCCCATGCTCACCGTAATCCCCTTGCAGTTGCTTGCCTATTACGTGGCCGTCGAACGCGGCACCGACGTCGATCAGCCCCGTAATCTCGCCAAGAGCGTGACCGTAGAGTAGCGGCTTCTAACGGCGGCGCGCCGCGGTTATATTTCCGGCGATGTTCGCCAATCCACCAGTTGCTCCAGGGGTGAGCGAAGAAACGGTCATAGCGCCGGTCGCCGAGATAATCGAAGAGCTCGGCGCGGGCCGGATGGTCATCCTCATGGACGACGAGGACCGCGAGAACGAAGGCGACATAGTCGTGGCCGCCGAAAAGATCGAGGTCGGCCACGTCAACTTCATGCTCAAGCACGCGCGCGGGCTCATCTGCATGCCCATGACCGAGGACCGGCTAAAGGCCATCGGCTTGCGCATGATGGTTGCCGACAATACCGCGCCTCGTGAGACCGCCTTCACGGTCTCAATCGATGCCCGCGAGGTCGGCAACAAGGGGATGTCGGCGGCCTCGCGCGCCCGCACCATACGTTTGGCGGCCGAGTCCGAGCCACGCGCGGCCAACTTTGTCGTGCCGGGCCATGTATTCCCGTTGCGCGCACGCGAGGGCGGGGTGCTGGTACGCACCGGACAGACCGAGGGTGCGGTGGACCTGTGCCGCATGGCCGGGCTCAACGCCGCCGGAGTTATCTGCGAGATACTAAATGATGACGGAACGATGGCGCGGCTTCCCGAGATAAAGCGCTTCGCGGCCGAACACTCGCTCAAGGTCGGCACCGTGGCCGACATCATCCACTATCGTCTGCAGAACGAATCACATGTGACACGTGCGGCCACCGCCCGTCTACCGAGCCGTTTTGGCGGCGAGTTCACCGCGCACGTGTACCGTTCCAGTGTCGAAGGCGGCGAGCACCTGGTACTGGTCAAGGGCGAGATCGACGAGAACGAACCTGTGCTTGTTCGCGCGCATGCCGAGTATCTTCCCGGCGATGTCTTCGCATATGCCCACCGTAATACCGGCGAGATGCTTCACCGCGCCATGGAGCGGATATCGGCCGAGGGCGCGGGGGTTGTGCTGTATGTCCGGCGTCCGGGACGGGGCGCCGAAATCTTAGCCGAACGCGAAGGCGCGCCGCCGAGCACCAATCCGTCGGCACGGCTTGCCGCTTTCAAGGATTACGGAATCGGCGCACAGATTCTTCGTGACGTTGGTGTACGGAAGATCCGGCTGCTTACCAACTCACCACCGCGCTTGCCCAACCTGGCCGGTTACGGGCTCGAGGTGGTCGAGGTCATCCCCTTCGACGCTAGTCAAAACTGACGACGAGATACTCGGTGTTGAACCCCGAGTTGGCGTTGGCCCACAGGCCGGCGTGCGAGATGTGGCGGACCCTCAGTCCCACGGAGACCCGCCGGCCCGACTGGCCGGTGTGCGCCAGCCCCGCGCTTGCTTGGCTGGCAAAATGTATGCGTGAACCCAGATTGACGCCTCTCAGGTCGGAGTAGGCAAGGCCGAGCCCGCCTTCGACAAAGGCCGCCCAGTCTTGGTCGAGCCGGTGCCGGTAGTGGACCATCGGCACGACCGAGAACTCTACGGTGTCGGCGTCGCCGGTGATGATGCCGAACAAAGGCTCGACGAACAGGTCGAGTTGGCCGCCGAGCCTTTCACCAAGGGCGTCAAAGCTGACCGGAGGGGGCAGTGGAAAGCGCCACCCGACCGCATAGGTCGTGAAGTCCTTGTCGGGATTCTTTGACGACTGGCCCACCGCGACCACCGGTCCTCCCTTCTCGAGAGCGGGAGCGGGGCCGGACAACAGTACCAGCGCTGTGCAGGTGGATAGGATTGTGACCAGACGCATGGGCGGCGGCCACCCTTAGCCGCGCGGCTTCCGACTCGCAAACCGGTATATGCTGCGCTACGCTCTGGGGCCTCGGTCCGCCCCATGCCCGGCGCTATGCGATATATACGACTGCTAGGCCTTGCCGTTGTGCTGATGTCCTTGCCGACGGTGACCCATGCAGGGCTCAACGAGGACCTGGCCGACAACATCGCAGGCATCGTTTCGGGCGGTCTGTGGGTGCTCATACCCGGCATGCTCCTTCTCGGTCTGGCGCTCAACCTTACCCCCTGCGTATATCCGCTCATCTCGGTGACGGTGGCCTACTTCGGTGGCCAGGCCGACAGCGGTCGAGGCCGCAAGCTGTGGCTTGCCGTCTGTTACACGCTCGGCATAGCGGTCACCTTTTCCGTGCTCGGGGTCTCGGCCGCCCTTTCAGGTGGTTTTTTTGGCGAAGCGATGACCAAGCCCGCGGTCCTGGTCGTCGTTGCCGGCGTGATGGTCGCGTTGGCGCTTTCGTCCTTCGGTTTCTACCAACTGCGCCTGCCCGCCGCGCTAAGCTCGCGGTTTGGACGTGCCGCTGGCGGCACCCTTGGGGCCTTCACCATGGGCCTTACCATGGGGGTGGTCGCGGCGCCCTGCATAGGTCCGGTGGTGGTCGGCTTGCTCGTCTTTGTCGGCAGCAGCGGGGACGTGCTGCTCGGGCTATGGTTATTTTTTCTTTTGGCCCTCGGTCTCGGAATTCCCTACATCGGTTTGGCCATGGCCGCCGGCTCCTTGTCGAACCTTCCCAAGTCGGGCGACTGGTTAGAGTGGATCGAGCATTTTTTCGGCTGCGTTCTGTTCGCGATGGCCATCTACTTCATCGGCCCCTTGCTCCCGGAGGGGGTCGAGCGCTTTTTGATGCCTGCCTTCATTGCCGTCGCTACCGTGTATCTGGCCTTCCTCGACCCGGCCGGAAGCCGGTTGCGCGCCTTCAGGCTCTCCCGGCGAATCGCCGGTGCGGTCGTACTTGGTTTGCTCGCGTTGGCCCATATGCCGGCCAATGACCAAAGCGCCGCGTTGGTCTGGGACGAGTACTCGACGGCCGCCTATGAGCGGGCCCGGCAAAGCGGTGCGCCCTTCGTGGTCGAGTTCGGTGCCGACTGGTGCCTGCCCTGTAAGGAGATGGAGGAGCGGACCTTCACCGATGCCGGCGTCATCGAGCTGGGCCAGGGCATGTCCTTCATCGAGGTGGACATGACAACCACCGACACCTACACTGGGAAGATTCTAGAGACCTTCGACGTGCTCGGGGCCCCCACTACCATCTTCTTCGATGCCGGAGGGGCGGAGTTCACCCGGCGCATCGGTTTCATTGGCCCCGAAGACTTTGCCGGGCTTATGCGCGGGTCCGGAGCCGGGTCCGGTAACTGACAAAAGTCCCGCCTTTCCCAGGAGCGTTCAGATTAAGTTCAGCGAGATAGAATTGCCCGAGGCGGTGCGCCGAGGCATCGACGAAGCCGGTTTCACCGATTGCACCCCGATACAGGCCAAGACCCTTCCCCTGGCCCTCGCCGGTGTAAACGTCGCCGGCCAGGCTCAGACGGGCACCGGCAAGACCGCCGCCTTCCTCATAGCCTCGTTCACGCGCCTGTTGGCCGCCGAGGCTCCAGAGCAACGCGGCAAGACATGTCCGCGCATGCTGGTGCTGGCACCGACCCGGGAACTGGCCATCCAAATTCGCGACGAAGCCGAACAGTTGGGCAAGTATACCGGGCTCAGCATTCACGCCTGTTACGGTGGGGTGGACTACGACAAACAGCGCGACCGTTTCGACGAACCCGTCGATATCCTCGTAGGGACGCCGGGGCGCCTGATCGATTATTTCAAACAGAAGGTCTTCACGCTCGACAAGACCGAGATACTCGTGGTTGATGAGGCCGACCGTCTTTTCGACATGGGTTTCATCGACGACGTCCGTTATATCGCACGCCGGATGTCGGACACTTCGGTCCGCCAATCCTTCTTGTGGTCGGCCACGCTGGCCCAACGGGTGATGGAGCTTGCCTTCGAACATATGGGCGAGGTCACCAGGGTTACCGTTTCGGACGACAGGATCATGGCCGACAATATCGATGCTGAGGTCTATCATGTCGGGCAAGAGGACAAGTTCGCTCTGCTGCTGGGGCTACTCAGACAAGAGAACCCCTCGCGTGCGCTGATGTTCGTCAACATGCGCATTACGGCCGCCGACCTGGCCGACCGCCTGAAGCACGAGGGCTTCACCGTCGGCAAATTAGCGGGCGACATGGACCAGAACCGCCGCATCAAGCTTCTTGAACGTTTCAAGGAGGGCAAGGTCGAGATTCTGGTAGCCACCGACGTGGCCTCGCGCGGGCTACACATCGACGACGTCAGTCACGTGTTCAATTACGACCTGCCGCAGGACCCCGAAGACTATGTCCACCGGGTTGGACGTACGGCGCGAGCCGGGGCTTCGGGGCGCGCTCTCTCAATCGCCTGCGAGAAGTACGTCTACTCGCTCGAGGCCATCGAAGAGTTTGTAGGTTCGCCGATTCCTCATCGCTTTCCCGAGGCTGCGCAGTTGGCCAAGCCGCGCCCGTGGCGCCGCCCACAGCGCCGGCCCACGCCCACGCAGCGCCGTAGCGGGTCGGGCAGCGGCGGCCGCAGCGGGTCGGGCAGCGGCGGCCGCAGCCGCCCCAGGAGCGGCAGCAGCCGAAGGGCCTGAACCTTGGCCATAGCGGCCACCCTTGCCTGCCTCGTTCTCTACTGGGCCGGCTTCCGCTTTTATTCCACTTATCTTGCCGGCCGGGTCTACGGTCTGGCCGACGACCAACCGACGCCGGCCCATACCCAACGTGACGACATCGATTACCTTCCGACCAACCGTTTCGTTCTCTTCGGCCACCACTATGCTTCGATAACGGGACTCTCACCCATGCTGGGGCCCGCCATCGCGGTCATCTGGGGCTGGGTGCCTGCTCTGCTGTGGGTGGTCGGTGGCGCGCTGTTGGTCGGTTGCGTGCACGACATGAGCGCCTTGGTGCTATCGATTCGTGCACGCGGACTTTCGGTGGGAGCTATCACAGAAGGGGTCATCGGAAAGCCGGCCAAGACGATGTTCCATCTGGTCATCTTCTTTGGGATAGGCCTGGCCATGGGCGTGTTCGTTTCTGTCATATCGACGCTGTTTACCCCGGCCTTCTACCCACAGTCGGTGGTCCCTTCGTTCGCGCTGATGGCCGTTGCCGTTGCCATCGGCTTTGCCGTTTTCAAGAGAGGCGTCCCCGCGGGTCCGGCGGTAGCACTGGCGGTGTTGTTGGTATTGGGACTGGTCGCTTACTCGGCAAGTCCCGGCGCTCCGACCCCGTTGTGGGACTATCCCACCGGTTGGGGGGTGCTGTTGCTGGCTTACAGCCTTATCGCCTCGGTGTTGCCCGTGTGGGTGCTCCTGCAGCCGCGCGACTTCGTCAACTCGTTGCTCCTCTATTTGGGGATGGCGCTGATGTACGCGGGTTTTTTTGTGCAAGGGCCCGAGTTCGTGGCGCCGGCCTTTTCACCAGCGCCTGTGGGCGCGCCCCCGATGCTGCCCTTCGTGTTCGTCGTTATTGCCTGCGGTGCGGTCTCGGGCTTCCACGGATTGGTGTCCTCGGGCACCACCGCCAAGCAACTCGACCGTGCCGGCGATGCACGCATGATTGGTTACGGCGGAATGATAGGCGAGTCACTGCTCGGGCTGATGGCGGTTCTTGCCTGCACGGCCGGCTTTTCCTCGAGCGAGCAGTGGCACTTGCACTATGCCGACTGGGGAAGTGCCAACACGCTCGGGGGCAAGATTGGCGTGTTCATCGAGGGTAGCGCCGGTTTTGTGTCCTCTTTGGGCGTACCCGCCGAACTTGTCACGGCCTTCATCGCGGTCATCGTGGTGTCGTTCGCGCTGACGACCTTGGACTCGGCCACTCGCGTGCTGCGATACAACATAAGCGAGATTGCATCAGGTCTAGGTGCAAAAGGTGAGAACCGCTACCTGAGCTCGGTTCTCGCGGTGGCCGTGATTGCGGTGTTCGCCTTCTACAGGGTTGACGGGCGTCCGGTCGGGTTGGCCCTGTGGTCCCTGTTCGGGACCACCAACCAGCTGCTGGCCAGCCTCACGCTCATGCTGGCCACGGTCTACCTCTATCAGCGGGGACGGAACTTCTGGGTCACAGCGGTCCCGGCGGCCATTCTGACGGTGGTCACCCTGGCCGCGATGGCCATAAATCTACGGGCCTTTTATGAGGCCGG
>JAYGCK010000086.1:0-27980 GCA_046583395.1 Deltaproteobacteria bacterium
ACTTTCAGACCCTGCCTCTGTTGGGGGAGTCGGTCTTTGGCACCCTCGGAAGGCCCGGCAAGAGGGCCCCCTATGGGGGTTAGGAGGCGACGATGGTGGAGCCGAGGAGGATCGAACTCCCGACCTCTTGACTGCCAGTCAAGCGCTCTCCCAGCTGAGCTACGGCCCCCCTACCAACGTACCGGCGGCTGAGTTTAGTGGGTTCGTCCCACACCGACAAGCAAGCCGGCCGTCGCTTGCTCGGCCGTCGCTAGATGCTATTGGCCACGGTCTGTCGCACGCTCAGCGCCCAGGCAGGCCCATGTCGACGCTCGTCCTCATCCGTCACGGACAGTCCCAGTGGAACCTGGAGAACCGCTTTACCGGCTGGGTCGATGTCCCGCTCACCGACAAGGGCCGTAAAGAGGCACGCTTGGCCGGCGCTCTTCTTGCCGCCGAGGAACTCGACCTTGCCAAGGCCTACACCTCGTCGCTGGTTCGGGCCCAGGAAACGCTGACCATAGTGCTCGACCAGCTCGGGCTCGCCGGTCTGGAGACCGAACGCGACGAGGCCTTGAACGAACGCCACTACGGTGAACTACAGGGCCTCGACAAGACCGAGACGGCCGAAAAGTACGGTGCCGAACAGGTTCACATCTGGCGCCGCAGCTATGACGTGCAGCCCCCGGGCGGCGAGAGCCTCGAGGACACCGCGGCGCGCACGCTTCCCTATTTCGAGGCCAAGATAGTCGCCGACCTGGACGCCGGCCGCTCGATACTTGTTTCAGCGCACGGCAACAGCCTGCGAAGCATCGTGATGAAGCTCGACGGCCTGTCGCGCGAACAGGTGCTCGAGCTGGACCTCGATACCGGCGTACCTATCGTCTACGAGATGGCCGGGGGTGGCACAGCGCTATCCAAACGGATACTGGCGCCATGACCCCGCGCGCGCTTGCCGCACGCACAGCGGCAAGCCTGGTCATCGGCGGTCTCTGTCTCTGGCTGGCCGGGCGCAGCGTAGAACCCGCCGAACTTGTCTCGGCTATCGGCCAGTTCGACCCGTTCTGGCTGCTGCCGGCGGTGGCGGTAAGCCTGATGATAGGGCTGATGCGGGCCTGGCGCTGGCAGCTCGAGCTCAGGCCCCTGGCCCGGCTCGGTTACTGGCCGCTTTGGCAGGTGACAGCGGCGGCCTACATGTTCATCAACCTGCTACCCTTCAGGCTCGGCGAACCGCTGCGCCCGCTGTTGCTCTCATGGCGAAGCGGACTGGCCGTGCCGGCCATCGTTTCTAATTGGGTGTTCGAAAAGATGATGGACGCCGCCGCGATGGTGCTGTTCGTGCATCTGACACTGCTGGTCACCGACCTGCCCGACTGGGCCAGCCGCGCCAGCATGGTCAGCCTAGCGACCTTCGGCCTGCTGGTCGCACTGGTGGTCGGCTTCTGGGCAGGCGGTCAGCGCTATCTGGCCCCTGCGGCCCGCCGCCTGCTACCCCAGCGCTGGTCGGGTGGCCTGCTTGGAATGCTGGCCTCGGCCCGCCAGGGCCTCGACATACTTCCCGACCGGCGCCTGGTCGGACTGGTCTTCGTGGTGACCTTGCTGCTGTGGTCGTTGCCCATCCTTTCCAGTTACATCCTCATCCTCGGCTTCGGCATGGACCTCCCGATCTCGGCGGCCTTCGTGGTCTTCGTCGCAGTGGGCGCGGCCAGCGCGCTGCCCAATCCGCCAGGAATGGTCGGCATCTTCCAGATTGCCTCGGTGGTCGCGCTCGGCCTTTTCTCGATCCCCAAGACTGAAGCCCTGGCCTACGGCATGGTCTTGAACGCCCTGCAGTTGCTCACCCTGGTGGCCCAGGGGCTTGTCGCGCTTCCACTGATGGGCATAAGGACCGGGCGTATCGTCCGCGCCGCGGCCGGCCGGACCTGACCGCGGTCAACCCCGCCGCTTGCCGCCCCAGCCCATCTTGCTGCGCAGTATCTCGAAATAGGCCGCACCCTCGGGGGCTACGATCGCCGCACGATTGGCCGAACGGACAAGTTCGACAGTGTCACGGCCACGAAGCTCGACGGCCTCCTGGCCGTCTAAGGTAAGTACCGCCTCCTCCGATGGCGCGACCCTTATCCTGACCGCAGCACGGTCGGGCAGGACCAGCGGTCGGCTGCCCAGCGGCCGGCTGCCCAGCGTGTGCGGCGATATAGGCGTTACCAGCAAGGCACCGACCGACGGGTCAACCACCGGGCCGCCGGCCGAAAGCGAGTACGCCGTGGAACCGGTGGGCGTTGCCACGATCAGGCCGTCGCCCAGATACTCGGTCAGCCGCGTGCCGTCGACCTCGGCCTCCAGGGCCAGCATCCGGGAAAAGGTCGCACGGGTGACCACCGCATCGTTGAGCGCCTGGGAACGGGCCACCACGCGCCCCCGCCTGCGAACCACTGCAGCGAGCATCGTGCGTTGTTCGAGCCGGTACTTGCCCCCCAGTATCCGGCGCATCGTCGCATAAAGGCCGCCGCTGTCGGAGACGGTCAGGAAACCTAAGCCGCCGTGGTTGATACCGACCACCGCGGCCGAGCCGCGCCGCGACAGCCGGGCGGCCGACAAGAGCGTGCCGTCACCGCCAAGGGCTACCACCAGTTGGGCCTGGCGCATCATCTCGGCGCGTTCGAGCACGACGGCCTGCCGTGCCCCGGCCCAGGGGGCCTCGGCCAAGACTCCTATTCCTCGCTTTTCGAGCCAGACGGCCAGACGGCGCGCACGCTGCTTGGCCACGTCCGAGTCGGGCTTTACGACCATGCCGACCCGCTTGAACTCAGAACGCGCGGCCATCAGCGGTCCACCTAATAGTCCACCCGTACCAGCGTGAGCCCGGCCGCGGGTGCGGTACGCCCGGCGTTGTCGCGCGAACCGCCGTCCAACAGACCCACGAAGTCCCGCTCGCCGAGCTTGCCCAGAGACACGTCGACCATGGAGCCGACCAGCACCCGGACCATTTGTTTTAGAAAGGCGGTGGCCGATATGCGGTAGACGAACCGCCCCCCGTCGCTTTCCCACCGACTGTCCGTGACCTCGCGCACCGTGGTCGGCGCTTCGCAATCGGCCGCGCGGAAGGCGCTGAAATCGTGGCTGCCGACCACCGCAGCGGCCAGCCGGCCGAGAAGCTCCGGGTCCAGCCCAGTGGCCACGTGCCAACAGCGGCCGACGAGCAGCGGTGAGCGCGGGCGGCCGGCAACAACGGTATAGCTGTAAGTGCGGCAGCGGGCGTCGCGCCTGGGGTCGAAGGACGGTTCGGCCTCTTCGAGGGTAAGCACCGAAATCTCGTCCGGGGTCAGTCCGTTTAGCGAGGCACGCAAGCGGTAAAGGTCGGTGCCGTCGATAAGCTCGAAGGCCGCGACCTGGCCGGCCGCGTGCACCCCCGAGTCGGTCCGGCCCGCGCCCTCCACATGCGCGGCCTGGCCGGTGGCCGTCTTTATGGCCTCTTCAAGCGCCGACTGGACGCTGGGCAGGCCGGGCTGGCGCTGCCAACCGACATGCGAACCGCCCAGGTATTCGACGACGGCCTTTACGCGCATCAGGGTCCGACGATCCGCTCGCCAGCGGCCCCGCGGTGTCGCCGGTAACGGTTCATTGCATCTATCAGCGCATAGGCGCTGGCCACTACGATGTCGGTATGTCCACCGTGCCCGCGTACGGTGACATCGCCAGCCGAAATGAGACAGCTGACCTCGCCGATGGCATCGGTGCCGCCGGTTATGGCCTTTACTTGGTAGCGCTCGAGCCGTGGGTCGAAACCGGTGGCCTTCTTGATGGCGCTGTAACAGGCGTCGACCACGCCGTCCCCCCCGGCCTCGGCCAGCACCTCTTTGCCGTCGACCATGACGCGAACCTCGGCACGCGGTGGCCGGTCGAGTTCCGAACTGACCGAAAGCCCGACCAGCTCGTAGGGACCGGCCGCCTCACCGTCTCCGGCAGCGAGCGAGTAGAGGTCCTCATCGTAGACCTCTTTCTTCTTGTCGGCCAAGTCCTTGAACCTGGCAAAGACATCGTTGACGTCGAGCGACTCGACATCGATGCCGAGCGCACGCAGACGCTCTACGAATGCGTGGCGTCCGGAATGCTTGCCGAGCACCAGTTTGTTGCTGGCCCTGCCGACCGACTCGGGCCGCATTATCTCGTAGGTCAGGACGTTCTTGAGAACCCCGTCCTGATGAATGCCGGCCTCGTGGGCAAAGGCATTGTCGCCGACCACCGGCTTGGTCGGCGAGACCGACACGCCGATGGTGCGCGAGAGCAGTTGGCTGGCCGGGTATATCTGTTCGGTGCGAACCCGCGTGGCCACCCCGTAGTGGTCGGCGCGGGTGGCCAGGGTCATGACGACCTCTTCCATCGAGGTATTGCCGGCCCGTTCGCCTATCCCGTTTATCGTGCACTCGACCTGGCGGGCCCCGCCCTCGACTGCGGCCAAGGAGTTGGCCACGCCCAACCCCAGGTCGTTGTGGCAATGCGCGCTCCAGACCACCTCGCGGCCTCCCTCTGTGTTGGCCACCAAGTGGGAAAACAGCGAACGGACCTGGTCGGGCACCGCATAACCGACCGTGTCAGGAACGTTACAGACCGTGGCTCCGGCCTCGATAGCGGCGCCAAAGACCTCGGTGAGGTAGTCAATGTCGCTTCGCGAGGCGTCCTCGGCCGAGAACTCTATATGATCGACATGCCCCCGGGCACGGGCCACGGCCCAGGCCGCCGCATCTATGACCTCCGACCGGCTCATACCGAGCTTCTGCTCCAAATGGAGGTCGGAGGTGGCGATGAAGATATGGATGCCGGGCCGCTTGGCACCCGCTACCGCGGCCAAGGCCAGGTCTATGTCGGCCTCGCGCGGGCGCGACAGCGATAGCACCACCGGGCCTTTTACCAGACCGGCCACCCGCTGGACGGCCTCGAAGTCACCCGGTGAGGCGGCCGCGAAACCAGCCTCGATGACATCGACACCGAGACGGTCGAGCTGTTCGGCCAGCCCGGCCTTCTCCTCGACGTTCATGGTGCATCCCGGCGACTGCTCGCCGTCACGGAGCGTAGTGTCGAATATCCTTACCCAGTCCTGCTCTTTCGCGCTCATTACTGACACCGCCTTGCGGGGCCCGGTCAAAAAAAACCGCGGGGAGAACCCGCGGTAGTTATGGCCACGGGACTCCATCCGCCCGTGGCCTCCGTCTATCAGGCGCTCAAGCCTTCACGGGGACCCCGAGCGGGCAGCCAAGCAGCAGGCTGCCGACGATAAGGGTCAAAGTGGCGGCTATCGCGTCCATTTGCGGCATCCTAGCGCCGCGCTCCGGCGCCTGTCAACCGGCAGCCGACCGGTCCGACGGGTCGTCGGAAGCGGCCTTGGCAACCGGCTGTTCGAGCCCCAGCCAATGGCGGACCAACCAGACCACCGGACCGCCAAAAACGTAGGTAGAGATGCCGCCGAGGATGACGACCTCGTAGTGGGCGTAACCGACCGTGAGGAAGGCCACCAGCAGCACCAGCAACCACAAGGGCTGGCGGCGGTGAAGCTCGAACTGTTTGAAGCTCGGATAGGGAACCGCGCTTACCATCAAGGCGGCCAGACAGTAGGTGACCAGCAACAACGCAACGGTCTTGTCGGGCAGCCCGGAACGCCCGAGGTAGTCGTAAATCAGTACTATGCCCGAGAGCATGACCGCCGCGGCCGGGACCGGGAGTCCGATGAAATAGCCCTGCGGGGTAAGCCCTGCCTGGGCGTTGAAGCGGGCCAGGCGAAGCGCAGAACAGCACACGAACAGGCCCACGGCCAGCCAGCCCCAAACCCCCCAAGGCACCAGCGCCCAACGGTAAATCAGCAGGCCCGAAGCCAGCCCGAAGGAGACCAGGTCCGAGAGCGAGTCATACTCGACACCAAAGCGACTGGTGGAACGAGTCGCGCGCGCCACGCGCCCGTCGAGCACGTCGAAGAGAAGAGCCGCCAGAATGGCCAGTGCGGCGTTGATGTAGGCCCCGCTCATGGTCTGCACCAGCGAGTAGACCCCGCAGAACAATCCTACCGAGGTGATGAGGTTGGGCAGGATGTAAACCCCGCGCGCGGGGACGGCCTCTTCTATGGCCGCCGGAGATGTGGGCCGCTCGGTCATGGTCGTTTGGCCACCACGGTCAGGCCGGCCTTTACGCGCCGGCCCGGTTCGACCAGGACCTCGGCAGTGGCCGGCAAGAAGAGGTCTACCCGTGAACCGAACATAATCAGTCCCAACTTGTGCCCGCGCAGTGCCACGGCACCGGTCTGGAGATAACACACTATGCGCCGGCAGAGCCAGCCGGCTATCTGTACGACCACAAAGCGGTAGCCGTCGTCGGCGACGACCATGGTCGCGCGTGATTCGTTGATGTCGGAGGCCTTGGGCTTGTACGCGGCCTTGAAGCTGCCGCGGTTGTAGGCCGAATCCTCCACCCGCCCGGCCGTCGGCATACGATTTACGTGGACATCGAGCGGCGACATGAAGATTGATATACGGGTGCTGGCTTCGGGGGCCAGCCGGTGGCCCGCTTCACCGCGTTCGACCGCCACCACCAGGCCGTCGGCCGGCGACACCAACTCATCGGGGCCGGCATCGCTGTTACGAGCGGGGTCGCGAAAGAACAACAGTACCGGAACCGCGGCTGCCAGCGACAGCGCCGCGACCATGGGGTAGCCGACCACGAAGGTACCGGCGGCGGCAGCCACGGGCCAAAGCGCGACGCGGTAACCTTCTTTGGCAAACTTCAAAACCGTGGGGCCGAGGCCGCGCGGCCTCAGTTCTTGGCGCGGTCGACCAAGCGTCCCTCCGACAGCCAGGGCATCAGACCGCGCAGCTCGGCACCGACCTTTTCGATGTCGTGGCTCTCGCCCTCGCGCCGCAGCTCACGAAAGTGCGGCAGCCCGGCCTTGTACTCCTCTATCCATTCATCGGCGAAGTTGCCGCTCTGAATATCGGCCAGTATCTTCTTCATCGCATCACGCGTCTCGGAACCGATTACGCGCTTGCCACGGGTGAGATCGCCGTACTCGGCGGTGTTGCTTATCGAATAGCGCATGTTGGCGATGCCGCCCTCGTAGAGCAGGTCGACGATGAGCTTTACCTCGTGAAGACATTCGAAGTAGGCCATCTCGGGAGCATAGCCGGCATCGACCAGGGTCTCGTAACCGGCCCGTATAAGCTCGGTAAGCCCCCCGCAAAGAACCGCCTGCTCGCCGAACAGGTCGGTCTCGGTCTCTTCGCGAAAGCTCGTGCCGATGACCGCCGCACGCATACCGCCGATGGCGGCCGCGTAGGCCAGCCCGATGCTTTCGGTCTTACCGGTGGGGTCCTGGGCCACTGCCAACAGGCAAGGCACGCCGCGTTCCTTGGTGAACTCGCTGCGAACCAGGTGCCCGGGGCCCTTGGGTGCGACCATGAAAACGCCCGAGCCCTCGGGCGCGACTATTTTCTTGAAGTGAACGTTGAAGCCGTGGGCCACGGCCAGGCAGGCGCCGTCTTTTAGAAAAGGCCCGATATCGGAAGCGTAAAGCTCACCGGCCAGCTCGTCGGGCACCACCAGCATGACCACATCGGCCCGGGCCACCGCGTCGCTTACCTCTAGCACCTCAAACCCGGCCTCGGTGGCCTTGGGTGCCGATGAGCTGCCCTCGCGCAACCCGACGACGACCTCGACCCCGCTGTCGCGTAGGTTCAAAGCGTGGGCGTGCCCCTGACTGCCGTAGCCTATGACGGCAACGATCTTATCGGTGATGGCCTCGATCGATACGTCGGCCTCGGTGTATATCTTCATGCAGCCTTTCCCTTCCCTTTCGTTGTAGTGCTCTTCGGGGCCCCGACCGTCAACAGCCGGTCGCCGCGGAACAGCGCGGCCTTGCCGGTGCGCGCGACCTCCTTGATGCCGAGCGGGCCCAAGAGCCTCATAATGGCCTCTATCTTCTCGTCATCGCCGGTAATCTCGATAATCAATTCCTTGGGTCCGACGTCGACGACCTTGGCCCTGAAGATGCCGACGATGTTCATGATCTCGGCACGGGTGCCCGGGTTGGCGGTAACCTTTATCAGGGCAAGCTCGCGCTCGACATGGTCGGCCTCGCCAAAATCAACGACCTTGATGACGCTGACCAACTTGTTGAGCTGCTTGTTTATCTGTTCGAGAACCTTCTCGTCACCCGAGGTGCGAAGCGTCACGCGCGAGACGCTCGGGTCGATGGTCTCGGCCACCGATAAACTGTCGATGTTGAACCCTCTGCCGCTGAACAGTCCGGCAACACGCGAGAGCACGCCGAATTCGTTCTCGACCAGGATGGAGATGGTATGTCGCGGTTCGGCGCTCATGTCGGTCGCGGTCGGGGAGAGAGCCGGGGCCGCCGGGCCTCAGGCGCGGGCCTGATCACGGCGGTGCTCGGCCAGTATCGCCATGATCTTGTCCTTCTCGACCAGCTTGCGCTTCTGCAAGGTCTTTTTGTCGAGTTCTTCGCCCGGCGAGAGATAAGGCCGGGCCTTGAGCTCGTCGACCTCGGTCTTGAGCCTGACGTGTTCTTCGTAGGCCAAGCGCAGGGCCTCGTTGGCGGGCAAAAGCATTTGTATCAAATCTTCGTCCTGACGTTCCATCGCATATCCTCCGGCTAGAGCGCCGTGGGCGGCGCGCCGAGCCTACAAGCAGGGATAGTCACAGTCAACTTGGCCCTGGCTAGAAAGTCATTAATTATCAAGAACTTACCCGTATACGGTCACGATTGGGGCGAGCCCTGGCAGGGCCCGCGTAAAGCGGCATCAGGGTGGCAGCTTCCACTCCCCGGCCGGCGGCCAGGGCCAGGGCGGTCTCGAGGGCCAATTGGCCGGCCCGGTGGTCCGGGACCGCCACGGCAAGCCCCTCGGGCAACTCGGCGGCCAGGGCCTGTTCGACCAGCAACGGCCGTCCTTCGGCCCGGGCGAACGCAACGAGACCCTCCTTTTCGACCAGGGCGGGCTCGGGGTCCTCGCAGCCCGAACCATCGAAGCGCGCCAGATAGGCCCGGCCACCTCCGGCATCGGACGCGGCCACGACGGGTCCGGCCTGCCGGCAGCAGTGCACCATCAGTTCGAGCGAGCCCATACCGAAGGCCGGCAAACTGTCGGTCAGTGCCAACCCACGGGCAAGGGCCAGACCGACCCTGAGCCCGGTGTAGGACCCCGGGCCCAGCGTGACCCCTATACCTGCAAGTTCGGCAGGCCGGCGGCCGGCCTCTTCGAACAGGGAGACGAGGGCCACAGCCAGCTCTTCGTTGTTGCCGGCGGCGGTCTCGGGATAGCGCTCGGCCACCACGCGCCCGCCATTGACCAGTGCCAGCCCCGGGCTGCTGCCCGCGCTGTCTATGGCCAGGATGGGGCCGCTCGCGGTGGTCTGCACTAATTGCCGACTATGCGTGAGATATCGTTGAAGACCACGAAAACCATCAGCGCGAGCAAGAGGAAGACCCCGACCTGTTGGGCAAGCTCGCGGTAACGGACCGACAGGGGCCGGCCCCGCAAGCCTTCGATACCGAAGAAGAGAAGGTGTCCGCCATCGAGCACCGGAATGGGCAGCACGTTGATGACCCCGAGGTTGACGCTGATAAGCGCCATGAAGCGCAGCAGCGGCTCGAGCCCGTGGGCGGCGCGGCGGCCGGCCTCCTGGGCGATCATTATCGGTCCGCCCAGGTCGCTGGCCGAGACTCGCCCTTGGAACAGGCGGACCAAGGTCTCGAAGATGACCCGTGTCCAGAACCAGGTCTGGCGTGCACCTATGCCGGCGGCCTCGATGATACCGACGGCCTGGTTCTCGAAGGCACGTTCGATCCCTATCATGAAGGTCTCGCCGGTGACCTCACCAAACATATCGCGCTGGTCGTGGCGCTCGGGAACCACCGTGACCGAACGGCTGCGGCCTTCGGCGTCGATAACGGTAAAGGCCAATTGGGTGCCGCCGCTCTCGCGCACCCTGCCGGCCAAATCCTCCCAACCGGCAACCGAGGCGTCGTCGATGGCAACGACCGTGTCTCCGGTGCGTAGGCCCGCAGAGGCGGCCGGTCCGCCTTCGCGCACACCGGCAATTCTTGCCTCCTCGACCGCAACGGGGCTGCCGTAGATGGCTGCGGCCACGGCAAAGAGCAGAAAGGCAAAGAGGAGGTTGACCGTGGGACCGGCGGCCACGATTGCCGTCCTCTGGCCCAAGCTTTTGGCCGAGAAACGCCGGGTCGGGTCGCCGCTGCCCTCGATATCACCCTCGGCCACGGGCGCGTCGTCGGCCTGGCCACCGGCGGGATCGCGCAGGTCGTCCTGGCCGGCCATACGCACATAACCACCGAGCGGGATGAGCGAAAGGCGGTACTCGGTCTCCCCCGAGCGGTAGGACAGCAGCTTGGGGCCGAAACCGAGAGAGAAGACCAGAACGTCAACGCCGCAGCGTTTGGCGACCAGGAAATGACCGAGTTCGTGGACGAAAATTATTACGGCGATGGACGCGACCGCTCCGATAATGCTCTCGACCGCCATAATCAGCCTACGATGAAGCTAGCATAGTAGTACACGAAGACCACGGGAAGAATAAGGCTGTCGGTGCGGTCGAGAACCCCGCCGTGTCCGGGAAACAGGCCGCCGGAATCCTTGGCATCGTAGGCACGCTTTATCATGGATTCGAGCAGATCGCCGGTCTGGCCGAGCACGCTGATAACGCCGGCAACACACAGGACCTCCACCCCGCCGAGCTTGCCGAGGACGAGATGGTTGAAGGCCACGCCGGCGGCCAGGCTTGCAAACAGGGAAACCAGCGCCCCCTCGACGGTCTTTTGGGGGCTTACCGTCGGCCACAGCTTACGACTGCCGAAGGCCGCACCACCAAAGTAGCCACCCGCGTCGCCGGCCATGGCGCAGGCCAGTAGAAATATAACCCAGGCCGAACCGTCCTCTATCCCACGAAGCCATATGAAGTGCGGAAGAAGGACCCCGCCGTAAAGACAGCCCAGCAGGATGTGGGCGGCCTTGCTGACGCTCTTTTCCATGTCCTGGGCGGTGGCCAGCGTGCTCAGCAAAACGCCGGTCAGGCAGGCGACGATACCGGCCGAGATTGCGGTGCCGCTCTGGCCGAGCCCCATCGCAACGGCAATAACCATCCCGCCGGCCACCACGGTGGTACGTGCGCCCGATATTCCGCCCAGTCCCATCTCGGCGAACTCGCGAAGCGCCACGAAGGTCGTGGCCAGAATGACGATGTTGTAGATCCAGGTCGGGGCCCAGACGATGAGCCAGACCAGCAGCGGTATGGCCACCGCCGCCGTCAGCACTCGAGCACGCAGCACGCCCGCGCCCTCCATGGTCAGGCCGACCTCTCGAGTTGGGCCGCGGTGCGTCCGAAACGCCGGTTCCGGTCCTTGTAGTGTTCCATGGCCGCCAGAAACTCATCGCGGCGGAAGTCCGGCCACAAGGTCTCGGTCACATAAATCTCGGTGTAGGCCAGACCCCAAAGGAGAAAGTTGGATATCCGCATCTCGCCACTAGTCCTTATCAAAAGGTCGGGGTCGGGCACGCCAGCGGTCATGAGCGCTGCGGCAAAGCGCTCCTCATCGATGCGTTCGGGGCGCAGCTCGCCGTCGCGCACCTGGCGGGCCAGCCGGCGGACCGCCGTCAGTATGTCCTCGCGGCCACCGTAGCTAAGGGCCAGCTGGACGGTCATACCGGTGTTCGTTGCGGTGCGCTTTTCGACCGAGCGAAGCTCGGCCAACACGTCGGGCGGCAAGCGCCGGAGATTGCCGATGGCCTTGACCCTGATGCCGTGGCGCATGAGCCGGGCCAGCTCGGTCTTGAGGTAGCCACGCAGTAGACGCATGAGGGCGTCGACCTCGCGAACGGGCCGCTCCCAGTTCTCCGTCGAGAACGCGAACAGGGTCAGGTACTCGATGCCCAACTCGAGGCCGGTATCGACGACCTCGCGGACCGAGGTCTTGCCGCGGCGGTGCCCGTAAAGACGGTTCTTGCCGCGCGCGGCCGCCCAGCGTCCGTTGCCGTCCATGATGATTGCCACATGGCGGGGCAGGAGCGGGTCTCTTTGGTCGGTGTTCACGAAGGAAGGGCCTCCGTCAGACGGCCATGACGTCCTCTTCCTTGGCCGTTACGACGGCGCCTATCTCTTCGATTGCCTTGTCGGTTATCTCTTGGACCTGCGCCTGCCCCTTGCGCAGATCGTCGTCGGAGATGTCCTTGTCCGAGTTGAGCTGCTTTAGCATGTCGTTGGCATCGCGTCTGTGGCCGCGCGCCGAGACCCGGTGGTTCTCGCCTTCGCGTTTTACCTGCTTGACGAACTCGAGACGCCGCTCCTCGGTAAGCTCGGGTATCGGCACCCGCAGTATCTTGCCATCGTTGACCGGCGAAAGCCCGAGGTCGGCCTTGCAAATGGCCTTGTCGATATCGCCAAGCGCCCCCTGGTCGAAGGGCTGGACCACCAGCAGACGGGGCTCGGGCGCCGACACTCCACCAAGTTTGTTGAGCGGCGTGTCGGTACCGTAGTAATCGACCATGACCCCGTCGAGCAATGCCGGGGAAGCCCGCCCGGTACGTACGCGAGCCAGGTCGCGCTGAAGAGACTCCAGCGTTCCCGCCATCTCCTGCTTGAGACTATCGACCACCTCGTCAATCACGCCGATGCCTCCGCCACAGTAGTCCCGATATCCTCACCCATCACAGCCCTTACGATGTTGCCCGGGCGGGTACCGTCAAAGACTATAATCGGCATGCGGTTCTCCATGCAGAGCGAGATTGCGGTGGCGTCCATGACCCCCAACTCGTCGTTTAACACCTGCTTGTAGGTCAGGAAAGTATAGCGCTCGGCGTCCGCGGTCTTCTCGGGATCGGCCGAATAAACGCCGTCGACACGGGTGGCCTTCATTATGACCTCGGCACCAATCTCGATGGCCCGCAGGCTTGCCGCGGTATCGGTGGTAAAGAAGGGATTGCCGGTGCCGGCCGCAAACAGGACCACACGCCCCTTCTCGAGATGGCGGTTGGCACGCCTCCTTATATACGGTTCGGCCACCTGCTTGATGTCGAGCGCCGACTGCACGCGAGTGGCCACGCCCTGTTTCTCGAGCGCATCCTGCATGGCCATGCTGTTGAGCACCGTGGCGAGCATGCCCATGTAATCGGCCTGCGAACGGTCCATGCCCAGCTCAGAGGCGCTCAGTCCGCGGAAAATGTTGCCGCCGCCGACCACTATGGCGATCTGGCATCCCAGCCCGGTGACCTCGGCCACCTCTGCCGCAAGCCGGGCCACGACCGCAGGGTCGATACCATAGCCGGAACCGCCGGCGAGCGCTTCGCCGCTCAGTTTAAGGAGAAGACGTTGGAATCTGGGTTTGGGCGGGCTCATGGAGCGGCGCCTGCCGGGCCTCAGGAACTCTGCTGGGCAATCTGCTCGGCAACCTCGTCGGCCAGATTGCTGCTCGCGCGCTCGATTCCTTCGCCGAGCTGGTAGCGGGTGAAGCTACGAACGGTGACACCGCCGCCGTCGCGCTCGAGCATCTGACGTACCGACAGGTCCGGCTCGCGGATATAGTCCTGCTCTAGCAGACATACCTCGCGGTAGAATTTCTCGAGCTTGCCGTCGACTATCTTGTCCACGACCTGCTCGGGTTTACCCGAGGCCAGGGCCTGATTCTTGTAAATCTCGCGCTCACGGTCGACCTCTTCGGCCGGAACCTCGTCGCGGCTCACATAACGCGGCATTGCCGCGGCCACCTGCATGGCGACCGAGCGTACGGCTTCTCCGTTACCGCCTTCGGTGGTCTCGACGATAACGCCAATCTTGCCGCCGGCGTGAAGATAGGTGCCCACGGCCGCACCGTCGGCGGCGATACGGGTGAAACGCCTCAGAGACAGGTTCTCGCCGATCGAGGCGATGCTCTCGGTCATGAGATCGGAAAGCGATGTGCCGCCGACCGTGAGCCCGGCAACGCTCTCGCCGCTACCCTCGCCGGGTTTGGCGCCTTGGAGCAGGGCGTCGCCGATATCATCGACAAGCGCCTGGAACTGCTCGGTCTTGGCGACGAAATCGGTCTCGCAGTTAAGCTCCACGACCACCGCCGTAGCGTCATCGTCGGAAGCGAACACCGCCACCGTTCCCTCGGCGGCCACACGCCCGGCCTTCTTAGCCGCACTTGCAAGCCCCTGTTCGCGAAGATGGGAGACGGCCTTGTCCAGGTCGCCGTCGGTCTCGGTCAGCGCACGCTTGCAGTCCATCATGCCCGCACCGGTGCGGTCACGAAGTTCCTTGACGGTCTTGGCGTCGATGCTCACTTGGTGTCGATGACGGCCGCGTTGTCCTGGGCGCTCTCGGGCGCGGGTTCGGTAGCGGCCTCGGCCGGTGCAACTTCGGCCGCTTCGGTCTCGGGCGTGGCCGCGGCTTCCTTGGCCGGACTGTCGTCGGCAAGCCCGCCGGTCCCTTCCAGACCCGGCAGCATGCCCGCACCGGCACCGAAACCGAAGGCCCCGCCCTCGTTGGAGGCCGCGATGCGTTCCTCGTACTCGGTCTTGCCCTCGATTATCGAATCGGCCACGGCCGAGCAGAAAAGACGGATGGCGCGTATCGCATCGTCGTTGCCCGGAATGCAGTAGGCGATGCGGTCGGGGTCGCAGTTGGTATCGACAACGCCGATAACGGGGATGGCCAAACGGTTGGCCTCGTGCACGGCTATGTCCTCCCGCCCGGGGTCGATAACGAACAGCGCGTCGGGCAGTTTCTTCATCTCGCGAACGCCCTGGAGATTGGCTCTGAGCTTGTCGGCCTCGCGCTGCATGTTGAGGCGCTCCTTCTTGGTGAACTCGGCGGCCTCTTCGCCCGCCAAGGTCTCTTCGATTCGCTCGAGACGTTCAATCGACTGGCGGATGGTCGTAAAGTTGGTCAGCGTGCCCCCCAGCCAGCGGTTATTGACGTAGAGTTGACCCGACCTTTCGGCCTCTTTGCGGACTGCCTCTTGGGCCTGCTTCTTGGTGCCCACAAACAGTACGGTACCGCCTTGGCCGGCCACACCGCGGACAAATTCGCAGGCCTCGCGGAACATCACCACGGTCTGCTGAAGGTCAATGATGTGGATACCGTTGCGGGCGCCGAAGATGTAAGGCTTCATCTTCGGATTCCAGCGGCTGGTCTGGTGTCCGAAGTGGACGCCTGCTTCCAAGAGTTGTTTCATCGTTGCCTCGCTCATCGCCTCATATAACCCGGCCGCTTCCAGCGCGCATAGTCGCCTTGACTACCAAAGCGGCGCCCTGGATGCAATGCGGCATCGACCTGTCCGGCGCATCGCAACCGTTCACGAGTTCATCGAGGACAGGAAGTCGTCGTTGTCCTTGGTGCCCTTCATCTTCCCGAGCAAGAACTCCATGGCCTCGACGCTGTTGAGCTGGGTGAGCAGCTTGCGGAGCAGATAGATACGGGTCAGCGCCGACTCTTCCACCAGAAGGTCCTCGCGGCGGGTACCCGACTTGAGGATGTCCATGGTCGGATAGGTCCGGCGGTCCATCAGCTTGCGGTCCAGATGGATCTCCGAATTGCCGGTTCCTTTGAACTCCTCGAAGATTACCTCATCCATCCGCGAGCCGGTATCGACGAGTGCGGTGGCGATGATGGTCAACGAACCGCCATCCTCGATGTTGCGCGCGGCACCGAAGAACTTTTTGGGTCCACGCAACGCGTTCGAGTCCACGCCGCCCGACAGTATCTTGCCGCTCGATGGCGCGGTCGCGTTGTAGGCGCGCGCCAAGCGGGTAATCGAGTCGAGCAGAATGACCACATCCTTGCCGTGCTCGACCAAACGCTTGGCCTTCTCGATGACCATCTCGGCCACCTGCACATGACGGTTGGGCGCCTCGTCGAAGGTCGAAGAAACGACCTCGCCCTTTACCGAGCGCGCCATGTCGGTGACCTCTTCGGGACGCTCGTCTATGAGCAGCACAAGAAGAACGACGTCCTCGTGGTTGGCGGCGATGCCGTGGGCGATATGCTGCATCATCACGGTCTTGCCGGTCCTCGGTGCGGCCACGATGAGAGCGCGCTGCCCTTTACCGACCGGGCTCATGAGGTCGATGACACGCGTGGTCATCTCCTTTGCCTCGTGCGAGAGGTTTAACGGATCGTCGGGATAAAGCGGGGTAAGATTGTCAAAAAGGACCTTGTTGCGAGACTTGTCGGGCTCCTCGTAGTTGATCGCCTCGACCTTCAGCAGAGCAAAATAGCGCTCACCATCCTTGGGCGAACGGATGGGGCCCGAGACCGCATCACCGGTGCGCAGCCCGAAGCGGCGAACCTGGCTGGGCGATATGTAAATGTCGTCGGGTCCGGGCAGATAATTGGCATCGGGCGACCTCAAGAACCCGAAACCGTCGGAAAGTATCTCGAGCACGCCATCGCCATATACGTTGCCGCTCTTGGCGGCCTGGGCCCCGAGGATGGCAAATATAAGCTCGGGGGTGCGCATGCCGCCGACGCCTTCGATGTCGAGCCCGTTGGCAACCTCGGCCAGCTCGCGGGCCGTCTTCTGTTTCAGGGTCCTGAGATTGAGCGTCATCCCGTCACTGACGGGTTCGGGCTCAGCGGCGGCCTTTATGTTGGCCACCTGTGTCTGCAAGGCCGCTATCTGCGCCTCTAAAGCACTGGTGTCCACGGGGGCCGAACTCGCCGCAGCCTTGGGGGCCGAACTCGCCGCAGCCTTGGCTTTGCTTCGGGCGGGCGCTTTGGCCACGTCCTTCTCAGTATCGTCCTTCCGTGCAGCCGAGCTGCCGGTCTTTCCGCGACCACGCGCCATATATGTCTCCTATGCCGATTACCCGGGGACCCGTATGCGTCGCTCACCGGGGGCCGTGACCCGCCTGGCGATATGCTGGGAATCCTGGAGTCCAGCCCCCTCGTAACTGAATGCCGTCTAGTGGGGGCCGGTAGGAGACCCGCTCTGTAACGAACGGTCCTCCGGGAGAGCTGCGGCAAGGATAGTAACTCGGGCCGGGGTAGTCAAGAACAGTCCCGCCCGAGGACCTCGAGCAGAGCGGCCATGTCCGGGGCCAGCGGGGCTTCCAGCTCCAGACGCTTGCCGGTCCGTGGATGCTCAAGGACCAGCTTCCAGGCGTGCAGGGCCTGCCTGGTCATCATCGCCAGGAGTTTGCCAAGCCGCCGTTCGTCGCCGCGGCCCTGGACCAAGCGCGCGGGGGCCGGGCCGTAGACCCGGTCGCCGACCACCGGCCAGCCTTTCGATGCCAGGTGGACGCGAATCTGATGGGTGCGTCCGGTACGCGGTCGTACCAGCAGCAAGGTCGCGGCCTGGCCGAAAGCTCTGAGCGGTTCATATGAGCTGGCCGCCTCGCGCGACTGGCGTGCCGCGGTCGACATGCGCTTACGGTCGCGCGGGTGGCGGCCGATGGGGGCCTTGATGGTCCCGGCGGCAGTCACCTTGGCGGCCACCAGTGCGAGATAGCTCTTCTCGATACGGCGCTCACGGAACTGGCGAGAAAGGCTCTCGTGGGCCTCCGCGTTCCTGGCAACAAGGATAAGGCCCGAAGTGTCGCGGTCGAGACGGTGGACGATGCCGGCGCGCCCCGGCTGCCCCGGCCAGCGGGAGCCGGGGAAATGGTGCAGGATGGCGTTTACCAAAGTGCCGCCCGGGTGTCCGGCGGCCGGGTGCACGACCATTCCGGGCACCTTGTTGACGGCGACCAAGTCGGAGTCGGCGTGGATGATATCGAGCGGGATGTCCTCTGGCTCGGCCGCCCGTCCGGTTGCGGGCATGGCCCCGGGCAGCGGATAGGCGGTCACGCATAACGATTCGCCGCCTCTGAGAAGGAGGGAGGCCTTGGCCGGCCCGTCATCTACGAGGATAAGGCCGGCCTCGCAGGCAAGCTTGACCTGCGAGCGGGTGGCCAGGCCGGCCTCGCGAGACAACCACAGGTCGAGCCGGCGGCCGGCGGCATCGGTGGGAACGAGCAGTCGACGGGGCTGCCAGTGCGCCTCATCGGCCACCGGCCAGTAGCTCCTTGGCGCGTGCCACATCGGCCTCTATCTGGGCGGCCAGCGCAGCGGGTCCATCGAACTTCTTCTGCGCACGAAGATGCTCGACAAAATCGACTGCTATGTCCTGGCCGTAGATATCACCGCAGTCCTCGAACAGATGAACCTCCACGGCGGTCCGGTCACCGTCGAAGGTGGGGGTGGTCCCT
This sequence comes from Deltaproteobacteria bacterium, assembly GCA_046583395.1. GTDB lineage: Bacteria > Desulfobacterota > Binatia > UBA1149 > CAYXZP01 > CAYXZP01. The sequence continues at coordinate 18,216 of JAYGCK010000086.1, forward strand.
ATCGAGGTCGCGCTGTCTATCTCGCTTCCGCCCACGGTCGTGCGCGTGGCATAGACCCCGTGGCCGGGAACCGCCGGTGTGGTCGTTGCAATATTGGCCGTGGCAAAACCGAGCTCAGTACCGCGCCCGGCCCCTTCCACCACACAGCCGCGCACACGGTGGGGACGGCCGAGCAGGCGGGCTGCGGCACCGACCTGGCCGGCGGCGACCTTCTCGCGCACCACGCTGGAATGGACGACCATATCATCGACCACGACGGGCTCGACAATCTCCACACTGAAACCGTGACGACCGCCCGACTCGACAAGGGACTCGACCGAACCCTGTCGGTCCTTGCCAAAGTTCAGGTCATGGCCGACGACGAGCTTTTGGGTAGCGAGGGCACCGACCAAGAAGCGTTCGACAAAGACATCGGCCTCAACCTCGGCGAACTCGGGCGTAAAGGACTGGACCACGCAGGCGTCGAGACCGTAGGCGGCAAGGGCGTCCAAGCGGTCCTCGAGCGACATCAGCAGGGTGGGCGCGGCCTCGGGCCGGACCACCGAGGTCGGATGAGGGTCAAAGGTAAGCGCGACCGCGATGGTGTCGCGCTGGTCGGCATCGCGGCGCAACCAATCGAGGATGACCTGGTGCCCGCGGTGAACACCGTCAAAATTGCCGACCGTGACCACTGGACGCGCAAAGCGGCCCGCGGCCTGGTCCAGGCCCCTTACAACCTCCATGTTAGCGGTCCCCGGGTTGGGCACCGAGGAGGCCGGCGGCACGGGTGCCTTCGGGGCTGTCGGGATAAAGCCGCACCAGCTTCTTGAGGCTGAGCTTGGCATCGATGGGATCGCCGATGGCGGTAAAGACATCGGCCAGCCGCAACAGTGCCGCGGCTGCACGGTCACCGGAGGAATAGCGGATGACCACCTGATTGAGCGCCTTTATCGCGCTCGAATACCTGCCCTTTCGGAGGTAGGCCTCGCCGGTCCAGAACTGTGCGTCGTCGGCCCACGACGAGTTGGGATGCCGGTAGATGAAGTCGCGGAAGTACTGGATGGCATCGTCCCACTGAGAATCGGCCAGCGCGCGAATAGCATCGTCGTAGCCGCTGCCGCGCAGGCTCTTGGCAAGACGAAGCGGCACTTCCAGGGGGGCATCGCCCAGACCCAAGCCCGGGTCGCTTTCCTCGGCTGCGGCCAACGCCTCGCGCAAGGCCCTTGGAAGACGCGAGAAGGCCGCCTCATCGTCCACACTGGCAACGGGCACGGGTTCTGGGCCGGGCTCTTCGATGGCCATTGCCAGCGTATCCTCAACCAACGGGTGTACGTTCTCTTGAGTGGTCAGCGGACGGCCATCTCCACCCTCGGGAGCCAGCGCCAGACCGAGAGCATCTATGGCACTGACCGAACGCCCGGCCGGACGCTGGTCATCAGGTCCGCTATCGGGGGTGGTCTCGACCTCCGAACCGCCGGGGACGAAGGCGCCCTCGACCGGGTCACCGTACTGGACCGAGTACTGGAGATACTCGACCATGGCGCGCAAGCGTTCCTGCTCGCGCCGGACCTCGGCAAGCTCGCGGCGGGTATCGGCCAGTTCCTGGCCGATACCGCTAGAACTCCGCCCCGAGCCGGCGGTCGTAGCGGCGCAACCGGCCAGCACCAAGACCGCGCACATCAAGATGGGAAACGCCGTTATCGAGGCCGGCCGCACGGGCTGGTTCAGGGGCTCGGGTCGCCGACATCGACCAGACGGCTGCGCCGGTTGCGGGCCCAGCACTCGTCGGTCGCGGCCTTACAGAGCGGCAGCTCCTCTCCGTAACTGACCGTGGTCAGACGTTCGACCTCCACACCCTCGGCGACCAGGGCCTCGCTCACCGACCGTGCACGGCGGGCACCGAGCGCCAGGTTGTACTCCGAGGAACCGCGGTCATCGGTGTGTCCCTCAATCTCGACGGCGACGCCGGGCCGGGACCGAAGTACCGCTGCGTTGTGAGCGACCGCCTCGACCGCGGTCTCATCGAGAGACTGCGCGTCGTAGGCAAAGCTCACTATCTTGAACTCTCCACCCTCTACGGCCGTACCGAGCTGTTCGAACTGCTCCATGCTCGACTCGGCGGCCAGTTCTTCCTCGCTCAGCGGCTTGTCGCGCTTGGCGCCGATACCGGTGCCGAGCAATCCGCCCTTGCCGACCGTCGAACAGCCGCTGGCAAACAGCGTGACCGCCATAAGCCCCACTAGCGCCAGGCATAGCTTCCCCGGCATGGTCCTTTTAATTGTACTCATCGTTGCCTCCACCTCCCGTCTCATCCGTCCCCGCCATTCACACGAGGCCCACGTGGGCGCCTCGGTGACCAATTTGGGGAGCTATCATCACCTTTTTCGTCGGTCAATTGTTTGAGCCAACGCCCATGCACATCGGTCATATACACGCTCGAGACCCCCGACCTGCGGTGCGTGAAGGCCAGGTAGCGCGAGTCGGGTGACCACGAGGGGTCTTCGTTGGAACCGCCAAAGGTGAGTTGTCGTGGGGTTCCGCCGGCGGCCTCGACCGTAAATATCTGGAAGCGTCCCTGGCGGCGTCCGGCGTAGGCGATCAAGGTGCCGTCGGGCGACCATGCCGGGGCCGAGTTGTACTCGCCTTCGAAGCTGAGACGGCGCAGCTGGCTACCGTCGGCCCTCATCACGTAGACCTGCGGTTTCCCCGAACGCGACGAGCAGAAGGCCAAGTGGCGGCCGTCGGGTGACCAGGCCGGGTCGACGTCTATGGCCCAGTGCCGGGTCAGACGCTTGGACTCGCCCGAGTCCGGGTCAAGAGAGTAGAGGTCGGTGTTGCCGTCGGCCTCCCGAGCCAGGACCACCCGGCTCTGGTCGGGGGCCCAGGCGCCCCCCACATTGACACCGAGCCGCCGGGTTATCCTGTCCTCGGCGGCACTGGCCAGGTCCAAACGGAAGAGCGCAGGATGGCGCTCCTTGAAAGAGGTAAACAGTATGGACGCCACCGATGGATGCCAGGCCGGCGCCATCGTGACCGAACGGTGGCGCGTGAGCCTGTCCACACTACCGTCGAAGGAATACATGTAGACCTCGCGATAGTGGTCCTCACGGTTGGACACGAACACTATCCGGCTATCGAAAGGCCCGGGGACCCCGGTGACGAAACCCATGATGGCATCGGTCATGCGGTGGGCCATGCGCGCGGCGGTCGTACCCTCGCCCGACAGGCGGCGTCCGCCCTTGCTGGCCCGCGTACCGACATCGAAGAAGCGGACCTCCACCGTCAGCCCCTGCGGCGTGCCCCAATAACCGCCGCGGACCAACCCGAGGGCTCCGATGGCGGTCCAATCGTCAAAGTCGATTCCCTCGCCGGTGATGCCGGCCTGCTGGGGGTCCTCTATATGGGCCCCCGGGTCGATGATGTGGAACAGGCCCGACAGTTCCAGATCGGCGGCCAGTTGCTGCCTGAAGGCATCGGCGGCCGCGGTCCGTACCAACCCGCCCATCCATTTAAGCTCGGCCACGGCCACCGGCAGCCGGGTCTTGCCGGGCCCGACTATCTCACCGCGTACCTGGGCGCGCACGACCGGTGCCGCCGGCAATGCGGCGGCAAGCAGCGTGACAGCAAGGAGCGGCACCAGTGCCACCTGCCAAAAGGGGTTGGCCATCCTCACTTCTTTTCCAGCTCTTCGGCCTTGAACACGATTTCTACGTCGGCGAACTCGGTCCTGTGTGCCGGCGGAGGACTGCCCAGCGGTGCGGCCGAGTCGACCGCGGCAAGCACGGAGCGGTCGAACAACTCATCCCCCGAGCTGCTGACCAGGCGCAGCCCGCTCAGCCGTCCGGCCTCGGTGATACCGAAACGAACGGTCACGGCCAGGTCGCCTGCCGGGTCGCCCACCCATACCCAGTGGTTCTTTATGCTGTCGAGCATCTGTTCGTAGTAACTGACGAACTCCCGCGCACGGGTCTCGCCACCGGCCTTTTGCCAGGCCCGGACCGCCGGCTTGGCCGGCCGGGCCTGGGGCGGTTCGGTCGTGGCCTTGGCGACCTTTACCGGAGGCGGCGGCTGGGTCCGTATCTTCTTGGGCGGTGCCGGGGCTTGGGCCTTGGCTTTGACGGCCGGGAGTTCCTTTAGCACGACCTTGGGTGCGGGCTTGGTATCGACCAGGCGGCGGATCTTCGGAGCCGGCCGTGCCTTGGTAACCGCCACCGGCGCGGGCCTGGCAAGCGGCCCTATAGAAAGGATGGCCGAATCGTCGGCGGCCGATACAAGGGCTACCGTATACACGGGCCGCGTCGCGGCCGGGGCCTGGCCGACCAGGTCGGGCCAAGCCACAACGGCGGCGATGACGGCGATGTGGACGCCCAGCGACAGGACCAGCGCACGCAACAGTTCCGGGTCAAGACTGTCCTTGAAGGTTATCCGCGGAGGTTCCTGTCGCCCGGTGCCGGTCATGGCTCGGTTATCATTCCCAACCGTTCGACACCGGCGGCCTTTACCGCGGCGACCACAGAAACGACCGCACCATAGGATGACGCGTGGTCAGCCCGCAGGTAGACGACCTGGGCCGGGCGCTCTGCGACTATGGCCGACAGCTTCTTGCCGAGCGCCGCCACATCGATGGCATTGTCGTTCAAATAGACCTTGCCCTCGCGTGTGACCGAGACGACCAGAGGCGTCTGCTTGCTCTCGACCGGCTTGGCCGATGCCTTGGGAAGCTCGACCGATATGCCCTGCTGTATCATCGGCGCGGTGACCATGAAGATCACCAGCAGGACCAACATCACGTCGACCATCGGCGTTACGTTGATGGTCGAGATCTGATCGGAGCCCGCGCCGCTGTCTGCGTCCACAATAGCGCCTCAGCCGAGAAAGTGGCGCTCGGCGATGTTGAGGAATTCGGAAGAGAAGTTCTCCATGTCATCGGCCATAACACGGACACGCCGCGTGAAGTGATTGTATGCCACCAACGCGGGGATTGCCGCAGCCAGGCCCAAGGCGGTGGCGACCAGCGCCTCGGAGATGCCCGGAGCGACGGCCTGGATGCTCGAGGACCCGCTCTGACTTAACCCCCGAAACGAGTTCATTATCCCCCACACGGTGCCAAAGAGTCCGACAAAGGGCGTGGTCGAGGCCGTGGTGGCAAGGAATGTGAGCAGTTTGTCCATGTGGGTGCGCTGCAAGCGGGCCGCGCGCCGCATTGCGCGTTCCACGTTCTCGACACCACCAAGCTCGGTGCTCAGACCGGCCTCCCCCGGACGCTTGGAATCGTGCAGGTGGAGCAGTTCGTGGTAACCGGCGCCAAAGACCTCGGCCACCGGGCTAGCCGGCAACTCGGCAGAGGCCCGGGACACCTCCGATAGGTTGCGGGTCTCCCAGAACAGTTCGATGAAACGTTCGGAGGCACCGCGCGCGGTGTGGAGATAGCGGGCCTTGTAAATGATGACGGCCCAGCTGGCGATCGATACGGCCATCAGGAGGTAGAGAACCCCCTGGACGACCGGGCCAGCGGCGGCAATCATGTCTATGATGCCTGTCGGACCGGCCTGAGAGTTCACTTAGTCATCCCTACCACCGACACCACCGTCCCACGTCATGCAACTGGAAACGCAGGCTATTGCGGGCCGGAGCGGCTGTCAATTTTACCGTCGCCGCTGCAGTCTGCGCCATAGTCAGGGCGAAAATAATGAGTTGACTCCGGAAAATCCGCGTGGGATATCTCGCCGCTTAAGCCCACTTGGGCAGCCTGCCATAGGGCACCGGAATCCGGAGGAAAAAGATGGGAATCAAGGTCGGAATCAACGGGTTCGGCCGCATCGGCCGCAACATGATGCGTGCCTCTCTCGGGCGCGATGACATCGAGATAGTCGCGGTAAACGACCTCACCGACGCGGCCACCCTGGCCCACCTTCTCAAATACGACTCCGTGCACGGCGCCTTCCCCGCCGGGGTCTCCGCGGGCGACGGCGAGCTGAGCGTGGGGGGCCGCAGCATCGGCGTGCTCTCCGTACGCGACCCGGCCAAACTTCCCTGGGCCGACCTGGGGGTCGATATAGTCATCGAATCGACCGGCTTTTTCGCCTCCAAGGACAAGGCCTCGGCCCACCTCTCGGCCGGTGCCAAAAAGGTCATCATCTCGGCCCCGGCCTCGGGCGTCGACCTGACGGTCTGCTACGGCGTCAACCACGCCACTTACGACCCCGGCTCCCACCACGTGCTCTCCAACGCCTCGTGCACGACCAACTGTCTGGCCCCGGTGGCCAAGGTCATCCATGAGAACTTCTCGATAAGACGCGGCCTGATGACGACCATTCATTCCTACACCAACGACCAGAAAATCCTCGACCTCCCCCACTCCGACCTCAGGCGGGCGCGCTCGGCCGGGCTGTCTATGATTCCGACGACCACCGGTGCGGCGCGGGCGGTCGGGCTGGTCCTGCCCGAGCTAAACGGCAAGCTCGATGGTATGGCCATCCGGGTACCCACGCCCAACGTTTCGGTCGTCGACCTGGTCTTCGAGACCGAAAAGACCACCGACGCCGAGGCCATCAACGCGGCGATAAAGACCGCGGCCGAAGGTCCGCTTGCCGGTGTGCTGGCCTACTGCGATGAACCGCTGGTCTCGATCGACTTCAACGGTAACACCAACTCCTCAATCTTCGACTCGCAAGTGACCAAGGTCATGGATGGCAGTTTTGCCAAGATACTGTCTTGGTACGACAACGAGATGGGATTCTCGACCAGACTTTGCGACGTCACCGAGCTTGTCGGCGCCTCGCTCTGAACACGAACCCGGAACTTCCGGCGCCCGGGTCTCGATGAAGAGCATCGAAGACCTCGACTTGGCCGGCCGCCGCGTGTTCGTGCGGGTCGATTACAACGTGCCCATCAAGGACGGGCGCGTCACCGATGCCACCCGCATAGAGGAATCGCTTCCGACCCTGCGGCTGGCCCTTGGCCAAGGCGCCCGCCTGGTCCTGGCCTCCCACCTCGGCCGCCCCGGAGGCAAGGTCGCCGCAGAACTGTCCCTGGCACCGGTGGCCGCCGAGCTTGCCCGCCTTCTAGATACCGACGTTTCGCTTGCCGAGGACTGTGTCGGGTCGGAAGTCAGACGCGCGGCCGAAGACCTGGCCGACGGCGGGGTCCTGTTGCTCGAGAACCTGCGTTTCCACGCCGGAGAAGAAGCCGACGACGGCGACTTCGCCGCGGCGCTAGCCGAACTGGCCGACGTTTACATAAACGACGCATTCGGCGCGGCCCACCGCGCCCACGCCTCGACCCACGCACTCGCGGCGCTGTTCGAAGAACGCGGCGCGGGGCTTCTCATCCTCAAAGAGGTCCGCCAGTTGGGTCGACTGCTCGGCTCACCCGACCAGCCCTTTGTGGCGGTGGTCGGCGGGGCCAAGGTCAGCGACAAGCTCGAACTTCTCGAAAGCCTGGCCCAACGCGCTAACACCGTCCTGGTCGGCGGCGCTATGGCCTACACCTTCCTTGCCGCCCAGGGCCACGAGGTGGGAAGCTCGCGAGTGGAGACCGACAAGGTCGATACCGCCCGTACGCTGCTCGAGAGCGCAGCCGCAGATGGCACCATCATCGAGTTGCCCAGCGACCATATCGCAGCCGAAAGCTTTGCGTCCGAGTCCGAAGCGGTCGAGGTCTCCGGCCAGTCTATACCCGACGGTCTGATGGGCCTCGACATAGGCCCGGCCACCCAGACGCGCTACGCCGATATCCTGCGCCGCGCCGGGACCATACTGTGGAACGGACCGATGGGCGTGTTCGAGTGGGAGAACTTTCGTGCCGGAACGATGGCAGTGGCCGCTGCGGTGGCCGATTCGGCCGCGTCCTCGGTGGTCGGCGGCGGCGACTCGCTCGCCGCACTTGCACTGTCGGGCCGCAAGGACGACGTCAGCCATGTATCAACCGGCGGCGGCGCCTCCCTTGAGTTCCTGGCCGGTCATGAACTGCCGGGCCTGAGTGCGATAGGATACCAAGCCAGATGAGAACCCCCCTCTTAGCCGGCAACTGGAAGATGAACGCCACCCGCGCCGAAACGCGCGAACTGGCCGCTGCGGTGGCCGCGGGTACTGCGGGCATCGACGGGCGCGAGGTGATGATAGCTCCGCCGTTTACCGCGTTAGAAACAGCAGCCGGGGTCTTGGACGGCTCGTCGGTGGCACTGGGTGCCCAGGACATGTTCTGGGAGGAGTCGGGAGCCTTTACCGGCGAGGTATCGGGCGACATGCTCCGCGACGTCGGTTGCAGCTACGTGATAGTGGGCCATTCCGAACGCCGCGAGCACTTCGGGTCGACCGACTACACGGTGGCCAAGAAGGCCGTGGCCGCCCTTGCCTCAGGGCTTCGCCCGGTCGTGTGCGTGGGCGAGAGTCTCGAACAACGCGACCAGGGCTCGACCTTGGACGTGGTCTCGCGCCAGGTCGCCGGCAGCCTATACGGCATAACCGCCCAGTCCTTTACCGAAGTGGTCATCGCATACGAACCGGTATGGGCGATAGGAACCGGGCGCACGGCCAGCCCCGAGCAGGCCCAGGAGGTCCACGAGGCCATCCGCCGGGTGCTCGTCGAAGTGACCAACAACAAGGAAACGGCCGCCCAAATACGCATTATCTACGGCGGCAGCGTCAAGCCAGACAACGTCGACAGCCTAATGGCCTGCCCGGACATAGACGGCGCCCTGGTCGGGGGAGCCAGCTTGAAGGCCAGCGACTTCCTGCGCATAGTGCAGTTCGAGGACGCATAACGGTGAACGCGCTACTGGTGACACTCAACATTCTGGCCGGCCTTTTCCTGATTGGCGTGGTTCTGCTGCAGTCGGGCAAAGGCGCCGACATGGGCGCCGTGTTCGGAGGGGCCAGCTCGACGGTGTTCGGGCCAAGCGGTGCCGGCAACGTGCTGACCAAGCTTACGGTGGCAACGGCCGTCGTCTTCATGCTCTCTTCCCTGCTACTGGCCGTGCTTTCGGCCCAGCAAAACTCGGTCTTCGACGACTTCAGCGCCGAACCCGCGGCGGTCGTCGAGACGGCCCCGGCCGCCCAAGAAAGCACCGGCGGCGGCATGGAAGACAACTGACCCAATTGCGAGGATGGCGGAACTGGCAGACGCGCTAGGTTGAGGGCCTAGTGGCCATTGCGGCCGTGGGGGTTCAAGTCCCCCTCCTCGCACCATGATTCCCCTCGATATCGTTGAAGAAAGTCGTCGTCGGATTCCAAATGGGCCAATCCATGGGCCAATTTTTCCCAATCGTTACTGGCAGCTAGTCGAGTCCAGCCACGGCGGCCATGTAGTCGCGGGCTGCCTGGCGGGTACGAGCGGCCATGCAACTAGCCATGGCCTCCAGGGTGGGAGTGTCCTTACAGGTGGCGGGGAACGCATCGGCTAGATCAACGCCCGTGCAGTGCTTCCCAGCAAAAGCGGTAAGTACCTTATTAGCTAGCTTATCTATCTTGGCCTTGGGATCGTAACACTGGGTATCGAGACAGTTACGCAGGTCACCGTTGGAGCGAGCATAGAGCTTTGTGCCGCCGCCCACGCTAAAGCCCTTATCGCTGATGAGCTTGGCCACGGCCTTGTTCCAAGACTTGATGTCCTTGTCATAGAGCTTGAAGGCGGACTTGAGGGCTTTCTTCTGGCAGTTTGCATGGGTTTTTCCCGCCTCACTGCCGGGTCTGATGGCGGTGTCGAGATCGCGACCGAACAGCCCGTGGCTGAGCACTGCCCACGGCAGCCCCTCTGCGCTCCTATTGACCGTTAGAGCGCTCGTCA
>JAYGCK010000021.1:0-2289 GCA_046583395.1 Deltaproteobacteria bacterium
AGAGGTCGGGAGTTCGATCCTCCTCGGCTCCACCATCGTCGCCTCCGAGCCCCCATCGGGGGCACCCTTGCCGGGCCTTCCGAGGGTGCCAAAGACCGACTCCCCCAACAGGGGCGGGGTCTGAGAGTGGTTCCGACAGCCGTCTCGGTGCAACTCGTCGGCCATAGGCCATCAATCCACCCCCGATAGGGGGGGGATCGGCCGATAAATAGTGCGAGGCCGGGGTCAAGCCCCTTGCTTCGCGCTCCATAGATAGGTTAGGTTCAAAGCGTTGCCCCGAGCGGTCCGGGTCCGTATCGTAGGTTTCCTACGCCGGGTCAGGGACAGGGGGATGTGCACTGATGACTTGGTTTCCTAGGGCACGTGGAATCGGCCTCTCATTGGCCTTTCTAGTTGGGCTTTCTTGCGCCGGGCTGGAGCTGGGCACCGGGGCCACCGAGGCCTTCGCAGGCTCGGTCCATCCAGGCCAGGCCTTCCTCGGCCGCCGCGAGGTCCTTTGTAAGAGAATGGCCGCCCGCAACGCCCGTATCGTTGCCGGTAAGGTCCTCGATATCCGCGCCTACTGCGCCAAGCTCAAGAGCTTCGGCTGGATTCATCCTTCTATAGACTGTGCGGCCGACCCGCCGATGCTCGGCGGCCAGGGCATGTCGGACTGTGTGGGCTGCCGCGAGTACCCCGGACAGCGCCGCTTTGAGAAGCGCTTGGAGCGAGTGACCCGTTTCAGGCCCAACGTCGTTGTCAAGTGCTCGCAGTACTTCACGCCCACCGATCTCGGTCTTGAGGATATGTGTACGGGCCAGCCCACCGACGATTGGGCGGAGGTCAGCTACTGCGCCGGGCTGCGCGGTTACCTGGCCGCCAACGAGATGTTCCCGATGACCTACAAGCCCGGCTATGTCGGCACGCTGCCGGGCGACGAGCGTGCTTGCCGTAACGGGAGCTTGGCCGCGGCGCGTACGGCCTATGCCTACATCGCCAAAGAGCGGACCCAGTGCTTTAGCCGGTTGGGTGAGGGCAAGAGCCCCGAGCGCGATAACTGGGGCAACTGTAACGGCGGTAACAACGACGGCGACATCTGTGTGGCCGACTACCAGTGTGCCGGTGGCGGCACCTGCGACGCCTACGTCAACTGCATGGCCACGATGTCTTGGCCGGGCAGGGTGGGGACCACCGGAAGCTCGTCGGAGCCCTACTCTAAGGTCCGTGGACGCTGCAAGGACGGTCCCCGGCACGAGATGCCCTGCCTGAAGAAGGCCTGGGACAGTGACAACGACGGGATCATAACCAAGGCCGATGCGGCCGACGACTGCCAGACCCAGGAGGACCGCAGCGGCAAGTGTAAGCCCTTCGACCGTACCCAGGCCGGCCGCCTGATGTATGCCAAGAGCCGCGACAAGCGACTGATTTGGCAGATGGTCTCGCTCCACTACGATATCCATCAGGGCTGCGGCGAGAAGCCCGATTATTCGGTCAAGGTCGATATCCGCGACCTGGGCTTCGAGGACCAGGTTCCCGGCGGCGACCCGACCTACGGCTCCTTCACCGTCGCGGACCTCTTCAACGAGTACGCCGACTCCGCCGTCGATCATGCCACCGACCTGATGGCCGACACCTTCCTCAGCGCCAACCGCTGCACCCGGGACAGCCAGTGCGGTTCGGGCAACTGTGTGGGCAATGTGACCTGCAACGCGGGCGATGGCCTGTGCGACGACGAGGCCCCCTGTGCCGGGCAGTGGTCGGTCGAGCCCTGCAAGAAGGACAGCGGCTGCCGCGACGGCACCCAGTGCATCCCTGACCAGTATGGTTATGGCTGGTGCCAGGGTGTTTGCACCCAGGACAAGCACTGCGCTTCGGACAATTGCATCATACCGGCCGGTGCGCGCATCCAGGGTGGCGCCGGGGTCGGCTATTGCGAACAGGTCTGCACGGGCAACTGCTATGTCGTGACCGACGATGACGACGACGGGTTGGCCGACGACACCTCTGGCGTGGTCGGCGGCTACTGTGGTGACGGTATCGCTCAGTGGGACGACGGTTGCGACGACCTGGCCTGTGACGGTGGCGAGGCTCACGGGGCCACTTGCAGCGACGACGGCGACTGCGTCGGCGGGTTTTGCCTGGCCTATTCCGACCGCGCTTTCCCGGGCGGACGCCTTAGCTGCGAGACCTGTGACGACGGCAACCGCTATAGCTGCGATGGTTGCGACCGCGATTGCACCAACACCTACAACGCCGACGGCACTCCCAACACCGGCAACGGCTCGGCCTGTGGTCTGGTCGAGGTCTGTG
>JAYGCK010000084.1:0-85100 GCA_046583395.1 Deltaproteobacteria bacterium
CGGTCCGAGGTAGCAGCTTCCCAGCCCGCGTTTGCAGCACTGGGCATCGGTCTCGCAGTAGGCATTGGCGCAGACCGTGCTGTTGGTACACTGGCTTGCGTGGGTGCATTCCTTGCCGGCGTCCTCGCCACCGATACAGACCTTGACGCTACTGAACAGCTCGGCATTCCCCCGGCAGGTCTGGGGGCTGGCGCAATGCTTGTCGTTGAAACAGGGGTCGGCTGTCGATTCGGTCACACCACCGAACGTTGCGCAGGTGCCGGGCAGTTCGCAGGTCGAACCCGTGGCGCACTCGGCGTCGGAGATGCAGGGGGTGTTTGTGGAGAAAGCGCCACCGGAGTCACAGAATCCACCGCAGTAGCCGCTCTCTCGGGCGCTCGTGCCTTCGTCGCAACGGGCGTCGATTTCGACATAGTCGGTTGCGCCCGAGACCTGCATACGGTCGCCGTAACCGTCGAAGACGCGGATTAGGGGGGCTCCGGTCATCGGTACGGTGACAATCATGTCGTAGTTGTTCCCGCCCACGTTGCCGACAGCGACACGAACGCCCGTGGTGTCGACGATGCCGTTGCCGTCGGAATCGGGGGCATATGCCACGAACTCGGCCTGTTGCGCGCCGGTATAGGAGAACACCCGGACACGGGCCACACCCTCGACGCTGCCGACGATAATCTCTTCGTGCTCGTCGCCAAGAACGTTGCCCACCGCGACCGTGGCGCCGCGCGCCTGCATCTGGCTTATCCCGTATGTCGCGCCGTAGGCTTGGACGGATGTGTCCGTGTTGGCGAACACGGTGAACTCACGTTCGGCATACCACTGGTCGGCCTTGCGCGGGTTCACGCGCGCAAAGGTCCTGGCTCGCACCGTGCCGGTGCCCGAGTAGGCCTCGACCGCAACGATTTTTTCTTCGTAGCGGGTCGGGTGCAACGGGCTAGAGTCTATACGGCCGGCTCCGACGTTGACCTCGACATTGGTGAAGGCCTTGAAGCTTGCAATGGCCTTGTTGCGGCTGCGCGCGTCCATGATTACCACCCGGCCGTCTGCGCCGGCGTTGCTGCCCGCACCGAGGATGATCTTCACCTTGGCGTAACTATCGGCGTTGCGTGAATCGTCGAGCACCGCGACCGAGAGGTCGCCGAAACTGGACCCACCGACCTCGGCGTAAAGCTCTCCTGGGCGGGCCTTCAAGCCGAAGGTCTTGGCCAAGGGCACCGAGTTGCGGTCGTAGCCGAAGGTGAATATGCGGGTCTCTAGACCCCGCTGGCCGCGGAAGGTCTCGATAATCTGTTTTGAGTTTCCGGCCAGCATACGGACCGTGCCGGCCCCGCGCCGCCCGCGCGGAGCATCTCCGGGCGCGCCCACGAGCACGCGCGCATAGCCCTTGCCGCTCTCGGGGCCGGCCAGGACGCGATGGCCGAGCTTCATGCCCGGCCGGGTGCCGTCGAGCGACCAGATTACCTGGCCGTTCTTACCCGATATGGCTACCACCCGGCCGGCGTCGATAAGGGTCTGGCCGCGGGCCCGGGTGTCCTGGCCCGGTGCGCCGACGGCGTAGTCGTCCCACCCGTCGTCGTCTATGTCGCCGATTCTGGCCACGGCCGAGCCGAACAAGGCGCCGGTCTGGCGGTCGTCGTCGCCATCTGCCGCTACCATCAGGGCCCGCCCGTTGGCCGAGAGCACGGTGACCGTGCCGGCGTTCTTGAGGCCGGAATCGTCGGCTGTGGCCGAACCGACGATGAGGTCGGCACGTCCGTCGAGGTCGTAGTCACCGGCGGCAGCCACCGAAGTTCCCATCCGGTCCTTTTTGGCGCCGCTGTCGTCGAAGATTTTATCCTGAGGCGCGCTACCCGACAGTGCGCGGACCATGCCGGTCCTCTTGGCTCCGATGTTGGCCTCTTCGGCGCCCACGGCGATATCGTCGGTCAGGTCGGTATCGATGCTATCGACGACCACGACCACATTGCCGAAGCGCGAGCCCTTCTTGGGGCCGTCGACCGAAACGTAGGGGTCGGGAAGGTCCAGGCCGCTGCCCGAGTAGAAATGGACCCGCCCCTTTCGTTGTCCTCGCTTGCCGTTGCCGCGCGACACACGGTCGCCCGGTGCGCCCGCCACGATATCGGCTGCGCTCGAGGCAATCCCGCCCGACGTCGCCGCCACCGCCTTGCCGAGCATGGCCTGGTCGGTTTCACCGAACCAGGTCGCCATGGGCACAGGGTCGCTGGTACATCCGCCGCTGCCCGTGTCGCTACAGGAGAGCAAATCAACGCGGCCACCGTCCCTAAACTTCTTTCCGGTCGTGAGGTCGTCGGGTCTGTCGGTGGCCAGGACGTTGTATCCGGGAGAGCCGACGACCAGTTCGGCGCGTCCGTCACCGTCGATATCGTCGGCGAAGCTCAAGGAAGCGCCCATGAACTGGCCTTGCTGGATGCCCTTGGCGCCGAATATCTTGAGTCCGGTGGCGCCCGAGAAGACCGCTACTCTGCCCCCGCGCAACAACTTCCGGACCATTGCACAGGGAGAGCCGGCGGCGATGTCGTCAGTCCCGTCGCCGTCGAAGTCACCGCCGAAGGCAATCGACTCGCCCAAGGCATCGCCCGCAATCGGGCAGCTCGGCTTGCGCTTGCCGGCGTCGCCGGCCGTGGCGGGCAGGAGCAAGGCGCCGGCCAGTAAGGCCGTAACCAGCGTTGCGGGGAGTCGCGGTGTTTGGTTGTCCTTCATCACGTTAGAGCCCAGCTCCCGCCGTCTACTCACCGAAGGCAAACGGGCGCACCAGTGGTTCCCGAACAACCCGGGAACCATTGACTATAGCTAGTATACCAAGCTGGCGCAGGTCGGAGAGTCTATCAATAGGGGTACGGACAAGGTCTGGCCCCCGACACCCCCAAAAGGGTGGGTACAACGCATATTTGGGGTTGATGGAGCGGGTGATGGGATTCGAACCCACGGCCTTCTGCATGGCAAGCAGACGCTCTAGCCAACTGAGCTACACCCGCAGCCCGGAGAGCGGCGGATTATTGAGCCCTCCGGCCGAGCTTGCAAGCCAATTAGTCCGCCGCTTAGGCCGGACCGGTCCCGCCAGCCTTGTCGGCCAGTGTCCTGAACACCCTCAGGTAGTAGCCGGCCGCTGACCATAGTCCGACCACCGTGGAGAGCAGCAGGAGCACCATGCCCACGGTGTATAGGTCGATGCCGAGGTAGTCGTAGTGGAGGATAAGGGCGTGGACGGCCACCGCCTGTAGTATCATTTTGAGCTTGCCCGAGGCCTCTGCGGCCATGACCAACCCTTCTGCGGCCGCAATCGCACGCAGTCCGGTGACCGACAGTTCGCGGCCAATTACGATGACAACCAGCCAGGCCGGGATTCCCGGGCTACGGTCCATCATTGCCAGCATGATGAGAGCCGAAACGACCAGCAGCTTGTCGGCCAATGGGTCGAGCAGCTTGCCGAGCGCGGTCACCAGTCCGTAGCGCCGGGCCAGCAGTCCGTCGAAGAAATCGGTCCAGGATGCGACAAAGAACACGCCGAAAGCCACCAGTCCGGCTTCCCGCGAACTGTCCGATAGAAGCCAGACCAGGGCCGGGATGGCGGCCACCCGCACCATGGTCAGCAGGTTAGGCAGGCTGGCCGGCGGCCCTCCCCCCTCGGTTCGAGCTTCTCCGGTCACGGCCACGAGGCTAGCCTGTACCGGGGCGGGCGTCCAAAAGGCGGGTTTGAACGGGCGGGCCCGGGCCGACAAGATTCACCGTCCCCGTCATGAAGGTCTACGACTATCTGGTCATAGGTAGCGGCATCGCCGCTTTGGACTTTGCGCGAAAGGCGGCCGTTACGGGCCGTGTCGCGGTCGTCACCAAGCGCAATGTCGAGGAATCGAACAGCAGTTATGCCCAGGGGGGGGTTGCCGCGGTGTGGGAGGCCGGGGACTCCTTCGATAGTCACGCTGCCGATACCATCGCTGCCGGTCAGGGGCTTTGTAACACGGAGACCGTCCGGGCGATGGTCTCAGAAGGCCCGGCCCGGGTCGCCGAACTGATAGAGCTTGGCGTCGGCTTCAGTCGCGACAAGACCAACCCTGCCGGCTTCGACCTCGGACTGGAGGGCGGTCATTCACACCGCCGTGTCTTGCACGCCAATGATGCCACCGGCCGGGAGATTATGACCGCGTTGGTCGGTGCCGTACGAGACAACCCGCGGGTGGACATATTCGAGCACCATCACGCGGTCGACCTTCTTATCGACCAGAAGTTCGGTATGGCCAGCGGCAGGCCGCATTGTTGGGGCGCCTATGTGCTAGATGCGGGCAGTGGCCGTATCGAGGCCCTCAGGGCCAAAGCCACATTCCTTGCCAGCGGCGGTGCCGGCAAGGTCTACCTCTACACTTCCAATCCCGATGTGGCCTCCGGCGACGGCATAGCCATGGCCTACCGTGCGGGCTGCCGGGTCGCGGACCTCGAGTTCATGCAGTTCCACCCCACCTGTCTCTATCACCCCGAGGCCAAATCATTCTTGGTCAGCGAGGCTTTGCGCGGTGAGGGCGCAATCCTCAAGGCACCCGACGGGCGGGCCTTCATGTCTGACCACGACCCGCGCGCGGAATTGGCCCCCCGCGACATAGTAGCCCGGGCCATTGACCATGAGATGAAGAAGGCCGGCTACGACAACGTGTTCCTCGATGCCACGCACCTCGATGCGGATTTCTTGCGCTCGCGGTTCCCACAAATCTTTGAGCAGTGCCTCGGTTTTGGCATCGACATCACCGTTCAGCCCATTCCGGTCGTTCCGGCGGCCCACTATATGTGCGGTGGGGTCATGACGGACCTGGACGGGCAGACAGCCGTCGAGAGGTTGTACGCAGGCGGTGAGGTCGCGATGACCGGTGCCCATGGTGCCAACCGCTTGGCATCGAACTCCCTGCTCGAGGGCTTGGTGTTTGCCGACCGCGCGGCAAGACACGCCGCAGGGGTTGTAGCCACGCCCGATGGGGCGCCACCCGAGTTTCCGCCCTGGGAGAGCGGTGAGGCCTCCGACATCGACGAGTCGGTCGTTATCGCGCACAACTGGGACGAGGTCCGGCGGTTGATGTGGAACTACGTCGGCATCGTCCGCAGCGACCGCCGGCTCGAACGGGCGGCAGCCCGCATCGCCATGCTCAGGGATGAGATTCGCCAGTACTATTGGGACTTCAAGGTCACCGGCGATTTACTGGAACTGCGCAACCTCGTGCTTGTTGCCGACCTCATAGTGCGTTCGGCCCGGCGTCGCCGCGAGAGCCGTGGGCTCCACTACAATATTGATTGCCCCGAACGCGATGACCACGACTGGTCGCGCCACACGGTGCTGTAAGCCGGGCGGTCTAGTCCTTTACCAGGCTGAGCGGTGCGGGGCCGCGTTCGACGGCGTTGAAGAGTCTCATCTGGCGTTGCTCGTTCTCTTGGCCGGTGCCCACCGGGTAGGCGCCGGTAAAACAAGCGTCGCAGAAGCCCTCGTGCGTTTTACCCAGGAATGCGTACATCCCCTCCTCGGAGAGGTAGGCAAGGCTGTCGGCCACGATATACTGTCGAATCTCATCGACGCTGTGGTTGTTGGCTACTAACTCGGCATGGGTGGGCGTGTCCACGCCATAGTAACAAGGGTTCATCGTCGGCGGCGCCGATACGCGGAAATGGACCTCGGTGGCACCGGCAGCGCGCACCATGCGAACTATCTTACGGCTCGTGGTGCCGCGCACGATGGAGTCGTCGATTATGATTACCCGCCTGCCCTCGATGACCTCACGTTGGGCGTTGAGCTTCACCTTGACCCCGAAATGGCGGATGGAATCCTGCGGTTCGATGAAGGTGCGGCCGACGTAATGATTGCGAATGAGCCCCATCTCGAAGGGAAGACCGGCCTCTTCGGCGTAGCCCAGGGCCGCAGGAACTCCGGAATCGGGCACCGGGCAGACCAGGTCGGCCTCTACGTGGGTCTCGCGGGCTAGCTGACGGCCCATCTCCTTGCGCGTCTGGTAGACGCTGTGGCCGAACACCCGGCTGTCGGGACGTGCGAAGTAGATGTGTTCGAAGATACAGGCGTGGCGGGATGTGCTGGCAAAGGGCCGGAGAGATTCCATGCCCTCGGCGGTGAAGTGGAGGACCTCGCCGGGCTCGACCTCGCGAACGTATTCGGCCTCGACCAGGTCGAGAGCGCAGGTTTCGGAGGCCACAACGTAGCCACCGCCCTCGAAGCGCCCGAGCACGAGGGGTCGGAATCCGCGCGGGTCACGCGCCACGATCATCTCGTCCTCCGACAGGAAGACCACCGAATAGGCTCCCTCGACCTGTCCCAGGGCGTCGATGGTGCGCTGGGCGAAGGTCGTACCGCTCGAACTGGCAATGAGGTGAATGAGGACCTCGGTGTCGGAGGTCGACTGGAATATCGAGCCGCGGCGCTCGAGGCGGTCACGCAACAGGTCGGCGTTGACGAAATTCCCGTTGTGGCTGACCGCGAGACTGCCGAGCGAATACTCGACGACGAAGGGTTGGGTGTTGCGCAGCAGGGTCTGGCCGGTCGTCGAGTAGCGGTTGTGCCCGATGGCCATGTTGCCGCCCAAGCAGCGGATAATCTCTTCGTTAAAGACGTCGGCGACCAGGCCGAGTCCGCGGTGGCTGATTAGCGCCTGGCTGTCGCTCGATACGATGCCCGCACCCTCCTGCCCCCTGTGTTGGAGGGCGTAAAGGGCCAGGTAGGCGATATTGGCCGCCTCTGGGCGCCCGTGGACGCCGACTACACCGCATTCTTCGCGGAACTTGTCCATTGTTCGTACCGGGGTTCCGGGTCCCCGGTCTCTGGGGCTAGACCAGCCCCGAGGCTAGCACGTAGACCCTGCGGACTCACCTGCCGGTCTGCGTTCAGGCCGTGGCTATCTTTCCGAGAGCCTGTTGCCAGCCACGGGCAAGGTCGCCGGTGTCGAGGTCGGCCAAGGTGGTGCCGGCCTGCCCCGAGGCCCGGGCCTGGCGAATGACGACGCGCGAACCGCCGCTTTTGCCAAGCCCGAGGACGGGAACCCCGGACCGTTCGCATTCCGTTTCGATGGCCGCGCGCGCGCTGGGAGCTGCTGCCAAGAGAAAGCGGCAGCCGCACTCACCGAACAGGGCCCGGTCGGCCCGGTCGGGTACCGGGACGGTAACGTCAAGACCACCAGCGTCCCCTACCAGGGCCATTTCGGCAAGAGCCGTGGCCAGTCCCCCGTCGCTGATATCGTGGGCCGCCACGACCAGGCCCTTGCCAATCAAAGAGGCGAGCAACTCGGCCGTGCGCCGTTCGGCTGCCAGGTCGATTGCCGCCAACTCGCTGCCGGTGCGGCCGTGGACCACCGAGAGGTATTCGGATGCCGACAGGATAGGTTTACCCTCCCCGAGCAGTAAAAGGTCGAGCCCCGGTTCGGGCAGTCCCGCACCCACCGTTTGGCGCACGTCGTCGATCAACCCGACCATTGCGATCACCGGGGTCGGCGGTATCGAGGCGCCACGGGTGTCGTTGTAAAAACTGACGTTGCCGGAGATGACCGGCGCATCGAATATCGTACAGGCCTCGGCCATTCCCGCCACTGATTCGGTGAACTGCCACATGACCTCCGGCTTTTCCGGGCTCCCGAAGTTGAGACAATCGCTGACCGCCAAAGGCCGGGCGCCGGTCGCGGCGAGATTACGGACCGCTTCGGCCACCGCGTGGGCGGTGCCGGCACGTGGGTCGATCGAGACCCAGCGCGAATTGCAGTCGGTGGTCATGGCAAGCCCGGCGCCGGTCTCGCGAACCCGGACCACCGCAGCATCACCGCCGGGCTGGACACGGGTGTTGGCCCCCACAAAGGAATCGTACTGGCGGTATACCCAGCCGCGGCTGCAGAGGTTAGGGCTTGCCAGTAGTCTTTCGAGCGTTGCGCCGGGGTCGTCAAGGTCGGCGATATCGTCGAGTGGGTCGCTGCTGCGAGCGGCCTTGGCGGCAGGACGGGCGGGCGGCGGGCAGGCGTCTACCGCGTCAATCGGAATGGCTGCGACCTCGACCCCGCGGTGGCTGGCACGGAAAAGTCCGTCGGCGGTCACTTCGCCGACACTTACGCAGTCCAAACCCCAGCGCTCGAAGTTTCTTGCCACCTCCTCTTCGCGGCCCTTGCGTGCGACCAGCAACATTCGCTCCTGGGATTCGGACAGGAGCATTTCGTAGGCACTCAGCGTTTGGTCGCGAAGTGGGATGCGATCGAGGTCTAGGTTTATGCCGACACCACCACGCGCGGCCATCTCGACCGAGGATGACGTCAGTCCGGCCGCCCCCATGTCCTGGATGGCCACGACATCGTGTCCGGCCAGCGTCTCCAGGCAGGCCTCAATCAGAAGGTTCTCGGTGAAGGGGTCACCCACCTGCACGGTCGGCCTCATTTGTTCGGACTCTTCTTTGAACTCGGCCGAGGCCAGCAGGCTGGCGCCATGAATGCCGTCGCGGCCGGTCTTGGAGCCGACGTACAGAACGGGATTGCCCGGGCCGCTGGCTCGAGCACGGAATATACGGTCGGCGCGCACGGTTCCGAGAGTGAATGCGTTGACCAGGATGTTGCCGTCGTAGCCGGTGTCGAAATGGACCTCGCCGCCCACGGTTGGTACTCCCACCGAGTTGCCGTAGCCGCCGATGCCGGAGACCACCCCGCTCAACAGGTGCGGGGTAAGCGGATGGCCGGCACTGCCGAAGCGAAGCGAATTCAGGTTTGCCACCGGGCGCGCGCCCATTGTGAAAACATCGCGCAATATGCCCCCCACCCCGGTCGCCGCTCCTTGGTAAGGTTCGATATAGGACGGGTGGTTGTGGCTCTCTATTTTGAAGACCGTGGCCATGCCGTTGCCGATATCGACGGCGCCCGCGTTCTCGCCCGGCCCTTGTAACACCCGCTGGCCGCTGGTGGGGAGCTTGGCCAGCTCGGGTTTTGAACTCTTGTAGCTACAGTGCTCCGACCACATCACCGAAAATATGCCCAGCTCTTCGATGCTCGGTGCCCGGCCGAGCCGGTCGACAATGGTCCGGTACTCGTCGCTGGTCAGCCCGTGTTCGAGACCAAGGCTCTCGTCCACCTCGCGGGCGCTGTCCGGGGCGTTCACGGATGCCCACCGTTATTGCGCCCGGCCAGCCACGACCTTGCCGACCGGAACAACCCCGCCCCGTCTTCCCCTACCGTTCCGGGTTCGACCGCGTGTTCGGGGTGGGGCATGAGCCCGACCACATTGCCGTCCGGATTGGAAACGCCGGCTATGTCGTTGGTCGAGCCGTTGGGATTGGAGCCGCTGTAACGGAAGACGACCCGGCCTTCGTCCTCCAGTTGGGCCAGGGTCGTCGAATCGGCGACGTAGCGGCCTTCGCCGTGCTTTACGGGAATTGACAGCGTGCAGCCGGGCTTGAGCTTGGAGGAAAATGCGGTGTCGGTTCGCTCTACGGTCACCTTTTCGATCGAACAACGGAAGCGCAGCTGTTGGTTGCGGACCAGGGCGCCGGGCAAGAGTCCGGCCTCGCACAGGATTTGGAAGCCGTTGCAGATTCCGAGGACCGGCCCACCGCTCCGGGCGAAATCGACCACGGTGTTCATGATCGGGGAAAAGCGCGCCATTGCACCGGGACGGAGGTAGTCGCCGTAGGAAAAACCGCCCGGCAGCACCACCGCATCGGCCCCGGCAAGGTCGGTGTCTTGGTGCCAGAGCGCTACGGCCTCCTCCCCGAGGACCGATTGGAGCGCATGTATGGTGTCGCGGTCGTCGTTGCTCCCGGGGAACACGACGACCCCCCACTTCACGATCAGCCCGCCTCCTCCACTTCGAAACGGAAGTCCTCGATGATGTCGTTGGCGAGCAGCCGCCGGCACATTTCGTCGACCCGTGCGCTCAGGTCGGTGTCACTGGCGCTCGACAGGGTCAGTTCCAAGTACTTGCCCAAGCGTACGTCGTCGACCTCACGGTAGCCCATGCTGTTGAGCGAACTGGCGATGGCCTTGCCCTGGGGGTCGAGGATGGCCTCCTTGGGCGTGACGTATACCTTGGCGCGATAGCTCACGGTGTGGTTCAGTTTGCCACCCGGCGTGCGATCTCTTGATAGGCGCCCTCTACGTCACCAAGGTCGTGGCGGAAGCGGTCCTTGTCCAGCTTCTTATGCGTTTTGGAATCCCAGAAGCGGCAGGTGTCCGGGCAGATTTCGTCACCGAGAAGTACCCGGCCGTCGTGTGTGCGGCCGAACTCGAGCTTGAAATCGACCAACAGTATTCCGCGTTCGGCCATGAAGGGCTTGAGGACCGCGTTGACCGCGTGGGCCTGGTGGCGAATCTCTTCGAGTTCGCCGTGAGTGGCCCAGTCGAAGACCAAACAATGGTCGTCGTTTATCATGGGGTCGCCGAGCTCGTCGGACTTGTAGTAGAACTCGACTATGGGGCGCGCCAGTTCTTCGCCTTCGGGGTGCCCGGTCCGTTTCTGCAAGCTCCCGCACACGATATTGCGGACAACGGTCTCGACCGGGATGATTTCGAGACGTTCGACCAACATCTCACGTTCGTTCTTCTCTTCGATGAAGTGGGTGTCGATGCCCTCGGACTCCAGCAACCGGAATAGCCGTGCCGAGATTAGCAAGTTGAGCTCGCCCTTTGATTCGATGGTTCCCTTCTTTTGCGCGTTGAAGGCGGTCGCGTCGTCCTTAAAGTAGAAGATTAACTTTGTAGGATCGTCCGTTGCGTAGATTTTCTTGGCCTTGCCCTCTCCGATGAGGTCTGTCTTTTCCGGCATGGTCATCCCTCCAGTGCGCGGTCGATAATCGTGTCTACGTGTCTGAGCGCGTGTTCGAGGTCGAGTACGTCGGCCAGTTCGGGGGCGGTCAGCTGGGCGGTGATGTCCGGGTCGGCCGCGACGGTCTTGCGGAAATCTCCGTCGGCCATCGCGCAGCGCTGCACCCAGCGGTAGGCCTCTTCGCGGGCCGTTCCCCTATTGACCAAGGCCAGAAGCAGACGCTCGGAGGCCCAGCGGCCGCCGCTTTTGTCGAGGTTGGCCGCCATGGTCTCGGGCCGCACCTCTAGCCCCTCAATCACCGTGGTCATACGTGCGAGCATGAAGTCTGCAGTTATCGTGGCGTCCGGCATGATTACCCGCTCGGCCGAGGAATGACTGATATCACGCTCGTGCCACAGGGCGATATTTTCCAGCCCTATGGCCGCATGCGAGCGCACAAGGCGGGCCAGCCCGCAGAGGTTCTCGGTAAGGATGGGGTTGCGCTTGTGGGGCATGGCCGAAGAGCCTTTTTGGCCGCTGGAGAAGGGTTCTAGGGCTTCGAGCAGCTCGGTCCGTTGCATATGGCGGACCTCGGTCGCGAATCGTTCGACCGCGGCCGCGACCAGGGCCAGAGCACCGAGGAAGGCAGCGTGCCGGTCGCGGGGTACAACTTGTGTCGAAACGGTCTCGGGGCGGAGCCCCAGCCGCTCGAGGACCTCGGCCTCGATGTCGGGGCCGTTATGGGCGTAGCTTCCGACCGCGCCCGACAGCTTGGCCCAGGCAATGCCCTGGCGGGCAGTGGTCATACGTTCGAGCGCCCGGTTCAGCTCGGCGTACCAGCCGGCCAACTTGAGGCCAAAGGTTATCGGTTCGGCATGGATACCGTGCGTTCTGCCCGCCATGACGGTGGAGCGATGCTCGCGAGCGCGTCGCCCGACCGCTTCGCGTAATTTCGCTATGCCTTCTTCAAGCAGCCGGGAGGCTTCGACCAGTTGTAGGGCCAAGGCCGTGTCGAGAATGTCGGACGATGTCATCCCGAAATGCAGAAAACGGCCGGCCTCGCCCACGGTCTCGGCCGCTGCGCTGACGAAGGCGATGACGTCGTGCTTCACCTCGGCCTCGATCTCGGCCACGCGGGCCGGGTCGACGCTGGCCTGGCTTCGCAATTCGGCCACGGCGGCCTCCGGGATGACCCCGCGCCGTGCCAGCGCTTCGCAGACCAACAGCTCGGTCTCGAGCATGAGGTCGAGGCGGTGGGCGTCGGACCATACCGCGGCCATCTCGGGTCTGCTGTAGCGCGGTATCACGAGGTGTGGCCGAAGCCGCCCTCCCCGCGCTCGGTGTCGTCGAGTTCGTCGACCTCCGTAAGCTCTGCTCTTATGACCGGGGCCAGGACCAGCTGTGCAATTCGCTGCTCCGGCTCGATGGTCACGGTGTCCGAGCCGAGGTTTGCAAGGATCACGCTCACCTCTCCTCTGTAATCGGCGTCTATGGTTCCGGGCGCGTTAAGTACGCTCAGCCCGTGCTCGAGCGCCAGCCCGCTACGCGGCCTGACCTGGCCCTCGTAGCCCCGAGGTATCGAGAGCGCAAATCCGCAAGGCACTAGTACGCGGGCGCCAGGCTCGATGTCGATAGCAGCGTCGAGCGCGGCCGGAAGGTCCATCCCGGCTGAACCGCCGGTCATATAACGGGGTAGCGGATGCTCCAACCCGCGAAGCCTCTTTATCTCGACTTTCGGGGTCTCGGTGGCCATAGCCGATCAGCCCAGGGGAAGCGAGACCATGTCCTCGTCGGCCTCGCCAAGCAGCGCTATGCCCAGCCTCTCAAAGCTGAACAGGCCGCGTGCGACGTTAACGATGTTGTCGTTGGTGACCGACCGCAAACGGGTGCTGGCCTCGGCCACGCTCAGCTCGCGCCCGTAGTAAAGCTGGTTGCGGGCCAGCCGCATCATGCGTGTGTCGGTGGATTCGAGGGCCAAGGGGATGCCGCCTATCATCTGGTCTTTGGTCCCTTCCAGTTCTTCGCTCTCGAGCCCGCGTTCGCACATATCGGAGACCTCGGTGAGGACCAGATCGACGACTTCTGCCACGTGCTCGGCCGCGGTCGCGGCGTATACGCCGGTGTAGCCGATGTCCTTGAAGGGGCAGCTAAAGGCATAGACCGAATAGGCCAGACCTCTTTCTTCGCGGACCTTCTGGAACAGGCGCGAGCTCATGCCGCCGCCCAGCGCCGCCACCAAGACCTCGGAAGCCTCGTGCCCGACGTCGGTATAGGGCAGCCCCGGGAAACCAATTAGAAGATGGACCTGTTCGAGGTCGCGTGGACGCGCGAAGGTCCCTGGCCTGAAATCAGGGCGGTCAAACTGTGCCGGCCCCGTTCCCGGGGTCATGTGTCCGAACCGCTCGCTGGCCAGTTCGACCAAACGGTCGTGGTCGACCGCGCCGGCGGCCACAATCAGTGTACGGTCGGCCGAGTAGGTGCCACGGACATAGTCGACCATCTCGTTGTGCCCGATGGCGCCGAGGCTTTCAACCGTCCCCAGTATCGGCCAGCCCAGCGGGTGCCCGGGCCAGTAAGAGGCCAGGAAGTAATCGTGGACAACGTCCTCGGGGGAGTCCTCGGCGTCGAGAATCTCTTGAGTGATGACCTCACGTTCAAGTTCGACGTCTTCGGGCCCGAACAGCGAGTTGAGGTAGATGTCGGCTAGTACGTCGAGCGACGGTTCGAGATGCTCGGCCAAGGTGCGGGTGTGGTAACAGGTGTTCTCCTTTCCGGTGAAGGCATTGATGGAGCCTCCGAGCCTCTCGATATCCTCGGCGATACGGCGGGCCGAACGCCGGTCGGTCCCCTTGAAGAAGAGGTGTTCGATGAA
Source organism: Deltaproteobacteria bacterium (assembly GCA_046583395.1). Classification (GTDB taxonomy): domain Bacteria; phylum Desulfobacterota; class Binatia; order UBA1149; family CAYXZP01; genus CAYXZP01. Next base: position 13,637 of record JAYGCK010000084.1, read on the forward strand.
ATGGGAGATGCCGTTGAGCGCTTGGCGCTCATGGCGAGAGCCGTTCTCGACCCACAAGCCCACGGCCACCGAGGAAACCCCGGAAACCGATTCCGAGGCCACCCGGAGGCCGTTCTCGAGCTTGGTGACCTTGACTGCGCTTGTCTGGCTCAGGCGCCCGCCTCTGACTGTTCGCGAAGGGCCTCTTTGAGGCTCAGCCGAATCTTGCCCTGACGGTCGACCTCGAGGACCTTGACCGGGATACGCTCGCCCTCCTTGACCACGTCTTTGACGTTTTCGACGCGCTGGTCGGCCAGTTGCGAGATGTGTACCAACCCGTCGGTGCCGGGCAGAATCTCGACGAAGGCGCCGAAGTCCATAATCTTGCGAACCTTGCCGTCGTATATGCGGCCGACCTCGGGTGAGGCCGTGATTCCCTCGATGATGGAAAGCGCCTTGGCAAGCGCCTCTCCGTCGGCCGAGGCAACGTTGACCGTGCCGTCGTCCTCTACATCGATCTTGCAACCGGTCTCCTCGACGATTCCGCGGATGACCTTGCCTCCAGGTCCGATAATGTCGCGTATCTTGTCGGGATGAATCTTGATGGTCTCGATACGGGGAGCGTGGATTGACATCTCCGAGCGAGGTTCGGCCAATGCTTTTCCCATCTCTCCGAGAATGTGCAGGCGGGCATCACGAGCCTGGAAAAGAGCGTCGCGCATCACCTCATCCGGGATACCGTCAATCTTGATGTCCATCTGCACCGCGGTGATACCTTCGGCGGTACCGGCTACCTTGAAGTCCATGTCGCCGAGATGGTCCTCGTCGCCGAGGATGTCCGACAGCACCACGTACTTGTCGTTCTCGCGGATGAGCCCCATGGCCACACCGGCCACCGGTGCTTTTATCGGAACGCCGGCGTCCATCAGCGACAGTGCGCCGCCGCAGACCGAGGCCATCGACGAAGAGCCGTTGGATTCGGTGATCTCGGAGACAATACGGATGGTGTAAGGGAACTCCTCCTTGCTGGGCAGGACCGCCGACAGGGCACGCTCGGCCAGCATTCCGTGGCCGATCTCGCGACGCCCGGCAGAGCGGAGAAACTTGGCCTCCCCCACACTGTAAGGGGGGAAGTTGTAGTGCAGCATGAAGTTCTTGAACTTGTCGCCGTAGAGCGAGTCTATGCGCTGTTCGTCGGCCGAGGTGCCCAGGGTCGTCACGACTATGGCCTGGGTCTCACCGCGGGTGAACAGTGCGCTGCCGTGCGTGCGCGGCAAAAGCCCGGTCTCGATATCGATCTGGCGTACGTCGGTGAGGCCGCGGCCGTCGAGTCGCGCGCCCTTATCGACGATGTCTCCACGGACGATTTCCTGCTTGACTTTCCCCAGGGCGTCTCCGACCTCGCCGGACCGTTCGGCCAGGTCTTCGGGAAGACCGGCCATGAACTCGGCCTTGAAGGCGTCGAGCTTGGCGTAACGCGGGAGCTTCTCGGTCTCGGTGTAGGCCTCGCGCAGGCCACCCTCGGAAAGCTCGCGCACCTTGGACAGCAGCGCCGCGTCAATCTCGGGGACCTCGAAGCTACGCTTGGTTTGTCCGGTCTCACCCACCAGCTGCTCTTGCGCATCAAGGATGGGCAGGATTGCCTGGTGTCCGGCTTTGAGGGCCTCGAGTATCTCTTCTTCGGGGACTGCGTCGGCCCCGCCTTCGACCATGACGATTGCGGAGCGGCTGGCGGCCATCAATAGATCGATGTCGCTGTCCTCCATCGCGTCGACAGGCGGATTGATCGTTATCTCGCCGTTTATTCTCCCCACCCGTACGGCGCCAATCGGGCCTGCGAACGGGATGTCGGAAATGCTGAGCGCGGCCGATGCGCCGATCAGACTGATAACGTCCGGGCATCCGGCGTTGTCGGCCGAGAGGACCGTGGCGATGATTTGTGTCTCGTTACGATAACCTTTGGGAAAGAGCGGCCTGAGAGGACGGTCGATGACCCGGCAGGTCAGTATCTCCGAGGCGCCCGGCCGTCCCTCTCGCTTGAAGAAGCCTCCGGGGATCTTGCCGGCCGCAAAGGTCTTTTCCTGGTAATCGATGGTAAGTGGGAAGAAATCGAAGCCCTCCCTGGGTTTGCGTGCCGAGACCGCGGTGACCAGTACCATGGTGTCGCTGTATGAGACCATGACGGCCCCATCGGCCTGCTTGGCCACCTTGCCGGTCTCTATCGAGAGGGTCCGGCCGCCTACTTCTAATTCTACTTTATGACTCATCTATAAAACCTCCTCCGTGCCTGGTCTTACCAGGGGCGGAGAGAAGACTGGGGAATGTGCGAGCGTGCTATTTCCGCAGGCCGAGCCGATCGATAACGGTTAGATACCGGTCGTAGCGGGTACGCTTTAGGTAATCCAAGAGGCGCCGGCGTTGGCTGACCATCTTGAGCAAGCCCCTTCGTGAGTGGTGATCCTTGCGGTGCACCTTGAAGTGCTCGGTCAAATGCTCGATACGAGCGGTCAGCAACGCGATTTGGACCTCTGGAGAGCCCGTGTCCGAGTCGTGCGTTCGGTACGACTCGACGACAGATTTTTTGTCTATGGAGGCTGGTTGAGCTTCGCTCACGGGCGGTTCGCTTGGTTCCTTCGCTTTCTCTTTTCGTTGTTCAAACCATGTGCATAACACGCGGCCCCTGTGGGCGCAAGAAGCGTCATGGGCCCGGTGTGGGGCGCTGCTGGGCCGCAAAGACCCGCTCGAGCTGCCAGGATTGGCCACTTTGGTGGACCACCGCCACGGGTTGCTCGTCAAGGACCAGACAGGCCCTTTCGCCGGTCCCGGCCGGGAACTCTAGCGCGGCCATGGGCTCCTGACGGCCCTGCCTGAGGGCCAGGGCCAGCTCTTCGGAGACTGGGACCGTGGCCATGCCCGCCCTGTCCCGGAGCGCGGCCAGCAGCGGCACCAGTGCGTGGTCGAGGGCCTCGGGCAGGCCCCGCTCCATGTCATCGAGCGAGACCGATTCAGCGACGCTAAAAGGCCCGAACCGGGTACGTCTGAGTTCGGCCAGAGCCGCGCCGCAGCCGATTTGCTCACCGAGGTCACGGGCCAGGCTGCGTACATAGGTTCCTTTGGAGCAATCCATTTCGAAGCCGAGCAGGCCGGGTCCGGCCGCCCAGAACCTGAGGCTGTGGATGGTCACCGAACGCGCCTCGGGCTCTTCGGTCCGGCCGCGGCGGGCCAGCTTGTAGAGCGGCACCCCGCCCTCCTTGATGGCCGAGAACACCGGCGGGACCTGCTCGAACTTTCCGGTGAACCGGCGGGCGAGTTCCGGGTGGTCCAGCTCGTTCGGGTCGGGTGCTGTGGTCGAATCGAGCGTCCGGCCGGTGATGTCGAGAGTGTCGGTTCGCAACCCCAGACGGATGGAGCCGTGGTACGCCTTATCGTCGCCCGACAGGTAGCGGGCGATTTTGGTGCCGGCGCCGATGCAAAGCGGCAGCAGTCCGGTGGCCATCGGGTCGAGCGTTCCGAGATGGCCCGCTTTGGGCCGGCCGAGCAGCTGGCGTGCCCGGGCCAGGGCCTTGGCCGAACTGATGCCTTCGGGCTTGTCGACCAACAAGATGCCGTCGATGTCGACGTCGGCAGAGGTCGGCAGACCGTTCACTTCAATCGCGATTCGACCTGGCCAACAGTCGCTCGATGCGGTCGGCCTGCTCGAGTGATTCATCGGCCTCGAACTTGATGGCCGGAGCGAACCGCAGCCGGAGTTGGCGGGTGACCTGCCGGCGAAGACGTCCGGACGAACCGGCAAGCGCCTGTCCGGCGGCCTCGCGTGCGTCGGCCGTACCGAGACAGGAGTAGCTGAGGGTCAGGTGACGAAGGTCGTCGGTCATGCGGGCACTCGTCAGCGTGACCGCAGCCAGCCTTGGGTCGCCGAGTTCGTGTTCGACGATGGTGGAGATCTCCCGCAGGATCTGCCTGGCGACCCTTCTTGCTCGTTGACCGGCCATGCCCTCTCAGTAGTTCTCGAACTCGTAAGCCTCTTCTCCCGCAGAGGCCAGGCCGAGCTGGGCGATGAACGAGGCCACTTCGCGCAAACAGCGGTCAACGTGTGAGCGGTCGTTGCCGGCCTGGACCACGCCCAAGGAGATTTTTTGCCAGTTGTCGTTGTCGGCACATTCGGCGATGGAGACGTTGAACTTGTTCTTTACCCGCGCCGTAACAGCGCGGACTACGGAACGTTTGCCCTTTAGGGAATGGTTCTCTGGAAGGTAGAGCGTCAACTGGAGGACCCCGACCACCATGTATTTTATTTCGCGGCTAGAGGCCGCCGCCGGTCAGGACCCCGTATGCTCGGCGGATACCAGCGAACGCTTGATCTCATCGATCCGGAAACATTCGATGACGTCGCCGGTCTTGATGTCGGAGAAGCGGTCGAGCCCGATGCCGCATTCGTAGCCGGTGGCGACCTCGCGAACGTCGTCCTTGAAACGGCGCAGGCTGCCGACGGTGCCCGTGTGGATGACGACATTGTCCCTGAGGAGACGCGCCCGTCCGCCGCGTAGAATCTTGCCGTCGAGGACGTAGGAACCGGCGATGACGGTGCCGGGCACCCGGAAGGTGTCCCGAACCTCGGCCCGCCCTTCGGTGACCTCTTTGGTGTCGGGCGCCAGGAGCCCCTCGAGGCTGGAGCGTACCTCGTCGATGGCCTCGTAGATGACCGTGTGAAGGCGGATGTCGATGCCTTCGCGTTCGGCCGTGGCTCGCGCCTTGGCCTCGGGGCGGACATGAAAGCCGATGATGACGGCGCCCGAGGCGCGCGCGAGCTGAACGTCCGATTCGCTGATTGCTCCGACCGCTGAGTGCAGGATGTTAAGGCGTACTTCGTCGTTACCGAGTTTTTCAAGGGTCTGCCCGAGTGCTTCGGCCGAACCTTGGGCGTCGGCTTTGACGATAACCTTGAGCTCATCGACGGCTTTGCTGGCGATCTGCGCCTGCAAGTCCTCCAATGACATCTTGGGGGTGGCCGCTAGCTGCGTGTGCCGCTCGCTCTCGCGACGGTGCTTGGCGACCTGTTCGGCGCGAGAGGTGTCCTCTAGCACATCAAGACGATCGCCGGCCTGTGGAACACCGTCGAGTCCGACAATCTCCACCGGAGTCGATGGGCCGGCCTGCTTTACGGGTTTGCCGTTGTGATCGGTCATCGCCCGGATGCGGCCGGTGATGCTGCCGCAAACCAGGGAGTCGCCGCGTTCGAGCGTGCCCTGCTGCACCAACAACGTCGCTACCGGGCCGCGGCCTTTATCGAGCCGGGCCTCGACGATGATGCCGCGTGCACGTTTGGCCGCCGGCGTGGTCAGTTCCTGAATCTGGGCCAGCAGTGCCACCGCTTCGAGCAGGCTGTCAAGGCCGGTCTTCTTGGTTGCCGACACTCCTATGCATTGCACGTCGCCGCCCCAGTCCTCGGGCTGCAGGCCGTGCTCGGCAAGTTGCTGTTTTATGCGGTCCTGGTTGGCGTCGGGACGGTCCATCTTATTGATCGCTACGACCACGGGTACGTTGGCGTCCTTGGCGTGATTGATGGCCTCAATGGTTTGCGGCATCACGCCGTCGTCGGCGGCGACGACGAGGATCACGATGTCGGTGATTCCGGCCCCGCGCGCCCGCATGGAGGTGAACGCGGCATGACCCGGAGTATCGAGGAAGCACAGTCGACCTTGCGCGGTGTCGACCTGGTAGGCGCCAATGTGTTGCGTGATGCCCCCGTGCTCTGAGGCGACCACATCGGTCTTACGGATAGCGTCGAGCAGAGAGGTCTTGCCATGGTCAACATGCCCCATCACGGTGACCACCGGCGGTCGCGGCTCTTGCTCGACGGCTTCTTCGTCCTGGGGGGCCTCTTGCGCCAGAAGCTCTTCGGCCGAGACCGCTATGTTCTCCACGGTGTGATCGAACTCGTCGGCCACGAGGGTGGCCGTGTCGAGGTCTATCGCGTCGTTGACCGTCTTCATCACGCCCATACCCACCAGCGCCGTCAGAACCTGACCGGCCTTGACCCCCATCGAGCGAGCCAATTCCCCCGGTGTGGTTACCTCGTTAATCTTGACTACGCGCTTGATCGCCTTGGGGGTGGTGAGTTCGGTCTGCTTTAACTTTTGGCCGGGCCCCGCTCTCTTTTTCCGCGGCCTTGCCTTGTAGGACCGTTCTCCCGCATCGAACATGTCCTCTTTGCGTACTACCTTGCGCTTGCGCTTGCGTGCGGGACGTTCGGCCTCGGCCGGTTCCTCCTTTGGTTTCTCTGTGGCTGGCCGCGTAGCCGTAGTCTTGGTAAGGTCGATGCGTCCGAGGATCCGCGCTCCGGAACGCCCCGTGCTCGCTTCCCCCGCCGCATCGGCCGTTTCGCTATTGGCGGCGCTCAGCATCTCCTCGGCCAAACGATCCTGTTCTTCCCGCGGAACGGCGGGGGTGAACTCCTCCACTACTTCCGTTTCGGCCTGTGTGGCGGCCGGTTCGTCGGGCGTATCTACTTGGCTGCTTTGTGCGGCGCCGGCCATCTTACGGTCGGTCGGGACCACCAAGGAGGCTGCGTGAGAGAACTCGCCAAGCTCGAAGGATGCCAGCAGGTCCGGGTCGAGGTCGACAAGGGTCGTTGCCGACAGCCCGGCCGGTATTAGAGGCCCGGCCCCGTTGCTGCCGCCGTCTTCAGGATCGGCCTGCTTCTTGCGCCGGCGGATGACGACCCCGGGCTTTTTGGAGGCGGTTTTCACGCCCACCGAGGCGGTCTCGCCCTCGGCGATGACCGCCTGGATGGCCGGCGGGCCCAGCAGATCGCGAACGCGCGATTGCTCCTCGTCGTCGAGGGCGCTCTGGGCCTTCTTGCCCTCTATCCCGAGCGAACCGAGGCGCTCGATGAAATCCCGGCTCGACATGCCCCACTGGGCGGCCAACTGATGTACTCGCTCACGTCCCATACCGAACCGTGCCCCTTACAATACTCCTTGCGGAGGCTCCAGCGTCTCTAACAGAGCTGCACCGAGCCGCTCCTTGTGCTTCCGTGTGGGACGGATGCGGAGCGAGCGGTCGATGAGCCTGCTCTTGGTCATTGCCCGTACGCAGTCGCCGGCGGGGTGCAGGTAGGCGCTGCGTCCAAACGGTGTTGCATTGGCCGCCCCTAGCCCGTCCTTGCCCGTGGCCGACAGGCGCACAAGCTCGCTCTGGGGCGAGCGTTGGCCGCAGCCCACGCAGGTCCTTTGAGGGGACGACGGCATGCTAGTTCTTGGCATCCCCGTCGTCGGTGTCGTTGCTTTCGGGGGTCGCTTCGGCCTCGGGTTCGACCTCGGCTTTCGCTTCGGCTTCGGTCGCTGCCGTTTCCGTTTCAGCGTCGTCTGCGGGAACAGCGCTGGCTTCGGCCTCGCCCTCCTCGGGTTCGGGTGGGATAAGGAGTTCGACGGCAGCCTCGCTCACCGCGCCAGCTACACGCAGGACCATGCGGGCCAGCCGTTCCCGTTCGGCGGCAATCGCGGCCGCTCCGAGAATCTCTGCGACCTGCTCGAGCGGCGCCTCGATGACCTCGGCGATGGTTTTGACCTCGCTGGTGGCCAGTTCCGCGGCCGACTTGTAGCCGTCGGCCAACAGCAGTTCCGCTCTCAGGTCGCCGAGGCCGGTTACCCGCCTGAGCGAGCGTCTTGCCTCGCGTATCCGCTTCTCGGCGTCGTTCTCGCTGCACACGTCGAGTTTCCAGCCGGTGAGCTTGCTTGCCAGCCGTACGTTCTGGCCCTTACGTCCGATTGCGAGCGAGAGTTGGTCGTCGGGCGCGATTACCTCCATCGTGCGGGCCTCTTCGTCGATGACGATTCGGGAAATTTTGGCCGGCGCCAGGGCACGGCAGACGAACTCGGTCTCGTCCGGTATCCACGGAACAATGTCGATGCGTTCGCCTCGCAGTTCCTGGACCACGGCCTGTACCCTGCTGCCCCGCATCCCGACGCAGGCACCAACGGGGTCCACGTCCGAATCGTTGGATATTACGGCAATCTTTGCCCGCCCGCCTGGCTCGCGCACGACATCACGTATCTCAACTATGCCCTCGTAGACCTCGGGCACTTCCTGTTCGAAGAGCCTGCGGACCAGCTCGGGGCTGGTTCGCGACAGGGCAATCTGGGAGCCGCGCCCGGTCTCGTTCACATCGACGATGAGCGCGCGTAGACGGTCGCCCTGACGGTAACGTTCGCGGGGTATCTGTTCGCGCTCGGGGAGGATGGCGTCAACGTTGGGGCGCAACTGGACGATGATGTTGCGTCTCTCGAAGCGCATCACGATGCCGGACTGAATGGTCCCCTCGTGGACCTTGAACTCGTTGAAGATCATCGCGCGCTCGTAGTCGCGTACCTTCTGGACGATGTTTTGCTTGGCCGCCTGTGCCGCGATGCGGCCGAACGGCGCTGTGTCGAGCTTTAGTAGCAGCTCGTCACTGAGTTCGGCCTCGGGGCCGATTTCGCCGCGAGCCTGGTCGAGGGTAATCTCGTTCAACGGGTCGGCGACCTCCGTGACCACGCTTTGGACCTTGTAGACCTCGACCTCGCCGGTGTCGTCGTTGTACTTGGCCTCTACGTTGAGCTCGGCTCCGTAGGTCTTACGGGCAGCCGAACGCATCGCTTCTTCGACGGCCTCGACGACCAGGGCCTTCTCTATGCCCTTTTCCTTGCTGACCTGTTCAATGACCCGTCCAAGTTCCAGCTGCATTATCCTTCCTCCGTCGCTTCCTGGCTCAGCGGCCGCCTAGCGCTTGCGGCCGGCCTCGGCCTCGAAATCATGCTCGTAGTTGGCTCGTTCGATAGCTGCCAACGGCAGGTTGACGGTGCCGCTGCCCTCGTCGTCCACGGTTATGCTCTGGTCGTCGGCCGAGATGAGGCGCCCCAGAAAATTGCGCCTACCGTCAATCTTTTCGTCGGTCCGTACTCGCACTCTCTCTCCGATTATTCGGGCGAAGTGTTTCGGCTTGCGCAGCCGCCGGTTCACGCCCGGCGAGGACACCTCGAGCATGTAACGCTCGCGCCCTTCCTCGTGCGCGTCGAGCACGTCACCGAGCCGGCGGCTGACGGCTTCACAGTCCTTGACCGAGACCGCCTCTGTGCCCGTGGCCCTATCGACGAAGATTCGCAAGGTGCGACTGCCGGCTCCCCCTCCGACCTCGACCTCGACAAGCTCCAGACCGGCCTCCCCGACTACCGGTTCGGCCAGGTTCCAGACCCGTTCGCGGCTGCCGTCCGTTCCCATTTCTTCCTAATTCCGGGCAAATAAAAAGGTGGGCCGTGGCCCACCTCAAAACGGCTCGAAGCCCGTCTTTCGGCGCCCGAATTGCGCCCTTTAGCTAACACAGGCCTGCTCGGGCGGCAAGGCGCCCCGGCTAGCGCTCGTGGAAGGTCGTGACCGACAGGACCGCGAGGGTGCGGGACCCCGAAGGCAACTGGACGGTCACCTCATCGCCAGCCTGTTTTTCTAACAGGGCCTGACCGAGAGGAGCCGCCATCGAAACCAGACCCTTGGGGGGGTCGGCCTCCTCGGGAAAGACCACCTCGTAAACGGTCTGGTCGCCGCTATCGCAGTCCTCGACCTCCACCCGGCTACCGTAGCCAATGACGTCGGTGGGAATCGAGGAGACGTCATAACGCGACAACGCCGCCAGGCGTTCGGCCAGTTGCCCGATGCGAGCCATCAAAATGCCCTGCCTGTCCTTGGCCGCGTCGTACTCGGCGTTCTCCGATAGATCGCCGTGTGCTCGTGCCTCTTCGAGCAGGCGGGGAACCTCGACATTGAGTTCCCGTTCGAACCCGGTCTTTTCGGCCTTGAGCTTGGCCACTATGGGTAGGTCGCTGGGCATTGGCGCGAGATGCTAGAGCCCGGTCGTCAGGCTGTCAACGGCCGCGCTGTTCGAGGGCTGCGGCGACGGCGCCGCTTGCCTCGCGGCCGTCGTATCCGCCGGCGTAGCGCGCACCGAGTTCTTTCATGACGGGGCCGATAGCTTCGGCTCCGGTCTCCTCGATGATTGCTTCGATTGCCGCACGTAAAGCGTCCCCGCTCAGTTGCGAGGGGAGCATCTCCTCTAGGAGTGCCAGTTCGGCGCGTGCTTCTTCTACCAGCGATGTCCGTCCGGCCTTCTCGGCAAATTCGAGGGCCTCCCGGGTCTGTTTGGCCTCGCGCTTGAGGATGGTCATAAGCTCCTTGGCGTCGAGCGGCTTGTCGCCGGCTAGCTTGAGTTCGATGCGCCGGTTCTTTGCCGCGGCCATCACGTTGCGAAGAATCTTGGCCGCCGTCCGGTCGCGTGCCCGCAGGGCTGCCTCGAGTCTTTCGCGAAGCTGGGATTCGTCGGAGATCATCGGCCGTTCATCTTTGCCCGGGCCGGGGCCAGGCGTTCGACAAAGACATCCATCGCCGTGTGTCCGGGTCCGCGGGTCACTACGCGTTCGCGTTTGCCCTTGTCCTCGGAACCCACGTAGCCGAGTTCCTCGAAGCGTGCCAGGGCATTGCGGTAAAGGATAGGGTTATTCCCCTCTGGCTTGCTGAGTTCCCCCAGGAGTATCCCGGCCTCGTAGTGTTCGCGGACGTCCTCGAGGAACTCCTTCAACTCCACGTTGCCACCGGTGAGCTTGGAACGAACACGGCGGGCGCAGGTCCAGTAGGACTCGCGAAAACTATCGAGCAGTCCCGCGCCGGCCCGGACCTGCGGGTGTTGGGGGTCGAGTCCGTCTTGGCCGAGCGCGCCTTCTTTGCGAAGGAACTCGACCTGTTCGTCCACAAGTCCGGCCACCGTCTCACGTTTGGGCAGCGGGAACTCGTACCGCAACAGGTCGAGCCACCAAGAGACGTGTTCCTCAAGCTCGTCTGTCCGACGCCCCTCTACAAGACCAGAGGCCACCAGTGAGGGAATCAGGAATACATGGATGAGATTGTTCTTGTAGAAGTCCAACGCCAGGCGCTTGGATTCGGGAACTACGAGAATCTCTTCGTTGCCACGGTGGAGCGTGTCTATCAGGTGGTTGCTCGACAAGAACCCGAGGCTCTCGCGAAAGTCGCCGATGTTGCGGTCGAGCGAGGCGGTCAGGCGCACCCCGGCATGCTTTACCTGACGGGCCAGTGCATTGGCCAGTTCGGCGTACTCCTGGTAGCGCTGACCGGAATGAGGAGCTGATAGCAACACGCTGGCCGACACCGAAGTGGCCCCGGCCACGCTAGCCGCATTGACCTTGCGAAGAATCTCGAACCCGAGTTTTTGAACGAAGCGGCGGCGGCCGGTGGCCGCCTCCTCGCCGGCCTCGGCCAGTTGGGTGCGTTGCTCGCCCAGTGCACCGGCAAACGACATCGGCTCTCCGAATGACATGTAGACGGTGCCGTAGCGTTGCTGGAGAAAGCGGCGGGCTCTGAGCAGTGCGCCAATGCTTTCGGTCTGTTTCGAACCGCCGCGCAACTCGTCCTCGTAGGCGCCTTCCTCGACGATGCGGCCGTAGTGGATCGATACCGGCACCAGGTAGAGGTCCTTACGAGTGCCCTCCAGGAAGGCGTCGACGATGGCCGAGAGCATGCCCAATTTTGGCTGCAGCATCTTGCCCGTGCGACTCCGGCCACCTTCGATGAAGAACTCCTGGGTGTAGCCCTCGCGGATCAGGAACTTCAGGTACTGCCCGAAGACCCGCTTGTAGAGTTCGTTGTCCTTGAAGCTTCGCCGTACAAAGAAAGCACCGGCTGCGCGGAACACTGTGCTCAGAGGCCAGAATGCCATGTTGATGCCTGCCATGATGTGGGGCGGGCTGACGAAGTTCAGGTGAAACAAGTAGCTCACAATCACGAAGTCCAAGTAGCTTCGGTGGCAGGGCACGAGCACTACCGGGTAGTTACGGGCCTTGTCGACCACCCCCTCGAAACCGATTGTCTCGATGCCCGAGAATATCCGGTCCCACACCTTCTTGACCAGATAGGCTATGACCCCGAAGACTGGGCCGTTGAAGTTGGCCGCCATCTCCTCGAAATAGCCGTCGGCCTCCTTGCGAAGTTTGGCCGGGCTCGTGCCCGCCGCTTCGGCTAGTTCCCGGATTGAGGCCGACATTTCCTCACTTTCGAGCACAATGGCCTTTATCTCCCGGCGCGGCAGCAGCGCCGGACCGAGCACCACCCTCTCCTCCCTGGCCAGGAATATTTGTATTGCTCGCGACAGACGCCTGACTATCTGGTCGCCAAGCTCATCGTGATACCGCGCGATGAATTCGGAGAGCACGACCTCGTTGCCCACGGTGAAAAACATATTGCGGCGGTTCCACCAATAGGTGAACAGCTTACGGGTGTCGCTGGGGTATTCTTGGGCGTTGTAGACGACGGCCGAGAGTCCGGTCACCCTTCGCTTGAAGCTGTGTCCGCGAAACAGGGCCAGGGGAACGATAAACTTTTCGCGCGAACCGGCGGTCTGGGTCGAGACCACCTCGCGTAGGAAGTCTGCGCCGACACGCGACCGGGCCGGACGCGAGAACATCGCGCTGCCGCGACGGCCGCGCATGAAGATTAAAACAGGCCGGCCTTGGGCGACACAGTTGGCGCAGTGGTCGTGGTCGCCGGCCGTACCGTTGCGGCCGGAACCGCGCCTGCGTAGCTTTGCCCGGAAGACGCGGACCAGTTCGCCCAACGGTGCTAGTGCACTGGCCGAGACCCCGTTGGCAAACACCGGCAGCGGCAGGCCCTCGCGGCGCAGTACGAAGTTGAGAAGGACGTAATCGATAAGTGAACGTTGGCGGAGCACGTACACGACGGTGCCGCGCTCGGCCAAGCGCTTGATCTTATCGATGGAGGCTTCGTTGATGACCACCTGGCGGAACAGGTAGCGGCCGGCAAGCTCGGCCAGCCAACTGAACCGTTCTCGCATTGCCGAGCTGTGGGCCGCGCCCTCTCCAGTGCCGCTCCTTGCGGGGCCGGCTGAGACCTGTTCGCCGAGCGCCATATCTAGAGGAGGTCCTTCCTCCGGCCGGAGCGCAAGGCCTCGACCACGCGACGGACCTCCTGGGACCTATCGCGCCGGCAAACCAGCAGCGCGTCGCCACTGTCGATGATTGCGAGGTCGGCGACCCCGACCAAGGCCACTTCACGACCATCGACAGCGACTATGTTGTTGCTGGCGTCTACCGAGAGCAGTGGCTTTCGAGAGGCGTTGCCGTGGGCATCCTTGGGCCACAGTTCGCCAACCGCGTCCCAGCTGCCGATGTCGTTCCATTGGAACCGCGCCTCGATGACGGCTGCGCGTCGCGAGCGCTCCATGACGCCGTAATCTATCGAGATGTCGGGCAAGCCCGGGTATGCCTTGTCAATGACCGACTGGGGTATGCGACCACGGCGCCGGGCCGCCTCCATGCGTTCGAGTCCCCGGTGGACCTTTGGAAGCCAGCGCGCGAGTTCCTCGATCACGGTCGTGGCCTTCCACACGAACATGCCCGCGTTCCAGTAGTAGTTGCCGGCTGCCACGAAGCGCTTGGCACGAGCTAGCGAGGGTTTTTCGCAAAACCTATCGACATTTCGCGCCGCGCCGCCGCGCACCAATCGGTTTCCGGCCTTGATGTAGCCGTAACCGGTGGCGGGCCCGTCGGGGCGGATGCCGAAAGTGAGCAGGCGGTCGAGCGAATCGGCCTCGGCAAAGGCTCGGGCCAGGTCCTTACGAAAGACCGGAGCCGGAGCGATTACGTGGTCTGCCGGGAGAACCGCCATGACGGCGTCGGGCCGCCTTGCGGCCACTTCCAGGGCGCTCCAGCCTATACACGGTGCGGTGTTCCTTCTCACCGGCTCGCACAGGATGTTGCGGGCGGGAAGTTCGGGCAGGGCCTTGGCCACGTCACGGCGGTACCGCTTGCCGGTGACGACCATGATGTTCTCGGCTGGAACTGCGCCCCGGAGCCGGCGGACGGTTTCGGCCAGCATGCTTTGGGGGCCGGTCAGCGATAGAAGCTGTTTGGGCCGGGCCTCGCGGCTCATCGGCCAGAACCGTGTTCCTACCCCGCCGGCCATGATGACCGCGTATCGTCTCTGGAGGCGAACCGAACTCATGGCGTCATCCTAGCCTAGCAGAATCATCAAAGCCCGAAGAGGCAAAGGCAAGCTTTTCTTGCGGGCAGCGCCGGAGCGGCTATGCTCGTGCGGTGCTTGAATTGGCCGCCCTGCTTGTCCGTGTACTGCTCGTACTCGTTGTGGTTCACCACGCTGCGACCTATCTCCTGTGGGCCTACGAGGAGCGGCGTTACGGTCCGGCGCGCCGGCCGCGCCAGCTGCCGGCCGCGGTGATGGCCTGGTGCGGCGAGGTATTGGCCCACTTCGTGGCTCTTTTGGGCTGGCCATTTGGCCTATTGCCCGAACGAGAACGCGACAGCGCCGGCTATACCGGTATTCCCGTCGTTCTGGTCCATGGATGGGGGATGAACCGCGCCTCGATGGCCATGCTGGCCGCACGCTTGCGAAAGGACGGCCGCCGCGTGTTCAGGGTCAACTATCCGAGCACCGGACCGGATACCGGTGTCAAGGCCGAGCACGTGGCCCGCTTTATGCGCAACGTGCTTGAACGAACCGGGGCCGAACGCATAGACGTGGTTGGCCACAGTCTTGGCGGCGTGGTCTCGCGCGCGGTTGCCCGGCATCACGGCGGGATGGACTTCATGGGGGCATTGGTGACCCTGGGAAGTCCGCACCGCGGCTCGGCGCTTGTCGATGCCCTGAGGTGGGCAAGGACGCGCCAGCTACGGCCGGGCTCTAACTACCTTACGACGCTGGCCGACGACGACCCCGTCCCCGGCCGGGTGCGGGTTACCGCCATTTCCTCGCTCTTCGATGCCATCGTCTTTCCGGCCGCCAACGCGGAATACGATGGGGCCGTGAACGTGAGCGTTGACTACGTGGGTCACATGTCCTTGGTCCTGTCGTCCCGGGTCTACGGACTGGTCAAGGAAGCGCTTGAGAGTTGAGGGTAGCTTCACCGTCGAGCGGGCCGGGCTGAGGATCGACCGTGCGCTCGCCGATCTGTTGGGGTGCGGGCGCCGCGAGGCCCGTCGCTTGCTCGCCACCGGCCTGGTGTCCATCGATGGGCGCCGGACAACAGCCGGGCAGCTCACCCGTGCCGGGTCCGAGTTGACGGTCGCTGCGGGGCCGGCGGCCCGGCCGGAGGCCCCCGTCGCCGAACCCCGGGTGCTATGGCGCGGCGGCGGTCTGGTGGCTGTGGCAAAGCCCGCCGGTATTCATAGTCAGCGCGGCCGGTCCGGCCGGTCGGTGGACGATTATTTAGAACGGACCGAGCCCGGTTTTGCCGCCGATGGACCGGGCGGAGTTCTCCACCGTATCGACCGCGACACTTCCGGACTGATTCTTGCCAGCTCGGAGGCCGGCGTCTATCGGGGCGTGCGCGGAGCATTCGCTCGTGGCGAGGTCGAAAAACAGTACCTGGCTTTGGTCGAGGGACGGGTGGACGGTCCTCTTGTCATCGATATAGCACTGGCGCGGCGAAGGACCCGGGTTGTTCGGGCGTGCCGGCGCGACCGTGTCCTGGAGGCGTCTACCACCGTCCGGCCGTTGGAGGTTGGGGCGGACTGGTCCTTGGTGCTGGCCGTGATGAGGACCGGGGTCACCCACCAGGTGCGTGCACATCTGTCGCTGGCCGGCCATCCCCTGTTCGGCGATACCAAGTACGGTGGTCCCCCGGTTCCGCCGGGCACGCGTAGCGGACAGCTGCTGCACGCGCTGCGCGTTAGATGGCCGCGCGGTCCGGACCTTGCCGTGGGCGTTGCCGCCGACTTCGGGCGTGCTTATGCCGCCCTGCGAACCTAGCTATTTACGTTTGCCCTTGGCTGGGGTCTTTGAGCCGCGTCTGGCCGGGAGGGTCTGAGTCGTGTGGCAGTTCCCACAGATGTTTTTCTCGTTATTCTCGTCCTCGACCAGCCCCTCGTCGAGGTTGTGGCAGATCGCCGAGCAGCGACAACAGATGAAGTATATCCCCTCCTGGGTCTTACTGATCCGTTCGCGGTTGAGGATGCGGCCTTTGAGCTTGCCGACACGGATGCCAAGCAGGTCGATGTACTGCTTCTTTATCTTCTGACGCCCGGCCTCGTCCTTTGGGAGTTCCTCCGCGTTATCGATTTCGGTCTGCTCGGGGTCGCCGAAGAGACTGAAGCCGGAAGTGTCACCGGACTTGGATTTTTTCTTGGAGGTACGTGCCATTCAGGGGCGCGGGGCTCGGAGAGCGCCGAGTCTAGGGGTGGCAAAGCGGGCAGTCAAGGTGCAGTGGCGCGCGCCCGCATTGAAAAACGGAACAGATTCGACAAGCGTGCCCGGATGGGCGAACGCGGCACTCTGGCCGACGGTGACACGGTAATCTGTGTTGATGTGCGTGGCCGCAGCTACCTAAAGACGCTGCGCGTAGGCCACCAAATGACCATACGCGGCAGCGTGCTTGCGGCCGATGACCTTGTCGGGCGTCCTGAGGGGACCCTCACGAGGCGGGGACAGCCGGAGCGTTTCCGGGTCTTTACCGCCACCTACGCAGATTTGGTCACCCAGGCGCCGCGGCGGGCCGAGCCGATCTTCCCGAAGGACGCAGGTTTGATTCTGACAAGGGCCGACATTCGGCCCGGGGACACCGTGGTCGAGATGGGCGCGGGTGCCGGAATGCTCTCTCTGGTGCTCCTGCGCGCGGTTGGGAGCAACGGACACTTGGTGAGCTACGAGCGGCGCGAGGAGCACGCGCGCGCGGCACGCCAGACCGTCGGTGCGCAGCTCGGCGATGTCCCTAACTGGACGCTAAAGGTGGCCGACGTCAGCGACGGTGTCTGCGAGACCGGGGCCGACAGGGTCGTGGCCGACCTGCCCGAGCCCCACAAGGTGCTCGACCAGATCGCCGGCTGTTTGCGTCCCGGCGGAATCGTGGCCTGTTTCCTCCCCACCGTCGGCCAGGTGGCCGACCTGCGCACCGCGCTTGCGTCCGACGACCGCTTTGCATGTGAGCAGACCTGGGAAGCTTTCGAGCGCGGTTGGCATGTGGCCGGCCAGAGCGCCCGTCCCGAACACCGTATGGTGGCTCACACCGGCTTCCTGAGCTTCGCCCGGCGTGTTCCTAAGGCCTCCGGTTAGGGCCGCCCGAGCAGCCGTCTGACCGACACCAACAGGCCTAGCCCGCTGGCCATGACCACGGTGCCCAGCGCCATCGCAATTCCGTGCAAGCGCATGAATTCCGCTCGCGCGGTCTCGTCGCCGCGAAGTACGGCCATGCGCGGTCCCACCCCGAAGGCCGATACAGCCTGGGCCCCGAGCATAATGGCGCACACCAGCAGCACCCAACGCCATGGGCCCCCGGTCGTGGCTGATAGATAGGCCGCGCTGACGAGCATGGCCGCCCCCAGGAGCAGGCCGCCGTGGTAGTAGCGCGGGAATACCAGCGCCGCTACTTCACCGGCGCGCGCACTAGGCATCGAGGCGAACAGAGTCGGCAGAACCAGCAGCGAGTAGAAAACCACGGCTCCGGTCCACAGGGCCACCGCGACCACGAACAGAGACTCGGCCGGTGCCTTGAGGGGCTGTGCCAGAAAGGCTGTCACTGCGGACCCTTTCCGGTGTAGTATCGCGAAAGGACGATGGATACCCCGCAGTACGGTTCGCTTTCCTTCATTGCACGCCTGGCCTCACAGGAGACCGACGGTGCCGCAGAAGAGATGGACGAGCAAGGCCGGTGGTACGGCTTCGAGGAGGACGTCGATGATGTCCCCATTGACAGCGAGCTTCCGATACTGCCGCTGCGGGGTACCACGGTGTTTCCCGCCTCCATCGCCCCGCTGCTGATATCAAGGGAGTCCTCCCTGTCCTTGGTCGAGGAGGCTTTGGCCAGTGACCGGGTCATCGGCATGGTCGCTCAGCGTGCGGCCGAGCTGGAGATTCCGGGTCCCGAAGACCTGCACACCTATGGTTGTGCCGGACGCATCCTCAAGATGCTCAAGTACCCCGACGGGAGCATCCGCGTCCTCGTTCAGGGACTCAGGCGTATCGTGGTCACCGAGTACCTTCAGGAAAAGCCCTATCTCAGGGCCAAGGTCGAGCTTCTGGCCGATACCCATGACGAGGGTACCGAGGTGATGGCGCTCAAGACACAGGCCGTGCAGTCCTTCTCCCGTTTCGTCGATATGACCCCTCATCTGCCCAACGAGCTGCAGGTCGTGGTCATCAACATAAGCACGCCGGGAAAGGTGTGTGACCTGATTGCGGCCAACCTAGCGCTTCCTCTCGAAGAGAAGCAGCGGTTGCTCGAAACCGTCGAGGTCGACCAGCGGCTTCGCGATCTCAACACGATGCTGGCTCGCGAGCTGGAACTGTTGGAGCTCGGGCAGAAGATACAGGGCCAGGTGCAGTCGGAGCTGCACAAGAACCAAAAGGAGTTCTATCTGCGCCAACAGATTAAGGCGATACACCAGGAACTCGGGGATGCCGATGGAAGCAGCGATGAGGTTGAGACGCTGCGCGCGCGTATTCAGGAGGCCGGACTACCCGAGGAGGCCGGGCAGGCTGCAGAGTCCGAGCTTGCCCGGTTGGCCGTGATTCCCACCGAGTCGGCCGAGCATAGCGTGGTGCGTACCTACATCGAGTGGCTTGCCGATTTACCCTGGAGTGCGGCGACCGAAGACAACCTCGACACCAAGCACGCCCGCCGCACCCTCGACGAGGACCATTTCGACCTCGACAAGGTCAAAGACCGCATTCTGGAGTTCCTCGCGGTGCGCCAGTTACGGGACAATCCGCGCGGCCCGATTCTGTGCCTGGTGGGGCCACCGGGCGTGGGTAAGACCTCGCTTGGCCGCTCGGTCGCACGCGCGATGGAGCGGAGCTTTTACCGGCTTTCGCTCGGCGGCGTGCGGGACGAGGCGGAGATTCGCGGGCACCGGCGCACCTACGTCGGCAGTATGCCCGGTCGCATCCTTCAAGGTCTCAAGTCAACGGGCTCGAACAACCCCGTGTTCATGCTCGACGAGGTCGACAAGATAGGTGCCGACGTGCGCGGTGATCCCGCCTCCGCACTGCTCGAGGTTCTCGACCCCGAACAGAACTTCAGTTTCCGTGATCATTATCTCGACGTGCCCTTCGATTTGTCGCGTGTATTGTTCCTGACCACCGCCAACTACCTCGACCCAATCCCGGCCGCCCTCAGGGACAGGATGGAGGTGCTCGAATTGCCCGGCTATAGTGAGGAGGAGAAACTGGAAATCGCCCGGCGCCATCTCATTCCCAAACAACTAGAGGAGAACGGCCTCAGCGATGAGATCTTGCAGTTCACCGACGACGCCGTAATCGCCATCGTTCGCGATTTCACCCGGGAGGCCGGGCTCCGAAACCTCGAACGCGAACTCGGTTCAATCTGCCGAAAGGTCGCGCGTGCGGTCACCGAGGGCGAGCGAGGGCTGCGGCGGGTCGATGAGGGGGCCGTGGGCGATTATCTTGGCGCTCCCAAGTTCGTTTCCGAACTAGCCTACCGCGGGCAGCGCCCCGGCGTTGCCGTCGGCCTGGCATGGACCCCCCACGGCGGTGATGTTCTTTTTGTCGAGGCTTCCCGCATGCGGGGCAAGAAGAACCTCACGCTCACCGGTCAGCTCGGCGAGGTGATGAAGGAGTCGGCCCAGGCTGCGCTGACCTTTATCAGGAGCAACGCCGACGATTACGGGATTGACGCGCGCTTTTTCGAAAGTTCCGACATCCATGTCCACGTCCCGGCCGGCGCGATTCCCAAAGACGGTCCCTCTGCAGGCGTAACCATCACCGCGGCTCTGGCCTCGGTGCTCACCGGGCGCCCGTTACGCGAAGGCGTTGCCATGACCGGCGAGATAACTCTGCGCGGGGCCGTGCTGCCGGTCGGAGGGATAAAGGAGAAGGTCCTGGCCGCGCGCCGCGCGGGTATACGCGAAATCTATCTACCCGACCGGAACCGCAAGGACGTCGAAGAGATAGACGCCGCTTTGACCGAAAGACTCGAGTTCCGTTACGTCGAGCGTGCCTCCGACCTCCTCGATTCAGTGATGGCCGAGCGTCCCAAGACGGTGGTCCGTTCGGGAGCGGCCAAACGGGCCGGTCTTCCGCCCGAGGCCTGACTCAGGCCGCTACGGTCTCCTTGAGAACCCGGGCGATGATGTCGGCTGCGCGTCGGCCTCCGGGGGCCTCGCCCGGGCCCGGCCTTTCCATCTCCAAGATGCTGCGGAGTTCCCTACTCCAGTTCCCGCGCTCGAGCTGTTCCGGTGCAAGAGCAAGGGTTCCGGAGCGCGAGGCCAGCGCGCGTTCCAGATAGACGTCCTCGGGAAAGCCCCGTCTCGGGGCCAACAGTACCCGCTGACCCGTTGCCCATGTATCGCCGTAAATGCCGTAACCGGGTTTGGCCACGACCAGGTCGGCCGCTCCAAGGAGTTCGATGAAGGGTGTCCCAACATCGGGAAGGACGTCCTTGCGCGAGAGCGGAAGGTCGGGCGCTAGATAGACCAGGTCCGGGCTCGGCGGAGGAAGCGCGCACACGCTCGTGTCGCTCCCGCCAATCGCAATAAGCACGACCTGCTCGTTGCCGGCAAGACCGAGGTCGGCTCTGACCCGGGCGGGGTCCAGAGCGGGACGCCGGCCCAGCTCGCCGACCCGCTCGCGGCGTTCGAAGGCCGGCATTGGGCAGGCCGGGGCCAGTTCGATGAGCAGCCGGGCATGACGGTAGTCCCGTTCTGCCTGGGCTGCGGCCTCGGCCAGGCCCATCTGGTGGTATATCCAATCCCAAGAAAAGTTGCCGTGGGTGATAGCGGGTATCCCGGCCGCGGCTGCGGCCGCGACCGCCGTCGGAGGCATGTCGGCAAGTACCGCGTCGGCGTTGTCGGCCAGCCACCGGCCTTCGCGCGCGGTCGTCTCGGCCGAACTGGCCGACCAAAGCTCGAGTTTGCGGCGGGTGGCATCCGGGTCGACGGCGAGCGCGTGACTTTGGACCACCCCCACGTCGAAGGCCTCGTCGCTGGCCGAGAGGATGTGCGGACCTAGTGCGTCGGGCCATCCGGCCGGTGGGCGGGGACCCTTGAGGTGGAGTCCGACCGGCATGCGCTCGACCAAGTGTTCGAGCGTGACCGAAGTGCGGACTGCGTGCCCGAGACCGTGGCTCGAGATGTAAACGGCCAGTCTTGGTGTGTGGCTGGTCAGTGTATCGCCTTCCCGCGCACGGGCGGCTTAGTTATAAGCGGGGCACGATGACCGTCAACAAGCCATGCGACCGGGACAAGGAAGGGGTCCGGGCCGCGGCCCTGGAGATGGGCTTCTCGGCCTGCGGGTTCGCCGATGCCGAAGGTCTGGCGCTCGGCCCGGTCCTGGCCGAGTGGCTAGCGGCCGGCCGCCACGGGCATATGGAGTATCTGGCCCGCCCGGGACGCGCGCGCATCGAGCCGCGCATGGCGCTAGCCGGCGCTCGTACCGTAATCGTCGTCGCCCGTAACTACCCCGCCCCACCGCCGCCGGACCCGGACTGGAGAGCCAAACTTACCGGGCGGGTGGCCGCCTATGCGGCCGGCCGTGACTACCACGACTCAATGGCCGAAGCGCTCCAGACCCTGGCGTCGACGGTGGCGGGTCTGTCGGGGATGGACTGCCGGGTTCAGGTCGATTCGGGTCCGCTGGTCGAAAAGGAACTGGCCAGGAAGGCGGGGCTGGGCTGGTACGGCCGCAACACCAATATCTTGGCCAAGCCCGCCGGGTCCTACCTCCTGTTCGGCTGCCTGCTAACCGAGGCCGAGATTAGCCCGGACCCGCCCTTCGAAGAAGGTCATTGCGGCCAGTGCACCGACTGCATTGCCGCCTGCCCCACTGCCGCGCTTGGCCAAGGTCCGACCATCGATGCGCCCCGTTGCATCTCCTACCTCACCATCGAGCATCGCGGGCCGATTGCGAGAGACCTCAGGCCCGGTATCGGCAACTGGGTCTTCGGTTGCGATGTCTGCCAGGAGGTCTGCCCCTGGAACGATGATGCCCCCAGGGCCGACGATCCCATGCTCAGCCCCTATCTCCCCGACATGCTCGCGATGTCGGCCGAGCGTTGCCACGAGCTTTACCGTTCTACCGCGATGTGGCGTGCCAAACGCAGGGGGCTGGCGCGTAATGCCGCCGTGGCTCTAGGGAACAGTGGCAATCCGGAAGCGGTGGAGCCCTTGGCCCAGGCGCTGAGCTCCCACGACGAGCCCTTGGTACGGGTCCACGCAGCATGGGCGCTGGGGCGCATCGGGGGTCCCGCTGCGCTGCGCACGCTCGAATCCACACTGGCCCGTGAAGGGGTGCCGCCCGTACGTGCCGAGATAGGGTTGGCGCTCGCCGGCCGGGTTCCGCAAGCCCGGCTGTCCCAGTAGCCCTCGGCTGTTGTAGAATAGGGCCACGTAGATGAGCGAGACCGCCGCCACAGACAAGGCCCCCGGCAGCGTCCCGGGGCCACAGGCCGCCGAGCGGTACGACAGTACCGAGCGGAGCGAGCGGGCACTGGCGGTGAGCCGGTTCATCCTGGCGCTGTCGGCCCTGGCCATCATCGTGCTCGACCCACGTCAGCCGCTGTTCGGCTCACGCCCGCTGTACGTAATCGTCGCCTCCTACGCCCTATACAGCGCGATACTGCTCTACCTGTTCTCGCGTCAGCAGCTTCGCCTCCAGGCTATCTCCGAGCGTGTGCTGTTCGCCGACGTGGGTTGGTACACCCTCATAATCGCGCTTAGCGAGGGCGGCACCAGCCTTTTCTATCTGTTCTACCTATTCACCATCTGCAATGCCGCAATCCATTGGGGCGCGCGCATGACCATGCGTATCGCCTTTCTGTGCGCGGTGCTCTACCTCGGCAGCATACTCGCCGTGCGCAGGGTGACGCTGGGGCCCGACGCTGTGCTCCAGAGCGCTCACTTAATCCGCCCCACTTATCTGGTCCTGTTGGGGTACCTGGTCGGGTTGATTGGCGAACACGAACTGGCGGCCAAGAAACGCCTGGTCGAGGTCCTGGCTCTTCAGCGCATGGCCAGCCGCAGCACCGATCCCATGGCCACTCTTGTGCGCTTTGTGGTCCGGGTCGGCCACTTCTATGAGGCCGACTATCTGCTTGTGCAGATACGTATGCCCGATGGTGCCCGTTTTGAGTGGGAAGGCGTTCGGTCGGACAGCGGTCGTTTCGTGATACGCGACCTCCCTACGACCTCGTGGCTACCGGCCTCGAGCGGTCCGTTGTCCTATCGCGTGGCGCACAATTTTGGGAGCTGGGGCCGCGTGGTCGAATGCTATGCGAGCGACGAGAGCGGTCCCGACCGGATAAACGAGAGCGACGAGCCCGCTTTCCTGGCCCGTTCGAGGATGCGTTCGTTAATCTCGGTCCCGATCTCGGCCCCCGAGGGACACCGCGGCCGGATATTGGTCAGCCGCGCGCGTTCGAACTACTCCCGTCAAGACCTCGATTTCTTTCGGACGCTGGTTGCTCAAGGCGCCATCATTCTCGATAAGCTGCTGCTTCGGGCAAAGGCCGAGGACCTGGCCGTGGCCGAGGAGCGCGCGCGTATTGCCCGTGACGTTCACGATGGTTTTGTGCAGTCATTAGCCTCACTCGATGTGGGGCTCGAGGTATGCCGGAAACTACAGGCCAAGGACCCAGAGGGGCTGGCGGTCGAACTTGAGGCCGTGCAGCGCAACGTGAAACAAGGCTATCGTGATGCTCGTCGCTACCTCGAACAGTTGCGCGAGCATTCGGCGCTCGGTCCCGATGTCGATACGGTCGTGGGTGAGATGGTTCGTGATTTCCGCGGCCGGGGTGAGACAGTGGTCGAACTGCACACCGACGCCGAGGGCATTCCGGCCCGCCACGGTGTCGGCCGGGAGCTTGTCCAGATCGTACGCGAAGGTCTGTCGAACATCGCACGGCACGCGGATGCGGGTTCTGCGCTAGTTTCGGTCGAAGCGGGTCCCTCGGCGTTCCGTCTCACCATCAAGGATAACGGGCGGGGCTTCCCTACCGCGGGTGCGGCTGACAACGGGGAACTGCCTATCAGCGAGGCACCGTGGTCCATCCGTGAGCGCGTCGAGGCTCTTGGTGGTACGCTCAAGCTCAGAAGCGAAGCTGGCGGGGGGGCCGAGATTGAGATAACTTTACCCCGCCGGGAGGCGCAGTAGTCACATGAGCGAGACCATACGGATTGCCATCGTCGATGACCACACCATGCTGCGTGAGGGTCTACGCAAGATTCTCAGCATGGAGGACGATCTCGAGGTCGTCGCCGATACCGAGGACGCGCGCAAGGCGGCCTTAATCGTTGCCCAGAACAAGCCCGACGTTCTGCTCCTCGACATACGCATGCCGGGCACCGGTGGTCTCGAGGTCATCGGGCCGGTCCACGAGGCCTGCCCCTCGACCAAGGTTCTGATGCTTACGGCGTCCGACGACCGGCGCGACCACGTTGCCGCGCTCAGTCAGGGCGCACGTGGGATAATAATGAAGGACTCAGCGGCCGACACGCTGGTGACCGCTATTCGCGCGGTCTACGGCGGCGAGGCCTGGGTCGACCGTGAGATTACCGGCACGCTCCTCGAGGAGCTTGCCCACCGCGGCGGGGGGGGCGAACAGGGCGAGGCCGAACAGCAACGCCTGACGGCACGTGAGTCGGAAGTCGTCGACCTCGTGATATCGGGGTGTCGCAATCGCGAAATTTCCGAACGCCTTTCGATCAGTGAGAAGACGGTCAAGGCGCACCTGAGCAACATATTTGCCAAGCTCGGGGTCCGTGACCGGCTGGAGCTGGCAATCTACGCACTCAACCGGCGCACCTGAGGCCGGACATGTCGCTCGAGTTCCAGACCGACGCCAACGCGGTGCGCCTGTTCGAGCATTATCAGGCGCTAGCTGAACCGGGCCGGTACGACGAGGCGGAATGCCTCGACATCAGCCGCTTGATTGAAGAGATAACCGCTCTCAAACACGATAAGTCCGCCGTCGTACTGGCGCACAACTATCAGCGCCCCGAGATATTCGAGGTTGCCGATTTTGTTGGCGATTCCCTCGAGCTGGCCAAGCGTGGCCGCGGCTACCAGCAGGGCACCATAGTGCTGGCCGGCGTCCACTTCATGGCCGAGACCGCCAAGATACTATCGCCGGATAAGACGGTCCTCATCCCCGACGCGCGCGCCGGATGCTCATTGGCGGCCAGTGTGGATGCCGAGGACCTCGTGGCCAGGCGAGACGAGCTCCGCCGGGTCTATCCGGACCTGGCCGTAGTGTCCTATGTGAACACTAGCGCTGCGGTCAAAGCCGTGAGCGACGTGTGTTGCACCTCGTCCAACGCGGTGGATATCGTGGAAAGAATCGACGCCGGCAACATCCTCTTTGTGCCCGATGAGAACCTTGCCGCCCATGTCGCCGGCAAGACATCCAAGAACATCATCGCGTGGAACGGGAACTGCTACGTGCACCACCAGATAACCCCCGATGCGATCAGGGAGGTTCGCGATGCCCGCCCCGGTATCGTGGTGGTCGCCCATCCCGAATGCCGCCAGGACGTGCTGGACGAGGCCGACGAGGTGCTGAGCACTAGCGGGATGATTCGCTATGCCAAGCAGAGCGACCGGCCGGAGTTCCTCGTGGTTACCGAGTGCGGGCTTTCCGACCGGTTGCTGTTGGAGGTTCCCGACAAGCGTTTTTTCAAATCGTGCCAGCTTTGTCGCTACATGAAGATGATTACGCTCGAGGGTGTTCGCGATGCGCTTGTCGAAGGGCGGGACGAGGTGCGGGTCGCTCCGGAGATCGCAAGCCGGGCAGTTCGTTCGCTCGAGAGAATGTTCGAGCTGAGCTGAAGCGGCACGGGACCGGACTCGACAGATGATGGGAGGCTTGTTGCTCGCGGCGCTCGTGCCGTTACCCGTTGCGGCCCTGTTGGGCATGTTCGCGCCGGCGCGTTGGCGTTGGTCCTGGGCTGTGTCGGCCGCTACGGCCGGTCTCTCCTTGTCCCTAGTGCTGGTGTCACTGCTCGGCCCCGTCTCGGCCGGCACTGGGAGCCTGGCTAACTGGGTTCCTTCCCTCGGCCTGGAGCTTTCTTATTTTTCCGACGGCCTCTCTCTCGTCTTTGCCCTTCTAATAAGCGGCATGGGTCTTCTGATTTCGGCCTACGCTGGTGCTTATCTCGGCGAAGAAGAGGCCGGGACACGTTTTTTTACCTACCTGCTGTTTTTCATGGGTTCGATGTTGGGCGTGGTTGCCTCCGCCAACTTGATCGTTCTGTTCGTTTTTTGGGAGATGACCAGCGTCTCTTCTTTCCTGCTCATCGGGTTTTGGCACAAGCACGAGCGTTCCCGCCAGGGCGCCCTCAAGGCGCTGCTGGTCACGGCAGGCGGCGGTCTGGCAATGCTGGTCGGTTTTGTGCTGGTCGGTGTGGCCTGTTCGAGCTTCGAGATTGCTGAGGTCATAGCGAACCGGCAGGCCCTGATGTCGAGCCCCTGGGCGCCTGTGGCCACGGTCTTGGTGATGGCGGGGATAGTTACGAAGTCGGCCCAGCTGCCCTTCCATCTGTGGCTGCCCAGCGCGATGGAGGCCCCTACCCCGGTCAGTGCCTACCTGCACGCTGCGACCATGGTCAAGGCGGGTCTCTATCTGACCGCGCGTTTGGGACCGCTGTTTGCGACCTCGGCACTATGGACCTCGGGCTTGGCCACGGTCGGGATGGTGACGATGGTCTGGGCGGGGATGCTGGCGCTTCGCCAACGCGACCTCAAGGCGCTGCTGGCCTTTTCCACGGTCAGCCAGCTCGGCCTCATTCTCTTCTTGCTGGCACCAGCCGATGCCGAGGCTACCGTCGCCGGTCTGTTCCACATGCTCAACCACGCGGCGTTCAAGGGCGCGCTGTTCCTTCTGGTGGGTATCATCGAACACCAGGCACACACCCGCGATGTCGTACGTCTGCCCGGATTGTTCAGGCGGATGCCGGTTACCTTTGTGTTGGTCTGCTTTGGCGCTTGCTCGATGGCCGGTGTTCCGCCCTTGGGCGGATTTCTTTCCAAGGAGATGTTCCTGGCCCAGGCCTTGCGTTTCGGTCCCCTCGCCGCCACCGCTGCGCTGGCAGGGGCGAGCCTGACGGCCGGCTACTGTTTCGTCTTCGTTCGCGCTCTTTGGAGCGATGGCCCCGATGCCGGCGATACGAGCGCTCCCAGCGAGGCATCCATCGCGCTTTTATGGGTGCCGGCATTCCTCATCGGACTCGCGGTGGCGCTTGGCCCGCTGGCCGGCCCGTTGACCTCCGGACTCATAGCGCGCAGCCTGGCCGGCCTGGGCCAGGAAGCCGGCCCTGTCGAGCTGTCGCTATTGCTCGCGCTAGGCCACCTCTCGTTGCCGTTGGTGATGAGCGCTTTGGCTCTGGCCGGTGGTCTCGGAGTAGTTGCCTGGTGGTTGCGCCGTTACCCCCTCGAGGTTCCCCAGTTGCTCGCCGACCGTGTCTACACGGCCGCAAGTGAGGCGCTCGAGAACTGGTCCGGACAGGCCACGCGCGCGTATATGAGTGGTCTGCTCTGGCGTTATTTGGGGCTCATCCTGGCTGTTCCGGTATTGGCGCTTGCGGCCCTGTTCGTGTCGATGGGTGGGACCGGCGTTCCGGTACGGTCTGGCGCGGCCGCGCCCAGTGTTGCTACGGCTGCGGCCGCGCTGACAGCGCTTGTAGCCATCGTGGCGGCTTGCCGTGCCCAGACCCGGCTTCGGGCAATCATCGCATTGGGGGCAAGCGGGTACGCGCTTGCGCTGCTGTTCGGACTGCTCGGCGCTCCCGACCTCGCGCTCACGCAGGTCCTGGTCGAGACCGTGTCCGTGGCTCTGTTCTTGGCGGCCTTTGTGTTCCTTCCTCCCTACCAGGGGCCTGCCAAGCGTTCGTTCCGTCCCGTGCATTTCCTCCTCTCGCTGGCCTTCGGTCTCGGAGCCGCGTCGCTGGTGTATTTTGCGAGGGCGGCACGCAGCGGGTCTACGATCGCTGATTTCTTCGTTCGAAACAGTCTTCCCGAGGCCGGCGGCCGTAATGTCGTCAACGTCATTCTCGTCGACTTTCGAGGACTCGATACCCTCGGCGAGATTAGCGTGCTCGGGATTGCCGCGTTGGCTTGTTATGCGCTCATCCGGACAACAGCGGGGGCCGGCCCAAGGTGAACAGCTCGCCGATACTGACGGTCACTTCGCGAGCGGCGGCGCCCCTGATGATCGTATTTGCGGTCGTCCTCTACCTGAAGGGGCACAATGCGGCCGGCGGCGGCTTCATTGCCGGCCTGCTGACGGCCGTGGCCGTACTGCTGGGCTGGTTGGGCGGCCGTCCTCGCGCGGGGGTCGCGGTCTGGCCGCTTTTCCTTATCGCCGCAGGACTGGGACTTTCCTTGCTGGTGGCGCTCGGTGGCGCAGTCGCCGGCCACGCGGCGTTCACGCATGCCATCTGGCACCTCGAGGTCCCCGTGCTCGGGACGCTCGCGCTGCCGAGCGCCGCGCTGTTCGATCTCGGCATATATCTGCTCGTGGTCGGGAACGTCGCCACCGTGCTCGGTTCGATGTCGGAGGCGGGTTGATGGACCTGCTTGGATTGTCGGTGGCTGCGGCCTTCCTCTCGGGTGGAGCCTACTTGCTCCTCGATCGGACCTTGCTGCGCGTTGTGATCGGACTGGCGCTGCTATCCAACGGTACCAACCTTCTGCTGATGAGCAGTTCGGGCTTGCGCGCCTTGCGTGCTCCGATTCTCGGCGACGGGCCGGTCGACCCGGCGGTCTTCGCCGACCCCTTGCCGCAGGCTCTCGTGCTCACGGCCATTGTGATCGGGTTCGGAGTTACCGCCTTGCTGGTGGTGTTGGCCTATCGCACCTATCAGGCCACCGGCAGCGATGACCTCGGGCGTCTCCACGGGGTATTGCCCGATGAGTGACGCCGGACACTTGGCCTTGGCCAACATGACCGTCCTCCCGGTCGCACTGCCGATGGCCGCCGCGGTCGTGCTCGTGCTCACCCGCCGGCAAAGGGTTGTTTCACGCGTCATCTCCATGACGGCCAACCTGGCGGGCCTTGTGGCCGCCTTCGCCCTAGTCCGGGTTGTCGCCGAAGAAGGCATACAGGTGCTTGCCTTCGGTGGTTGGAAGGCCCCCTTCGGCATCGTGTTCGCCGTTGACATGTTGGGTGCCCTCATGGTCGCCGTCACCATGGTGGTGTCGACCGCCACTCTGTTGTTTGCGTGTTTCTCGATGGACAAACAACGCGAGACACACTTCTTCTACCCGCTGTTTCAGTTTCTGCTGATGGGCACCAACGGCGCGTTCCTGACCGGTGACCTGTTCAATCTCTTTGTGTGGTTTGAGGTGTTGCTGTTGGCCTCGTACGGGCTCATGGCACTTGGCGGCAGGCCTTATCAGTTGCAGGAGACGTTCAAGTACCTAGTGATCAACGCGTTGGCATCGGCGCTTTTCTTGGTCGGGATTGCGGTCGTCTACGCGCTATGCGGAACCCTCAATATGGCCGACTTGCACCTGCGTCTGGCCGATGTCGGTTCCCCGGCCCTGCGCGGGGCCGTCGCCTTGCTGTTCATGGTGGTGTTCGGCGTCAAGGCCGGTGTGTTCCCACTGTACATGTGGCTTCCGCGCTCCTACTTCGCCCCCCCGGCAGTCGTCAGTGCGCTCTTCGGCGGACTGCTGACCAAGGTGGGTGTCTATGCCCTGTTCCGGATGGTCACGCTGGTCTTTGCCGAAGTGGCGCCCTTTACCTTGCCCGTGTTGGTCGTCGTGGCGGCGACGACAATGTTCTTCGGCGTCATCGGCGCGTTGTCACAATGGGACTTCAAGCGGATTCTGTCCTATCACATCATCAGCCAGGTCGGTTACATGATTATGGGGCTGGCCATTTTTACGCCCCTGGCCCTGGCCGGAGGCATCTTCTACATCGTCCATCACATCATGGTTAAGACGGCCCTGTTCCTGGTCGCGGGTGTCGTAGAGCGCAAACGCGGGACGACCTTCCTGCCCTCGCTGGGCGGGGTGCTCGAGACGGCGCCCGTTCTTACCGCTCTCTTTGTCGTGGCCGGGCTGTCGCTGGCAGGGGTCCCTCCATTGAGCGGCTTTGTCGCCAAACTGATGCTGGTAAAGGGCGGCCTCGAAGCGGGCGCCTACGGCGTCGTGTCGGTCAGCGTGGTAGTAAGCTTCCTCACGTTGTTCTCCATGATGAAGGTCTACCGCTATGTATTCTGGGGTGTCCCCCGCGGGCTCGATGCCCATGACGGCGGCGAGGGCGCACGCGTCGCTTCGGTGCTCCTCCTGGTCGGTCTCGGGGTCATCCTCGGATTGGGCGCCGGTTGGGCGATGCCGTATGCCGAGTTGGCCGCCCACCAGTTACTGGACACCGAGGCTTATGTCGCTGCCGTTCTGGGGGGCCGCTTGTGAGACCGGCCAAGCTGCTCGTGGCCGCCAGGCTCCTTCTTTCCTTTCTGCTCGCCCTGGTTCGCGCCAACATCGCTGTGGTCCGGGTTGTGCTCAGTCCCCGGCTGCGACTGGCCCCCGGCATCCTGCGTCTTCCGGTCGAGCTTGAGAGCGACCTTGCCATCACCGCCCTGGCCAACATGATAACCCTTACTCCCGGGACACTGACCGTGGCCGTCTCAGATGACCGCAGCTGCTTGTATGTACATTCGCTCGGCGCCGAAGGACCCGAGAAGGTCAGTGCGGATATAGACCGCCACATGGTCCGGCACCTGGCCGGGCTCGAACGATGATTGCCGCCGCGGCCAACGCATGTTCGGTCTTGGTGGCCTTGGCGATGGGTGCGGCTCTGTACCGCATCGTAAGGGGGCCATCGCTGCCCGACCGCGTGCTGGCCGCCGACCTATTGGCGAGCTGCATAATAGCGATTCTACTTGTCAGCGGCATGACCGATATGGCCCGCGACCGGCTCGACGCCGCAATGGTGATAGGGCTGGTCTCGTTCTTCTCGACGGTGCTGTTCGCCCGGTATCTGCTGGGAGGACGTCCCATTGATTGAGCTGGTGGCCGTAGCGGCGATGGGTAGCGGGGCCGGCTTGGTGGCAATAGCGGGGCTGGGGCTTTTGCGTCTCCCGGACCTCTACACACGGATGCACGCGGTGACCAAAGCCACGACCCTGGGCCTGGCCCTCCTGCTCTTGGCCTCGGCGCTCGAGGCATGGCGGGGCGGAGTGTTCCCAATGGCCGAACTGCTGGTCGTCGTGTTCGTGTTCCTAACCAACCCGGTCGGCGCCCACCTGCTTGCACGTGCGGCATACCTTTCCGGGCTGCCAATGTCCGCGGGCAGCTTCGACGAGATGGGCCTTGCGGGCAGGGCCGCCAGCGCCACGCACGACCGCGACTGACAAGCCCGTAAAACACCCCCGACATAGACCTCCCGCCAAGCGGCGTGGTACCCTGCTGATGCCGTGCACAGCCGCATTTGGATAACCGCGCTCGGAGACTTCTTCTTGTTGCTCGCACGCGCGGCGGCTGCGGCCTTCCTGTCGCCGCCACGGCGCTCTGCCGTGCTCGCTCAGCTACACGAGGTCGGCGTTCGGTCCCTGTCGATAGTTAACCTGACCGCCGTGTTCACCGGCATGGTCATGGCCTTACAGCTTGGCTACTTCCTGGCCCAGTTCGGCGCCAAGATATTCGTCGGTCGTATCGTCGGGTTGGCCATCATTACCGAGCTTGGTCCGGTATTGACCGCGCTGATGGTTGGCGGACGGGTTGGTGCCGGCATGGCTGCCGAGCTCGGCACCATGAAGGTCACCGAGCAGGTCGATGCTTTGCGTGCGCTCGGGGTCGACCCCATCGGCCACCTTGTAGTTCCGCGCTTGCTGGCGGTTATGGTCATGCTGCCGTTGCTGACCGCCCTTGCCGACCTGATTGGAGTTCTGGGCGCCGCCGTTATCGCCTATGTCGAATTGGGCGTGCAGCCGGCCTTCTACTTTCGCAGCCTCCTGCAATATCTGACCATGGGCGACCTTTTGCGTAGCCTTACCAAGGCGTTTTTCTTTGCAATAATCATCGGCGGCATTGCCTGCCGCAACGGGCTGGCCGCCTCCGGTGGCGCGGACGGGGTCGGACGAGCGACCACGCGCACGGTCGTCATGGCGTCTATTACCGTGCTCGTAAGTGATTTCTTTCTGACCAAGTTGATGTTGGCCCTATGAACGAACCCCTCCTGGCCTGTTACGGACTCGAGCGCTCGTTTGCCGGTGGCAAGGTGCTCGATGGGGTCGACCTCGAGTTACGCAAGGCCGAGACCACAGTGGTCCTCGGTCGTTCGGGCAGCGGCAAGAGCGTGCTCCTCAAGCACCTCAACGGACTGTTCCGTCCCGAGGCCGGTCGTGTGGTCTTCGATGGCGCCGAGATAGGCAGTCTTCACGAGCGCGAATTGGTTCCTATGCGGCGGCGCGTGGGCATGCTTTTCCAGGGCGGCGCCCTGTTCGACTCTCTCGATGTCGGCGGCAATGTCGCCTTTCCCCTCGAGCATCACCAGATTGAGTACGACAATTCGCGCATCGAACACCTGTTGGAACTGGTCGATCTGGCCGGCACCGAACGCCGCATGCCCTCCGAACTGAGCGGGGGAATGCGTAAGCGCGCCGCGCTTGCTCGCGCGCTCGCCCTCGATCCCGAAGTAATGCTCTACGACGAGCCGACTACGGGGTTGGACCCGGTGACCGCCCAGCAGATAAACCGGCTGATTCGCTCCTTGCAGTCCCGCTTGGGGTTGACCTCGGTGGTGGTCACCCACGACCTTGCCAGCACCGACTTTGTCGCGGACCGGATCGCCTTTCTGTATAATGGCTCAATCCGCGCTGCGGGGTTGGCGGAGGAGATGCGGCGGAGCGTGGACCCGGTCATACGAGAGTTCATGTCAGGAGGTGCCGACTCCGCCCCAGATGGGTGAGTAGAGGCGACCAAAGGACCTTCTCAGTCGGCCTTGTGGCCGTAGTTGCGCTGGTGGTCATAGCCGGCGGCGTTTTCTTGGTCGGCAACGAGCAGAGTTTTTGGGGCGGGCGTACGCCCTACCGGCTCCACTTCTCTCGTACCAACGGACTTCTCGAAGGCGCGCCGGTCGCCCTAAACGGGGTCTCGGTCGGTTCCGTCGTGCGAATGCGGTTCTCCGCCGATCCGGTCGATGATTACGTCGATGTCAAGATTGCCGTATCGAGCAGTGTGTCGCCTAGGGTCAGGCGGGACACAGTGGGCAAGATACAGACACTGGGCCTGCTCGGCGACAAGTACATCGAGCTTAACGCCGGTTCTTTGGCCGAGGAGCCCGTCGAGCCCGGCGGGCTGATACGTTCGCTCGACCCGGTCGATTACGAGGGGTTGGTCTCGCGCAGCGGCGATATCGTCACCAATGCGATCGAGGTCACCGGGCTGCTACGCCAGGTCCTGACCGACATAAACAACGGTGAGGGTCTGGTTGGCCGTTTGGTCAGCGACCAGGAATTCGGCCAGCAGTTTGCCGGGAACGTCGGCCGGGCGGTGGCCAACCTGGATTCTTCGGCCGCGCGCCTGGACTCGCTGCTGGCCCGCGTCGAGGACGGCGATGGCGCGCTCGGCCGTACGCTGGCCAACCTCGACAGTGCGGCTACGAATGTCGCCGAGGTGACCCAGCAGGTTCGGTCCGGCGAGGGTTCGCTGGGACGGCTGGTCTACGATGACTCGCTCTATGAGAACGCCGATCGCTTGGTGGGTGGAGGCAGCGGAGGATTTTGGAGGTTACTGGGACGCGGGGTGGCGTTCTTTTGGCCCTTCGGAGGGGGCGGCCAGCCGCTTCCGCAGCCGTAATAGCAGCGGCGAACCGGCAGTATTGTTGAACCCTCCCGGGGCGTTTAGAGTCTAACTGGAGGAGGTGGACGTGTTTGAACAGGAAAACAGTCCGAGCTTGGCCGAAGAGCGGCTGGAGGAACTTTTCCGTGAGATGGTCTGTGGTGGTCTCGAGGACCAATCGCTGGACGTCTCCGAGTTCACCGAGTTCTATCTGGTTCGCCTCCTTTCCGTGTTCCTGCGCGCCGACCCCGAACAGTTGTCCCGTGTTCTCGGGGTGGAGCTTCTGAGCGCGGTCAACCTCGACCCCGAACTCCGCTACCGCAAGCTCAAGGACGTGGCCGATACTTCGCTGTTCATGTCGGGAGTCTTCTTAGACAACATCGAGGCGCGACTTCCCGCGACCGATTATTTTTTCGAAGTTGGTAGCCGTGCATACCTCGACCTGAGCAGCATAGAGTTGCCGACCGAACCCACCGGCCAGGCCTTTGCCGAGACTTACGATGATTTGGGCCGGCGTTTCGAGGACTTCGCGCGGGTCTTGGGCTCTGTTTCCGACCAGAACCTGTTTGCCTCCAACGAGACCCTGCTCAGGCTCTACCGGCGCTGGTTGGCCTCGGGCAGCGCGCGGGACCGCCACCGCCTTACGGCGCTAGGCCTGATTCCCGTCGACGAGAGTCCGGACATCCACTGACCCGCCCGATTTTCGTGCCTCGACGACCGTGAACAATGACCACGGCGAGGTCTTGTAGACCCGTTCGGGGTCGAGGCGTCCATCGACCAGTTCGGTGAGGCTCAAGCGGGTCGACCAGCCCAGTTTGCGCGTCAACGGGTCAACGAGATTGACCATGCCGCGCAGCACCTTCCGGGGGCTCGAGAAGTGGTTGATCATTACGATAGTCCCGTCGTCCTTGCAGGCCCGGGCCATGGCGGCCACCAGGCGCTGGGGGTCGGGAACCACCGTGACCACGTGAAAGGCGGTCACATAGTCGAAATGCTCCGCCGGCAGTTGCATGGTCATGGCATCCATTTCGAGCAATTGGATGTGGGAGTGCCGGTGCGGGTCGAGCTTGCGACGGGCCTGTTCGAGCATGGGCCCGGAAAGGTCGATGCCGGTCACCTCGCAGTGCCCGGGATAGGCGTCGAGCGAGAGGCCGGTGCCGACACCCACCTCGAGCACACGCGCACCCGGAGGGATGTCGAGTTGCCGGATGACCGAGGCAATACGGCGGGAGAACACGCCCTTAAAGACGTGGTCGTACACACCGGCCAGGTCCGAATAGAGGCGGCTCCTATGTGGTAGGCCTGGTCTGGGCTGGGGCAACGGGCTGCTGTTCATAACGATAGCGGGCCGACGGCCCACCGGGATAGCACGGGCGATGGCCCGCCGAAAACCGAGCGCCTCTTATCGCCTCTTCCAGTACTCGACCACCGGACTGGCGATAAAGATTGAGGAATAGGTGCCGGCGCTAAGTCCGATAAGCAGCGTGAACGCGAAACCGTGGATTACCCCTCCCCCGAGAAAGAACAGCACCAGCAGGACTATCAGGGAGGTTCCGGTCGTCAGCAGGGTGCGCGAGAGCGTTTCGTTGATGCTCCGGTTGATAATGTCGCCCAGCCCGCCCTTTTTGAGCCTCTTCATGTTCTCGCGAATACGGTCGGACACCACCACCGTGTCGTTGACGGAATAACCCACAACGGTCAGCAGGGCTGCGACCACGCTGAGGTTGACCTCGACGGAGGCCAACGAAAGCGCCCCGAGGGTAATGAGGACATCGTGCGCGAGCGCGGCGCCTGCCCCGATACCGAAACGAAGGTCGAAGCGAATCGCAATATAGGCCCCCATCATCAAGGTGGCGAAGATTACCGACAGTATCCCGCGACGCCTGAGCTCCTTGCCGACACGGGGGCCGACTATTTCGGTGCGTTTTTCCTCGAACCCGGCATCGGCGAACGAGGTCCGTAGCTGGTTCTTGATTAGCGCCGCCCGGCCGCCTCCGACCTTTTCGTCACCGACTGGCACCCGCAGGAGGTACTCGCCCGGCTCGGTGCCGAACTCCTGTACTGAGATTGCACCGATGTTCTGTAGTCCGGCCACCGAATCGCGCACCTCCTCTATTCCGACCGAGGGGTCCACTCCGACGTGCAACATCAAGCCGCCGGTGAAGTCGATTCCGTAGGCAGGCCCGCCTTTGGCGATAAGGGAAGCAAGGCCCACGGCGATTAAGACGGCCGACAGCGCAAAGGCTGTCTTGCGTAACCGAATGAAGTCGATGTCTATGTCTGGCCGTACGAGTTCTAGCATGTTCCTAGATGCTGGCGCTCTGACCGCTTCGGCCCAGCGCTATGGCCTCGTGAAAAACGCGGGCGGCGAACACTGCGCTAAAGATGGTGCTGCCGACTCCTATGCATAGTGTCAGGGCAAAGCCTTTTATCGGCCCCGAACCGAACTGAAACAGAATGAGTCCGGCCAGGAAGGTGGTCACGTTGGAATCCAAAATGGCAGGCAGAGCCCGGCTGTAGCCTGCTTCTATGGCGGCAAGTCCGGTTTGGCCGCCGCGCAACTCCTCGCGGGTACGTTCGTTAATGAGCACGTTGGCGTCTACGGCCATGCCCAGAGTCAGAACGATGCCGGCGATACCGGGCAGCGTAAGGGTGGCCTGAAAGGCGGCGAGCACCCCGAGCAACAGCACGACGTTGATTACGAGCGCAATGTCGGCGACCAGGCCGGCGAGCCGGTAGTAGATGAGCATAAAGATAATTATGAACAGGCCGCCTATGAGAAATGACCTGGTCCCGCTTCTTATCGAATCACGTCCCAAGGACGGGCCGACGGTCCTTTCCTCGGCAATGGTGACGGGCGCGGGAAGTGCGCCGGCGCGCAGCACGATGGCTAGGTCGCGGGCCTCGTCGAGCGTGAAGCTGCCGGTTATGACGGCACGCCCACCGCCAATGCGCTCTTGTATCACCGGGGCGCTCTGAACCCGGCCGTCGAGCACGATGGCCAGCCGGCGGCCTACGTTGTCGCGGGTGACACGCTCGAATATGCGCGCTCCGCTCGAGTTGAGCGTGATTGAGATATAGGGCGGGTCGCCGTATTGGGCCGGACGGTGGCGGGCGTCGGATATGACCTCCCCACTCATCAGGACCGTCGGCTCCACGTTATAGCTGTTCTCGCTTTCCAGGCCCGTGAACGAATCGACCTCGGTACCCGGCAGCGTGATGTTGCCGGGCCCTTCGCGTTCGGCGAGTAGATGGAACTCGAGCTGGGCGGTGCGGCCGATGAGGGCCTTTGCGCGTTCGGGGTCCTGGACACCCGGCAACTGGACGAGTATCCCGTTGGTCCCGGTTCGCTGGATGGTCGGCTCGGCCACGCCGAACTCGTCCACGCGATTGCGTATGGTCTCGAGCGCCTGGTCGATGGCCAATTGCCGGATGCTGTCCTTCTCGGGTTCGATCAAGCGAAAACGCATCCTCCGTCCGTCGCTCGGCCGCTGTTCGAGGGCCGGGTAGCGTTCGGTGACGATTTCTTCGAGGTCCCCGGCGCGCGAACGGCTGACCAGGTCGAAGGCCATGGTGTCGAGGCCGACCCTTTGCCAGGAACGGGTCGCTATCCCATCATCGCGCAGTTCCCGCTTCATCTGTTCCATCAACAGGTCCACCGAGTTCTCGACGGCCTTGTCGGCCTGAACCTCGAGGACCATGTGAATGCCGCCACGTAGGTCGAGACCGAGCCGTATCGCCTGTGAGGGCAACCAACCCGGTGTCCGTTCGACCACCGAAGGCACCAGGAACAGAGCCGCCATAAGGACGGCCACGGCCACGGTGACCGCGCGCCATCTGAGGTTAGAGGCCAAGCGTCAGCTTCCTTTTACTGATTTCTGAGCATTACTGCTGGCTGGGGCCTGTAGTGCCGTGATTTGCTGTTTGTCGTATTTGACCCGCACGTTGTCGGCAATCTCTAGATTGACGGTGTCCTCGCCGACCTCGACTATCCGGCCGTGCAAGCCACCCGTGGTCACGACGGCGTCGTTTCGTTTGAGGCCGGCGATAAGTACCTTGTGTTCTTTCTGTCGCTTCATCTGTGGACGAATCAGAAGGAAATAGAAGACGCCCAATATCAGGATTAACGGGAAGAAGGTCTGTAGCCCCCCCGGCGGCCCGGACTGGGCCAACACCAGCGCCTCGTTCACTGTCATCTTCAGTTCTCCCCCTCTTGGCTGGAGAGGAACTCCCGGCGGAACTCCTCGTATCGTCCGGCGGCAATGGCCTGCCGAATCTGCCGCATCAGCCGACCATAGAAGCTTAGGTTGTGATAGCTAGCAAGCGACGCTCCCAACATCTCCTTGCGTTTCGAGAGATGGTGGAGGTAGCCACGCGAGAAGTTCGCACAGCAGTAGCATCCACAGCTTTCATCGACCGGGAGCGGGGACCGGGCGTGCCGGGCATTGCGGATAGAGAGGTTGCCGTGGCTGGTGAACAGAAGGCCGTTGCGGCCGCCACGGGTCGGCATAACACAGTCGAACATGTCGTAGCCCCAGCCGGCGAGTCGGACCAGGTCGGACGGAGTACCCATTCCCATCATGTAGCGCGGGCGGTCTTTGGGCAGGAAGGCCACGCTGGTTTCAGCGGCCGCCATCGTGTCGTCGCGGTCCTCGCCCACGGAGAGGCCCCCGACGGCATGGCCGTCAAAACCCATCGTTGCTAGTTCGCCGGCGTTTTCGCGCCTGAGGTCCTCGAACAGCCCGCCCTGCATGATGCCGAACACGGCTGTTGCCGGGTGCTCGCCCTTGTCGCGCTCCACCTTGGTCCGTACCGCCCACCTGAGCGTTCGGGCAGAGGTCGCCGCGGCCTCGTCGCGGTCTCCGGGCCGACCGGTGAAGACATCAAAGGCCATCGCGATGTCCACGCCCAAGACCTGTTGTGCGACAAGGGCCGATTCGGGCGTTATTTCCATGCGCTGGCCGTCGAGTTCCGAGCGGGCAACGGCGCCCTGTTCGTTGACCTCGAGTTCGGCCGACAGGCTGAAGAGCTGAAAGCCGCCGCTGTCGGTCAGGATGGGCCCCGGCCAGGACATGAAACGATGGATGCCGCCAAGTTCGCCTATGGTCTCCACCCCGGGCCGCAAGGACAGATGATAGGCGTTGGCCAGCACTATCGCCGCGCCGGTATCGGCCAATTGGGCCGGGGTGAGCCCGCGTACCGCGCCGTATGTTCCGACAGGCATGAAGGCGGGCGTTTCGAAGGCTCCATGTCCGGTGGTGACCAGTCCGGTCCGTGCACGGCCGCCGCCCTTGGACGTTCCCAAGCTGTCAAGCTCGAAGCTGAGAGCGCTCACAGGACAAGCATCGCGTCGCCGTAACTGTAGAAGCGATAGCGCTCGTCAACGGCTTCCCGGTAGGCGGCCTCGGTCAGTTCGGTTCCGGCAAGGGCGGCGACCAGGCCGAGCAACGTGGTGCCGGGAAGGTGGAAATTGGTGAGCAGCGCGTCCACCGCGCTGAACCGGTGGCCGGGCCGAATGAACAGGTCGGTGTGGCCGGCAAACGCGGTCAGGGTTCCGTCGGGTCCGACCGCGGTCTCGAGCGTACGTACGCTTGTCGTGCCCACGGCCACCAATCGGCCGCCCGCGGCGTGCTGCCGATTGACCACATCCGCCAGAGCCGGCGTGACCTCGCAGCGCTCGGCTTCCATTGAGGTTTGGCCGGGCCGGAGGGGCGTGAATGTGCCCGGACCAACGGCCAGGGTCAGCGTCGAGAACCCGATGCCTGCAGCATCCAGCCTGGCGATGAGGTCGTGGGTGAGATGGAGCCCGGCCGTGGGCGCGGCCACAGAGCCCGCGCGTTTGGCATAGACCGTCTGATACCGGTCACGGTCCGACCGGACCGGCGGGCGGTCAATGTAGGGGGGTAACGGCACCTCGCCATGCTTGGCCAAAAGTTCGAGTAGTTCTTTACCCCCGAGCGCCAGGTGGCAGCGTCCGTTGGCGGCGCTGTCGACCACAACGCTCATGCCGCCCGAAAGCGACAGCCTCTCTCCCGCCCTGACGCCCTTGCTCGAGCGCAGCAGACACTCGGTTGGACCCGGACCGTTGGGAATTACGAGCAACTCCACCCTCCCCCCGGTCTCGCGCCGCCCCCGGATGCGCGCCGGTACGACCGCACTATCGTTGGCAACTAGCAGGTCACCAGCACCGAGAAGGTCGGGCAGCTCGGATACCCGGTGGTGGGAGATGCCGGGCTGTCCACGACGGCGGACCACCATGAGGCGAGCCTGTTCGCGCTCGGGCGCGGGCTCCTGAGCTATCAGTTCACGAGGGAGCGAGTAATCGAAGGGCGGCGGGCACACGTCGGCCGGCCCGCGCCATCACTCCTTTCCGCCGGTGAGTTTGCTGGTCAGCAAACTAATCAGGTCGATGGGCACGGGCAGTACGACCGTCGAGTTGTGCTCCGAGGCAATCTCGGTGAGCGTCTGCAAGAAGCGCAGTTGGATCGACACTGGCTGGGTGGACAGACGTTCGGCCGCCTCGGTCAATTTTGACGAGGCCTGCAACTCGCCTTCTGCGTTAATCACCTTGGCACGCCGCTCACGCTCGGCCTCGGCCTGCTTGGCCATCGCGCGTTGCATCTCTTGGGGCAGGTCGATGTGCTTGACCTCCACCGAGACGACCTTGATGCCCCAGGGGTCGGTTTGCTCGTCGAGTATTGTCTGTATTTGGAGGTTTATACGCTCTCGGTCAGAAAGCAGGTCGTCGAGGTCTACCTGGCCGCACACGCTGCGCAGCGTCGTCTGGGCCAGTTGCGAGGTGGCATAGAGATAGTTTTCCACCTCGACGACGGCCTTGCTGGGGTCGATCACACGGAAATAGAGGACCGCGTTGACCTTCATCGTGACATTGTCGCCGGTGATTACATCCTGGCTGGGGACGTCCATGGCGATGGTCCGCATGTCGATACGCACCATCCGTTCGATGCCCGGTATGACATAGATAATCCCGGGGCCGCGATGCTTCACCAGTCGCCCCAAGCGGAGCACGACGGCACGCTCGTATTCCTTCATGATTTTAAGGCCGCTTATCAGGGCGGCAGCAACTGCGGCGAGTACGTATATTACCAACATTAGTTCACTCCCTTTCTTCTTTGACCTCGAGTTCGAGCCCGACGACGGCCTCGACCCGCACTTTCCGTCCTTCGGCTATCTCTTGGCGGCTGCTCGCGTTCCACAGTTCGCCGCTGACCTTGACCTTCCCGTTCGCGCCGACCTTCGTGACGGCCGTGCCGGTGGCGCCCAGCAGGCCTTCGGTGCCGGTGCGCGCCTGGCGGCCACGGTCGCGTACGAGCAATCCCAATATCGCCACCACGGCAACCGTAAACATGGTTATGGTGACGACCAGGTAGCCAATGTCAACGGACAGCCCGGATTCGGGCGTGTACAGGAAAAGCGAACCGAGGGTCAAGGCCACGATGCCGCCCATCCCGAGCACACCGAAGCTCGGCATCAGCATTTCCCCGAGGAGAAACGCCATGCCCAGCAAGATGAGCAGTACCCCGATCGAGTTGATTGGCAGCACCTGTCCGGCCAGTAGCGCCAGCAGCAGGCAGATGGCACCGACCACGCCGGGAAAGACCGCGCCGGGGTTGGAGAACTCCATGTATAGGCCGAGCATGCCGGCCATCATAAACAGGTAGGCGATGTTGGGGTCGGCGACCAGTTCCAAAACCCTTTGACGTAATGTCCGCTCCACGTCCGATACCGAACCCGCGCTTGCCCCCTCGAGGTCCAGCGTGACCGTCCGGCCGTTGAGTTCGATTTCGCGGCCGTGGGCAAGGCGCAACAGCTGATCGATATCGGACGCCACCAGGTCGACCACGTTCTTTTCCAAGGCCTCCTGCTCGGTGATGGAGACGCTCTCGCGGACGGCCTGTTCGGCCCACTCGCCGTTGCGGCCGCGCCGCTCGGCTATCGATTCGACGAAGGATGCGGCGTAGTTTTCGACCTTGGTCCGCATGTCACTTTGGATGTCACCGCCCTGACCCGACACCGGGTGGGCGGCCCCTATGTTGGTTCCCGGTGCCATCGCGGCCACATGGGCGGCCATGGTGATGAAGACACCGGCGGAGGTTGCTCCGGCCCCGCCGGGCGCGACGTAGACAATCACGGGGACCTCGGAGGCGAGGATGGATTTGACGATGGTCTTGGTCGAGTTGAGCAGGCCCCCGGGGGTGTCGAGCTCGACAATGAGCGCCAGTGCACCCGCGCTCTCCGCCCCCTTGATGGCCGAGTCGAGATAATCGGCCACTGCCGGGCTGATGGGACCATTGATGCTGATACGATGGACGGGCGGGGCGGCCAGGCTCCAAGTACCGGACAGCAACGCTAGCCAGAGCGCGGCCAACACAAGGCCCGGCAAGTTACGAGAGTTCACGAACCGCCCCGCCCGCTCTTTGCCGGCCCAAGCCCGAGCCGTTCCATCACGGTCTGTATGTCCTGCCACACCTCGCGCTTGCCGCCCGGGTTTCTGAGTAGGTAGGCCGGGTGGAAGGTCGGCATCACCGGTACGCCGCCGTAGTCGTGCCAGCTGCCCCGCACTTTCGATATCGGCACCCGGGTGCCGAGCAACACTTGGGTGGCAAAGGCCCCGAGGCTCACGATTACGCGCGGCCGTATGATGGCCACCTGGCGATGAAGGAAGGGCTGGCAGGCCACTATCTCGTCGGGCTCGGGGTTGCGATTGCCCGGAGGCCGGCACTTGACCACGTTGGCGATGTATACGTCCTCGCGGGTCAGCCCCATTCCCTTGGTGATGATGTCGGTTAGCAACTTGCCTGCCCGGCCGACGAACGGGATGCCCTGGCGGTCCTCGTCCTCACCCGGGCCTTCACCGACGAACATCAGCTCGGCCGAAGCGTTGCCGGCGCCGAACACGATATTGGTGCGACCCTGATGGAGCTTGCAGCGCTGACAATCGCCCAGGACCTCGGTGAGCGCGGTCAGGGTCGTCGCCTCCCTTATGCCGGGTTCCACCAAAGAGGCTTCCTGTTCCACGCGTTCTTTCGGGGCACGGCCTGTGGAGCCTGCCGCGGCTTGTGCCGGTGCCGGGACCAAGTCGGTTCCGAGGTCGAGTTCGCGGGTTAGGTATTCGCGCGCGACTTTGAGCGCATCGCCCTGTTGAGACTTGGCCTGCACCGCTATAGGTTCACCGTCACGCCGGGCACCGCTTCACAGAGCGTGCCGTGGTCGGGCCCGTTGACCGCCCTTGTCGCAATCGTAGTTCTCGTGGCTCTCGTGGCCGTTCCCGATGTGGCGTGGGCGTGGGGTCCGGTATCGCACATGGTCCACGGTTCGTCGGTGCTGGCGAACATTACCAGCCTACCTGCAGGGCTACAAGCAGTGCTCGGCGCGCACCAGGACCGTTACCTGTACGGGTGCGTCGGGGCTGATATTATACAGGCTAAATTCTACGCAAAGAGCATCGCCACCCACTGTCATCGCTGGACCGTGGCCTGGGCTTTCGTCGAGCGCGCCCGCACCGACGGGCAGCGGGCATTCGCGTGGGGCTACATGACCCATCTTGCCGCCGACATCATCTCGCATAACCATTTTGTCCCGGCCAATCTCTTGCGAAGCTTCGACAAGCGTACGCTCGGGCATGCCTATTGGGAGGCGCGGGCCGATTCGGTGCAACGCAGGCGCCACTGGCAGCTGGTGCGCGAGGTGTTGTCGAGCGACTACGGCGATTGTGACACGCTGGTCGAAGAGATTGTTGAAGACACGCTGTTCTCCTTTAAGACCAACAAGCGAATCTTCGATTCGTTGATGGCGGTCAGCAAGCTCGAACGGTGGCAGTTGCTGGTCAAGAACCTTGCCGGGCGTTCGCGGTTGCCGCTCAGCCGCCACACGGTGGACCGCTATAACGAGGCCTGCCTGCGCTGCGCCTTGGACCTGCTCGGGCAGGGGCGGAACTCTTTTACCCAGCTCGAGGACCCCACAGGGAAGGACGTGCTCCGTCGTGCCATTGCGCTTCGCCGCCGGTTGCGCACGCTCAAGCGTGAACGGCGTCTACAGTCGGGTGCCGCACGCGACATGGCGCGCGAACTTCTTCCCAATCTCGACGAACTATCGCAGGCCGTTTGAAGCGGCCAGGCCGCGCTCGGTCAACAGCCCGGTGCTGCGGTCGAGTATGAGTTCGGCAAGCTCGGTCTTGGCTATAAGCCCGGTACGCTCTT
Organism: Deltaproteobacteria bacterium; assembly: GCA_046583395.1. Taxonomy (GTDB): domain Bacteria; phylum Desulfobacterota; class Binatia; order UBA1149; family CAYXZP01; genus CAYXZP01. The sequence continues at coordinate 57,637 of JAYGCK010000084.1, forward strand.
GGGTGCCGCTAGCGTCGATGAGCACGGCCGAGTTGGTTTCGGTGTCGAAGCCGCTTCCCTCTTCGGTCACATCGTTGGCGACTATCAAATCAAGCCCTTTGCGGGTGAGCTTGGAGACCGCATTTTCGATGAGGTCCTCGGTCTCTGCCGCAAAACCGACGATCACCCGCCGGCCCCGCGCACGGGAGATTCCCGTGAGGATGTCTTCTGTGCGTTCGAGAGCCAGTTCCAGCCCTCCGTCGTGTTTTTTGATTTTCGACGGTGAGACCTCGGCCATGCGGTAGTCGGCCACAGCCGCGACCATGACGACAAGGTCGGAAGCGACCACGTGGGCGCGCATGGCCTCGTTCATTTCGGCGGCCGTTTCCACATGGATGACCCTGCAGCCACGCGGCGGGGCGAGTGCGACCGGTCCCGACACCAAGGTCACCTCGGCCCCGCGCCGGTGGGCGGCCTCGGCCACGGCATATCCCATGCGGCCGCTAGACCGGTTGGAGATGAAGCGAACCGGGTCGAGTGGTTCGCGCGTCGGTCCGGCCGAGACCAGCACCCGGAACCCGGCAAGGTCACGGTCGGAAAGTGCAGCCACGGTCTCTTCGACGAGGACCCGAGGGTCGGGCAACCTTCCGGGCCCCTCGTAACCGCAGGCCAGCTCTCCGCTGTCGGGCGCGACGATGCGATGCCCAAACCCCGCCAGACGGTCGAGGTTCTCACGGACGGCCGGGTGCTCGAGCATGTTGGTGTTCATGGCCGGGGCCACAACGACGGGCGCGGTGGTGACCAGCAGAGCGGCGGTCACGACATCATCGGCCATGCCCGAGGCCATCCGGGAGATTAGGCCGGCGGTGGCCGGTGCGACAATCACCGCGTCGGCCTCATCGCCGATACGGATATGGCCGATCTCGGCATCGTCGGAAACGCTCAAGATGTCGGTGGCAACGCGCTGTTTGGAAAGGGTCTGCAGGGTCAGCGGTGATATGAACTCGAGCGCGGCCTTGGTCATGGCGACCTGTACGCTGGCCCCGGCCGCGATGAACTGGCGCACCAGCTCGGCGCTCTTGTAGGCCGCGATTCCGCCTCCCACGCAGAGCAGTACTCGTTTGCCGTCCAGAGCGCCCATAACCGTTTATTCGCCGTCGGATGCGCGGGTCTCCAGCCCGCGCAGATCCGAGAAGCTTAACCCTTCCCGTAGCAGGTAGACAAGCCCGAGGCCGATCTGCGTGGCGGCCTGCGTCAAATGGGTGACTATCGAGTAGCTCAGCGCCCGAGTGCTGTCGATGGCGTAGATGTGTTCGAGCGCAAGCTTACAGCCCCACTGGAATTGGCCCACGAAGGCCGGGGCCGACGGCACCGACACGGCCATAGCGACGATGGTCACCAAGGTCACCCCGCCCGGGAGGAAGGGCACGGTCAGCCCCGAGGCTTCCAACCCGAAGGAGAAACAGAGCGCGATAACGATCCACAACCACAGCGACCAAACCAGCGAGCGAATCAACGCTGAGGGTGAAGAGATGAGGGCGACGCCATCGAGGAAGTCGTGTTCGATCGCGGCAATGCGCTCGCCAAGACGTCCGGGCAGACGGGACCACAAGCGGTCGAGAACGGGCACAAGGCGGTCACGGGCACCATGGAGGACCGCAAGTACGGTTGCCGTCACTAGGACGACCAGGCCCGCAACGGTGGTCAGGGAGCGGACGATCGGAGGAACATCGCTGTTGACCACGACCCATGACGCGAACAGGAACAGTACGAAGAGGTCCAGGACGCGTTCGAGCAATACGGTGGCCAGTGCCGTGCTGAAGGGTATCTCTGTACGCCGGCTGAGCAGATAAGGCCGCACGACCTCGCCTATCCTGAGCGGCAACAGCATGTTGGCCATGAAACCGATGGCGGTGGCCGAGAAGATCGGTTCGAACTCCGGACGCCGGGCACCGGCGTATTCGAGCAAAAGCCTCCAGCGCTGGGCCCGGATCACCACGGAGTAAAGCCCGACGGCGACCATTGGCAGTAGCCAGACCGTTCGGGTGACGGCCAATTCGCGCGACAGGCCGCTCCAGTCCTCACCTTCGAGCGCCAGATAAAGAAAGAGCCCCGATAGGCCAAAGCCCACCCCTATTTGAAGATAGCGCTTGCCCCTGGCCGTCATGGCGTGAGGGAGCGAACAGGGTCAGTCGCGAAAGCGAGAAGTGGCCGACGAGAGTTCGTCAAGTGAGGGCACCTCTTTGTCGGGGTGCATAACCCGGGCCCTATCGAGTAAAAGTTCCTCGGTCTCGGGGTGTTTGGGGTCGGGCACGCAGCAATCGACCGGACACACGGCCGCGCACTGCTCCTGGTCGAAGAAGCCTACGCACTCGGTGCATTTTTCCGGAACTATATAGTAGAGTTCGTCACTGACCGCAGCGTGCTGCTCGCCGTCCTTTTCCCACTCGATACCGCCCTCGTAAATAGCGGTGTTGGGGCATTCGGGCTCGCAAGCACCGCAGTTGATGCACTCTTCGGTGATTATGGTTGCCATGGTGTCGCGGCCCTAGTTTGGCCAGGCAGCGCGGAGCGTGCCACAGCACTTACAACGAGTAAAGCTTGACAGGAGCAAGCACGGGCGGATATTCCCAGCCCGTCGGCCATGCTAACCCCAGTTCCATGACAAAGCCGTTCGCTGCAACTAACACCACCGCTACGGCAGCCGCGGTCGATAATGCATTGTCGACTGTCACGGCCGAGTTGACCGCGGTCGAAGAACGTATCGATGAGGTTCTCCTCTCTCGCGAGCCACGTATCACCGAAATCGCCAACTACCTGATCGAGGCCGGCGGCAAGCGTGTGCGGCCCGCAGTGGCGCTCCTAGTCTTCCGGGCCTGCGGAGGAAGCGACCCGCGTGACGTGGTCGATCTTTCGGTTGCTCTCGAACTGATACACAGCGCGACCTTGCTGCACGACGACATCATCGATTCGAGCGACACACGCCGGGGGCGGGCTTCGGCACCAAAACGTTTCGGGATGCCCGATACGCTGGTCACCGGCGACTTCCTCTTCAGCCGGGCTTTCGAGATATGCGGCCGATTTGAAGAGCAGGTGGTGGCCTGGGCCGCCCAGGCCTGCGTGCAGTTGACCGAGGGCGAGGTGCTGCAGCGCCGTTTCCGGCACAACCCGGCGGTAACCGAACGGGACTATGAAGAGATTATATCGCGTAAGACCGCATCCCTGTTCTCGGCCGGTGCGCGCATCGCCTGTCACTTGGCCGGCCAAAGCGCGACCGATGTCGAGCGGTTGGCCGTCTGCGGCCAGGAGATAGGCTTGGCTTTCCAGATGATCGACGACGTGCTCGATGTCACCGGCGAGGAGGAAAGCACCGGCAAGGACCGAGGTGCCGACCTGCGAGACGGCAATCCCTCGCTACCGGTGGTCTGGGGACTAGAGCTAGCCGCCGTCCGGACGGCCTTCACCGAGACCGCTCCCGGCCAGCCCGAGGTTGCCGCGGCACTGCGGGCAATAGAGGACGCGGGCCTGCCCCGGCGCATCCGCGAACTGGCCGCCGGGCACGCGGCCAGGGCCGAGGCTGTGGTCGAAAGCCTGGAGCCCTCCGAACACCAGCGCGCTCTTCTCTTGCTTATCTCGGCCTTAATCGACCGCGAGTTTTAAGCCGGCTCAGTTCGTTTGCCCCGTGACCAGCGAGACCAGGGTTCTGCGGCGGTCGCCATCGACCACGACCAGGGCCAGAGCCGAACCGAGGTATAGCCATACGAAGGCTGCACGTATGGCCGGGTCGGGCAGCGAGAGCTGCACGATGAAGAGCGCGGCCAGCGTTAGTGCGGCCGGGCGCGTAAATCTCATCCGGGCCAACAACACCACGCCGAACAGGGATTGGGCGCCGGTCAACAGAATTTCGGATGATTGGCGTGCATCGAGCTCCATCGGTGCCCAGTCGCCGGAGGAGACGGCAAAGGCGATCGGTAAGGCGCCCACCAGAAGGGTCCACTGATTGACCTTCGAGGAAAGCAGCGTCGCAAATCCAGCCGAGGCCTTGAGTTGGAGGGCAAAGAGCACGGCGATGATGAACTCGGGTGCCTCTGATGCCAGCGGGGCCACCCACTGTATCAGGATGAACTCGTCGATTCCGGCGCCCCGCCCTACCGCGAGCAAGGACTCGGCAAAGGGCTCGGCGACCCACACGATGGTCAGGGCGGCGGCGGCGAACATGGCGGCTATGGCCAGTCGTCTTTTCAGCTCCGGAAGCCGGGCCACACTTGCCGCAGGCCCGGCCAGTTCGGGCTCTACGTGTTCCCCGCCAGCCGCCGCACGGAGATAGGCAACAAAGATCAAGATGAGGACCCCCGAATCGATAAGCCCGAGGCTGCCCTTTAAGGGCACGATGAAGCAGTAGAGCGTGGCCAGAAGCAGGAAGCGGAGCTCGGTCCGCTGGCCGGCGCTGAGTTCGATCGCGGACCGGCGCGAACGCCCCGCGTAGGCCAGAAGCACCAAGGGCCACCCGATTCCGATGAGGATACGGTTGGCTCCGGTCATGTTGGCCATGGCGTACTGTGTGTAGACCGGGTCCTGGCCTGCCTGCCAGGCAAAGTACAGATCGACCGCGTATTCGGGAAGCACGGCTACGAATGCAAGAAAGGCGAAGGACAGCGAGGCCGGAACATCGACCTGTACCGCTTCCGCGGCCCAGGAAAGGAAGAAGGCTGCCCCAAATATGCCCGCCCCGGCCGAGAGTGCGATGGTGACCGGCGCTTGTTCCGGGTGCGGGCCACAGCTTAGCACCGCTATGGCCTGCGCCATCATGGCGAGCGCCGTGACGAGCGCAACGCGGTCGTGTCCGGAGGTCGTGGCCATGGCTAGTTTGTAACCGAGCCCGTCCGGCTAGGCGAGTTCTGTCGGTGCCGGAGCTCTAGTGGGCCGTGCCCGCCTCTGAGCGATTGGCGTCCCAGATGGCGCGTAACAACCGCTCGAGCACGACAAACTCGTGGTTCATGACCAGCAACGCATCTACGGTGCTGGCCAGCTCCGGTTCGCGGTCGCTCTCGTTGAACTCGGCCATTTCCTTGGCCGCCGACAGGAGACCATCGGATGCGCGCCGTATGTGAACCGCTAGTTGGGTGAAACTGTCATTGTCTATTACCATGCCCCCTTGTCAGGCAAGCCCCGTGCCAAGCCTGATATCCAGGCGGGCCTCCGGGGGCCGCGGGCGCCGTGCACAAGCCTGGACCGAAGCGTACAAGCGGGCACGACGGACAACGCAGGGGCCATGGCCCTTGTCACAACAAAGCGCATGGTGTCGGTTCCCGGGCCCTATGATTAAGTTGGACACCGCAGTCGAGGGCTTGTCGCCCTCTTCGATGGCACGTTCGGCCAAGCGCGCAGAGGAACTCGGCTTTGCCGGATTGATGACGGCCGAGGCTTCCCACGAGCCCTATCTGCCGCTCATGGTAGCCGCCGAACACAGCGAACGGGTCGAACTGCTCACGGGTATCGCCCTGGCGTTCACCCGAAGTCCGATGACCACGGCCTATACCGCGTGGGACCTGCAGCGATACAGCAAGGGCCGTTTCATCCTCGGCCTGGGAACACAGATCAAGGCCCACAATGAGAAACGGTTCAGCGTTGCCTGGGACCGCCCGGGTCCGCGCCTGCGCGACCTGGTGCTTTCGCTCCGCACAATCTGGGATGTGTGGCAGAACGGCGGACGGTTGCGTTACGAGGGCGAGTTCTACCGGTTCACCCTGATGACCCCGTTCTTCGACCCCGGGCCCCAAGAGCACGGTTCCGTGCCGGTCTACATAGCCGGCGTCAATCCCTACATGTGCCGCTTGGCCGGTGAACTGTGTGACGGCTTTCACGTCCACCCCATCCACACCGTGAAATACTTAAACGAGGTCGTCCGCCCCTTGGTGGCCGAGGGCGCGGCGCGCTCGGACCGCGACCCAGCCGAGTTGAAATACGTGAGCGGGTGTTTCGTCGTGTTCGCCGATAACGACGAAGAGCAAGAGCGTTGGGCCGCAATGACCAAACAACAAATTGCATTCTATGCTTCGACCCCGGCCTACAAGAGCATTTTGGCGGTACACGGCTGGGAGGACCTCGGCCCGCAGCTGACCGAACTGTCGAAGGCGGGCAAGTGGGAGGATATGGCCGGGTTGATAAGCGACGACATGCTCGACCAGATGGCGGTCACCGGTGCACGCAGCGAAATCGCCGGTAAACTCGTCGAAAAGTACGACGGTCTTTTGGATCGTATCACACTCTACTGCGGGCGTGACGCGGCAGAAGAAGACTGGTGGTCGGAGTTGGCCGGAAAGCTGGCAGCGGCTGGAAGCTAGCGGGTCATCTTCTTTACGTAGGTCGAGAACCCTTTGGCGGCGAGCGCTTTGGCGTGCCCACGTGCCGTTTGGGCCGTCGCGAAACCACCGCTCATCACGCGATAGACCGACCCCGCTCCCTTGACGACCTGAGCGCCCTTAAACCCGCGCTTGGCCAGACGCGCGACCACCTCCTCGGCGTTGGCTGGCGTGCGAAAGGCGCCAACCTGGACGGAAAAGGCCGGAGGAGCTTTTTTCTTAACGTCATCGATGACGCTGGGGAGTGCCTTCACCGGCAACTTGCCGCTTGCCACGACCCGGCCACCGGGTTTTTTGGCCGGAGGCGCGGTCACGGACCGAGCGGGCGCCTTGGGAGCGGCCGGCTTGGCGGCGGGCTTGGGTGCCTTGGCAATGGGCTTGGGGGGCGGGACCGGCTTTTTCACCGCTGCCGGTTTTACCGGGCCAGTTGGCGCTCGGACCAGCGCGAGTTTGGCAATCTTCGGTGGGTTGGCCGGCGGGTTGGTGCCGTGCTCCTCTCCGACTACTACCGCCAGCGGAAGGGCCGCGTTGCCGTCAGTGGCCCCCTGCTGGTCGTCCTTGTCACCGGTGCTCAGCGCCGCGGCGAACCCAATGACCAACGCCAGCAGGCCGGCGGCCCAGACACCCATTCTCGTACGATTGGCGGCCGCTGGCGGCCTGGCCTGGCTGGAGTCTGCAGCTTCGGGTGCGCCCGGGTTGTCGCCGGACCCGGCGTCACCCGAAGGTCCGAGCGCATCTGCTGAAACCTTCCTGGAGCCGGCCCGGGCGGCGTTCTCGAGCGCGGCACGGCACAGGATATTTATCTGCAATGGAAGGCCGGCGGCCTCGCGCACGATAGTGCCGAGCACCTCCTGGCTGAACACCTTCTCGACGGTCCCGCCGGCCCGGTTTATCCGTTCGGCGATGTAACGAAAGCTGTCCTCCGGCCCGATGCCGTCCATCCGGCACACCTGGACCAGATAACGGAGGACACTGCGATCGCCCGCCGCGTTCAGGCGGTCGAGAAGGTCGTTCCTCCCGACCAGCACCAGGTGCAATTTTGAGGGCTCGGCCGGATCCTTCGGAAAGACCCGGGCGAACCGCTCTATGGTCTTGGCCGGAAGCTCGTGGGCGCCATCGATGACGACCAGTGTGTTCTTGCCTTTTGCCGCATTGGCCTTGGCCGCATCGCGAAGCGCGCCCGAAAGATGCGTGTCGTTGCCCTTGCCCGCGCTCTGGCCGTTGGCCGCAGACAACTGCTCGAGCGCCTCGGCCAGGATGCCTCGCAAGCCGGGCCCGGCCTCGGGAAGGTAGGCGCACCGGGTGTTGTCGCCGAGCCGTTCGACAAGGCCGGCCATGAGGGCGGACTTGCCGACCCCGGACTCGCCCACCAGGACGATAATACCTTGCGGGGTCTTGAGCCCTGCGCGCAACTCGGCCACGAGCGCTGCCTGGGCCTCGAACAGCACTGTGTCGTCCGGGCGTAGGTACTCGGTTTCGAAAGGGTGGCCGTCAAGTCCGAAGATGGCTGGTTCCATCCGTAGTGCAGGGCTGTCCCCAACCTCCAGCGTAGCACAGGGTGGTCAGTGTTCAAGATTGGCGGCGGCCCTGGCGACAGGCCTGGGCCAGGAATCGTGAGAAGAGATGCAGGGGCTCTAACCGCGTGCTCTTGAGGGCGACATCGACGTCGAGCAACTTTCGGTTGAGACCGACGAGTTCCGCAGTCGTGAAACGGGCAGCGCCGTGCATCAGGTAGTAGGCCCTTGCCGGCCGTTTCCAGCGTCCTTGTAGGAGACCGGGGAGGCGCTTGTAGGTTCCGGACGAGAAACCCGAGATGCTTTTTTCCAGGCGCGGACGGCCCAGGTCATCTAGGGCTGCCGATGCCGCGCACAAGTCCCCGAGTTGGTTCGAGACCAGGCCGACGATACGCGGGGCGGCCTCGCCGGCGCCAAGCAATCGCTCGATGAGACCTTCGGCATCGGCCAGACGCCGTTCGCTGATTGCGTCGGTGAGGTCGAAGATCCACGCACCGGCCTGGTCGCGCATGTGGGTCGCCACTGTCTGCGCGCTCAAGCCGTGCTCGACCTCGGCAAGCAGGCAGAGCCGGTCGACCTCGGTAAGCAGCTCCCCTATCTGGGCTCCCGCCCTGGCCGTTATGGCGCGGAGCGTCTGGGCGTCCGGCCGTGGCAACCCGTTAGCCGTTACACGGCCCGACACCAGTTCTTCGAGCCGGGTACCGTCGAGACGGCCCTGGTGGCCGGACGCTACCGAAAGGTCGTGGAGTTCGGCCAAGGCCAATAGTTGCTTGGAGGCTCGCGTTCGCTTGTCGAGAGAGGCCGCGGTGATTACGACCGATGCCCCCGAAAATGCCGGGTCCTCGAAAAGTTCCACTACCGCCTCTGTAGCGGCCGGAGTGAGGTCGCGCAGCCACACGCAGCGCTGGGGGTTGAACATCCCGACCTGGGAACAAGCCGCGGCTAGCCGCCCAACGACCGCCTCGGCCTCATCGAACTCGGTAGCACGGAGAATCTCCAAATCGGTGGCCTGGTTTGCCGGCGCAACTATCTGGTCGATGATCTTACGCGCGGCCGGCAGTACCAACTCGGCATCCCCGAGTAGCAATACGACCTTGGCAGGCTCGGTCGCCATCGGCTCTTAGGGCCGGCTGGCCACCGCGCGGTCGTCGCGCACCGGCACCCACTGGCCCACGGCGGTGGCCAACTCGCGGCCGCGTTGGTCGGCAACGCTAGCTTCTATGGTGACCCGCTCATCGCTGGAGTCCTTGACCCGTGCGCTCAGAAGAAGCGGGTGGTCAATATAGACCGGCCGTCGATAGCGAACGTTGAGACTGCTGGTCACCCCGTTCTTGCCCACCAAGAGACTCATGGCCCAGCCCATGGCCTCATCGAGCGCAGCCGCAACGATTCCGCCGTGCACGATATCGGCCCAGCCGGCGTGATCGACCCCGAACACGACGGTGGCCTCGACCCGGTCCTCCTGCTTGGAGAACGACAGCTTGAGACCGGCCGGGTTGTCCGCTCCGCAGCCGAAACAGCCGTTGGCCTCGGTCACCACCCGGCCCGGATAGCCGGGGCACGGGTGGCGTTCAAGTACGGCCGGTCGCTTAGAACACAGTCGATGAACGTGGTTGAATCGATGTCTGTGAACCCGCGCGCCCGGCGTATAGTGGAGACGGCCGTAGAACTGGCTGAACAGGGCGGCTTCGAGGCCGTGCGCCTGCGCGAGGTCGCGGCCCGTGCCGAGGTCGCCCTGGGCACCCTTTACCGGCACTTCGCCAGCAAGGAAGACCTACTCGTGGCTGCGCTCGAGAGTGAAATCGAGGAGCTGGTCGAGCAAATGAAGGCCTCGCCGATTGAAGGTGATAGCGCTCACCAGCGCGTTGTCACCTACTTCCGCACGGCCACCGCCACCTTGTGCCGCCGTCCCAAGCTTGCGCGTGCGGTCTTACGTTCGGCCGCCTCCGGCGAACCCGCACCGACCGAGAAGCTGATGGGCTTTCACGACCTGTCCACCAGGATGGCCCTTGCCGCAATTCGCGGGCGCACACTGGCTGGCGATATCGAGGCCGAAGAGGCCGCCGACCTCGACCCGGCCTTGGTCCTCCAGCAGGTGTGGTTCTCGTCACTGGTCGGCTGGATGGGTGGCTTGTTCGATGAGAACGAGGTCGTTGCCGAGGTCGAACGCGCGGCCTCGCTCTTTCTGACCCCCGGCCGGGGCTGACCGGCGCTAAGAACCTTCGGCGCCAACTGGCACATACGCGGCTGAGTCATCGTCGCGCACGAACAGCGGGTCATCCACAAGCGCGCTGTCATAGCCCTGGCGCACCAACTCAATCTTGCGAAGCTTGAAGGTCGTGGTCATGTCGGGCTCTTCGCTGAGCCGGATGAACATGGGCACGGCGTAATCCGGCAGCCGGGCCCTGGCGTGGCGGTAGAACGCGGCGCCGTCGAAGATGGCGGGGTCGGCGAGCACGAGCGCGGCCATCCCCGCCCTGCCCTCGTTGCCTGGAACCTTGACCCCGTAAACGTTGGCGATGAGGAGCCCCGGGAAACCGGCCAAAGCTTCGGCCACCTCTTGGGTCGAGACGTTCTCGCTCTTCCACCTGAAGGTGTCGCCAATACGATCGACGAAATAGTAATAATCGTTCTCGTCGCGCAGCAGCAGGTCGCCCGAGCGATACCAGGCGTCACCCTGTTCGAACACGTTCCGCAATATCTTTGCTTCCGTATCCTCGTCCGAGGTGTAGCCCTCGAAACGTCCTGCCCCGGAATCGCCGAGGTCGAGGATGCGGCCGATAAACTCGCCGGCCTCCCCGGGGCCGCACTCGACCAGGTAGTTGTCCTCGGACCGCGGGTAAAGCTCGCCCTCTACGTCGTAGCGAACCAGCCGTCCGTTGTGCCGGTCGGGGAAAGGGATGCGCCCGCAAGCGCCGGGCACCCCGTCGAGGTTTATCAGGCTGGTGTTGGCCTCGGTCGAGCTCCACCCCTCGATGATGCGTTCGATACCGAAGCGTTCCTTGAAGGGAGCCCAGAGGTCCGGGGCAAGACCGGCGCCCATCATGACACGCACCGTGTGCTCGCGGTCGTTGTCCCGCGGCGGCTGGTTGAGTAAGTAACGACAAATCTCGCCTATGTACTGGCAACCGGTCACGCCGTAGCGCCGTGCGTCGTCCCAGAAGGCCGAAGCGCTGAACCGGCTCCTGAGCGCGATAGCCGCGCCCTGGGCCAGCGCAGACGATACCACCACCATTCCCGCCGCGCCGTGGTAGAGGGGCAGAACGCAGGCGATGACGTCGTCGGGGCCGTAACCGGCAATCTCCGACATTCCGTCACCCACGCCGAGAAAACGCATGTGGCTCAGACGTGCAGCCTTGGGAAGCCCGGTCGTACCCGAGGTGAACACATGGAAGAGGTCGTCACCGGCGACCAGGCCTTGGCGCCACTCGGACGGCACGCCTTCGTCACTCAGGCCGTCGAAGGCCGGCCCCCAGTTGCCCGCGTCACCGACCTCGACGGTTGTCAGGTCCTCGGTGGAAAGGCTGGCAAGCCTGGCGGTGCACTCGCTTCCGGCCAGGAGCGTGCGAGACCCGCTGGCCGCCAGCGCGTGCTCGAGAGCTCTGCCGCTCAAATTGCTGTTGATGAGCGCCGCAGTAACTCCGAGCTTGGCCATACCGGCCCATGCCGCGACGTATTCGGGGCGGTTCTCCATCATCAGGCCGGCGACGTCGCCACGGACAAGCCCCACACGCTCGTGTAAAAGCCGGGCCACTCGGTTGGCCTGGCGGTCGAGTTCGGCATAACCGACCGACCGTTCATCGAACAGAACGAAGGGCTTGTCGCCCGAGTCACAGGCGCGTTCCTCGATACGGTCGGCAACCGTGTAGGCCTGAGAGGGACGATGCCCCAGTGTGCCCGCCGCTAGACGGTCGAGGCGGGACTGGCTGGTCTCGCGGTCGGGTATCTCTATGCCGGTCGTCGTCGTCATGGCCGTTGACGTTTACATGAGAGGCGGCGCGGATTTAAGTAAGCCCACCGTGAAGGTCTATGCGACATTCGAGGACGCGCGCATGCCACTGGCCGAACTGCCGGGCTATGCCCGCCGGGCCGAGTCCGCCGGCTTTGACGGCCTGCTGGTTCCCGAGGCCACCCACGACCCCTTTATCGCCTCGACCATCGCGGTGGCCAACACCTCGCGGATAGAGGTGGCCACCAGCGTGGCCCTGGCCTTCGTACGCAGCCCCGTGGCCGTGGCATATGCGGCTTGGGACCTGCAGGCGCTGTCGGGGGGTCGCTTCACGCTCGGACTGGGGAGTCAGATACGGGCCAACATCGAGGGCCGCTTTGGGCTGCCCTGGAGTGCGCCGGTGACCAGGATGCGCGACTACATCGGGGCCCTCAGGGCGGCCTGGGACTGCTGGCAGAACGGCACTCCCCTGAGCTTCGAATCCGAGAACTACCGGCTCGACCGTATGCAGCCCTTCTTTAGTCCGGGTCCGCTCGACTGTGGACCTCCACCGGTGATGCTTGGTAGCGTAAGGCCTGCGATGTCAGCCTTGGCCGGAGAGCTGGCCGACCTTTTTGTGACCCACCCGACCAACAGCGACCCGCGCTTCCTACGCGAGCGGCTCATTCCCACGCTCGATTCGGCGGCCACCCAGGGCCGGCCCGGCATCATTGCCGGCGCCTTCGTGGCCACCGGCCGCAACGAGCATGCGGTCGAGGCCGAGCGTGAGCGGATTCGTACCTACATGGGCTTTCTCTATTCGACCCCGCACTACTGGCCGGCGCTCGAGATGCGCGGGCTCGAAGAGCTGGGAATGCGGCTGAAGAGCCTTGCCACCGCCGGCGATTGGGAGAACATGACCGCGGCCATCGATGACGACCTCATGGCCGAACTGGTGGTGGCCGCGCCCTACGACACTGCGGCCGGGGCGGTGCTTTCCTGGTACGGTGAGTTGGTGACAGCCGTTTGCCTACGGCTGCCGCAGGACCCGGCCGACGATGGGCCACTCGCGGAGATGGTTGCCGAGCTTCGCGGCGCGGACCCGGTCTAGGCCGGTGGAACGCTGAACCCGTCGGCTACCGGTTCACGCTGTTCAAAATAGGCGCCGAGCTTGGCCGATAGGTCGTCGACGGTCCATTTGGCCTCGTTCTCGAAGCTGTCGCCGACGCCGGGACGGTCGATAACGGCCACCGTTTTGCCGAAGACCAGCAGCACATAGCCCGACACCCGCTCGGCCGCCGGTGAGGCCAGATATCCGACCAGCGGGGCGACGTTTTCGGGCGAGAAGGTGTCGAAGCCGTCCTCGGGTTTGGCGAACATTTCGCCGGTGATGCCCTGGTCGGTCATTGCCGTGCGTGCGCGGGGCATAATCACGTTGGCCAGTACGCCGTACTTGTACAGCGCCTGGGCCGCCCCCATGGTCATCGCAACGATGCCGGCCTTGGCGGCTGCGTAGTTGGGCTGTCCAGCCGAACCAAAGATGAAGGCCTCAGACGAGGTGCTGATGAGGCGGCCATACACCGACCCGCCGCTGGCCTTGGCGCGTTCGCGCCAGTAAGCGGTCGCGAACCGCATGGTGCAGAAGTGCCCTTTGAGGTGGACCCGGACAACGCTGTCGAAGTCATCCTCTTCCATGTTGAAAATCATCCGGTCCCGACAGAAGCCGGCATTGTTGACCAAAATGTTGAGGTCGCCGAACTCATCGACCGCACGGGCAATAAGCGCCTGAGCGTCGTTCCAATCGGCCACGTCGCCGAAATGGGCCACAGCCTCGCCGCCGTTCTTGCGTATCTCTTCGACCACCTCGTGGCCGGGTTCTTCGGCACGGCCGGAACCGTCGGCCGAGACCCCGAGGTCGTTGACGACCACGCGGGCGCCATAACGGGCTAGTTCGAGGGCCTCCTCGCGTCCGAGACTGCGGCCTGCACCGGTGACGATGGCGACCTTTCCTTCCAGCATCATATCCGCTCGATGATGGTGCCGGTCCCGAGCGCCGACCCGCAGCACATGCTGATGTAAGCCCGTTCCTTATCGCGGCGCTCGAGTTCGTGGAGGGCGGTCACTATCAGGCGCGAACCCGTGGCGCCGACCGGGTGGCCGAGCGCGATGGCCCCGCCGTTGACGTTGACACGGTCCATATCGACGTCGTAGGTCCTTGCCCAGGAAAGAACGACCGCAGCAAAGGCCTCGTTAATCTCGTAAAGGTCGATGTCATCGAGGCTCATTCCGCTCTTCGCCAATATTTTGGCGGTCGCGTCGACGGGTCCGTCGAGAAGAAAATAGGGGTCGGTCCCGACGACCACATCGTGGAGGATTCGCGCGCGCGGCTTGAGGCCGAGTTCGGCGGCCTTGTCGGCCGAGGTCCACAGCACGGCTGCGGCGCCGTCGGAGATTTGCGAGGAATTTCCGGCGGTGTGTATTCCGCCTTCCATTACCGGTTGCAGCGCGCCCAGCCCCTCGACCGTCGTCTCTCGTATGCCCTGGTCCTTGTCGATCGTACGCACATCTCCGGTCGGGGTTCCGTCATCACCCGTGGCCGGGGCCTCGATAGGAACTATCTCACGGCTGAAGCGATCTTCGTCGGTGGCCAGCCTGGCCTTGGTCTGCGAGGCCAGGGCGAACTCATCGACATCGGCGCGAGTTATGCCTCGTTTCTCGGCGATTCGTTCGGCGGCGGTGAACTGGTCGGGGCTCGAGTTCTCCCAGGGCCAGGGTTCGGGTTGAAAGTAGCCGGGGCCGTTAAGGACGTTGGCGCCCAACCCCACATGGCTCATGGTTTCCACCCCGCAACCGATACCGACATCAATCGAACCGACCTTGACCAGTGCCGAGACCAGGTTGTTGGCTTGCTGGCCCGAACCGCACTGCGCATCGACGGTGGTGCCGCCCGTCGTGTAATCGTCACCGACCGATAGCCAGGCGTGGCGGGCGATGTTGTTCGACTGTTCGCCAGCCTGGGTCACGCAGCCGCCGATTATCTGTTCGACCTCGGGAGCGTCAATCCCGGCACTTTCGACCACGGCACGCTGCACCTTGCCCAGCAGCGTGGCCGGATGGATACCGCTAAGCTCCCCCCTGCCGACCTTGCCCCGGGCTATCGGGGACCGAAGTGCCTCAACTATTACCGCTTCTCGCATTTAATGTGTCTCCTGAGATTTTAGTTCGCCTGTCCGAGAATCATTCCGCTAGTCGGCACCCCCACTCCGCCCGTGACCAGCACATGGTCGTTCTTGGACGGCTGGTTGACCGAGTCCCCCCGGATAAGCCGGACGCCTTCGTTGACGCCGTTCATGCCGTGGATGTAAGCCTCACTGAGCTGCCCACCATGAGTGTTGGTGGGCAGACGCCCGTCGATGTCGAGGTTCCCGTCACCCACGAACCCACCGGCCTCGCCGCGGCCGCACAGCCCCCACGATTCCAATTGGAATAGTACGATTGGCGTGAACGCGTCATAGATGATGGCCGCGTCAAGGTCGGACGGGCCCAAGCCGGACTGTTCGTACACCTGTTCGGCGACCAGGTCGGTCTCGGGCAGGTAGCTGATGTCGGGCCGGTAGAAACTGGTCATGTTCTCTTGCCCGCGGGTTGCCGCTTCTGCGACCCCCCGGACCAGCGCCGGCGTTTGGGCCAGGTCCCGGGCCCTCTCGGGCGTGGTCACCACGCAGGCACACCCGCCGTCGCTTTCCTGGCAACAGTCAAGCAGTCTCAGCGGTTCGACAATCCAACGCGAGGCTTGGTGATCTTCGACGGTCATGGGTTTGCCGTAGAAAAAAGCGCGGGGATTGTTGACCGCGAACTTGCGGGCCGAGATCGCCACCCGGGCCAGGTCCTCCCCGGTGGCGCCGTATTGGTGCATGTAGCGCTGGGTGAACATGGCAACCCAACTGGCGGGTGTGAGCAGGCCAAAGGGCATGTACCAGCTCCAATGAATCAGGTCGGCCGTGACTATCCCGTCTGCGATGCCGGCACTGTAGCGGCGCCCCGAACGCTCGTTGAAGGCCCGGTAGACGACCACGTAGTCAGCCACGCCGGTGGCCACGGCCATGACAGCCTGTTGCATCACCCCGATTGCGGCACCGCCGCCATAGGGAATGCGGCTGTAAAACTTCAGGTCGCCAAGACCGACCGCTTGCGCGACCTCAATCTCGTCGCTGGTGTCCATGGTGAAGGTGGTAAGCCCGTCGACCTTGCTCGGTTCCAGGCCGCAGTCGTCGAGGGCGGCGCTTACGGCCTCGCACGCCAGCTGCAACTCCGAACGGCCGGAGTTCTTCGAGAACTCGGTCTCGCCGATGCCGACGATGCAGGCCTCGTCCTTTAGGGTTGTTGGCACTGTTCTTCCTGTTCCCTCAGCGCGGCAGCACGACCTTGACGGTGCCGGTTATATGGTCGCCCCATGAGTTGGAGCCGGTAACGGCCACCTCGACCTGGCCCGTCCCGGCATCGAGCGTCGTGATGCTGCCGGACATGTGCATGGTGTCGCCGGGCAGGTTGGGTGCGCCCAATTTTATCGAGACCCCGGCCAGCACCGCGTCGGGTCCCGCCCAGTCGGTCACGAAACGACCGACAAGCCCGTTGGTCGTAAGGATGTTCATAAAGACATCCTGCATCCCTTGGGCCTGGGCGGCGGCCTTATCGTGGTGTACCGGCGTATAGTCGCGCGAGGCCAGGGCACCGGCCACCACCAAGGTCGTAGTGATGGGCACCGCTAGGCCGGGAAGTTCCTGGCCCACGGCGACCGCGTCAAACTTTATCGTCCCCTGCCCCATGTTGTGCTCAGGCCGGCCTGAAGACCGGCAGCTTGGTCGCAGCATCGACCATCTCTATAGACACCTCGACCGTCATTCCTATGGCGACCTGGCCGGGTTCACAGCCGGTAACGTTCGACATCATACGAACGCCCTCTTCGAGATCGACCAACGCGCAGACAATCGGGTACTCGTAGCCGGGGAACTTCGGATAGTGGAGAACGACATAGCTATATACCGTGCCCTTGCCCGTCGATACGGTCTCCTCCCACTCAAGCGACTGGCACTGCCCGCACATGGGGCGTGGAGGATGACGCAGCGTCTGGCAGCCCGTGCATCTCTGAAGCAGCAATTGGCCGCGGTCGACGCCTTCCCACCACCAGCCGTTGTCGTGATCGCGAGGTGCGGCCATGCGTGTGGGTTTGGCCGCCTCGCCCGAAGCTTCCTCCTCGGCAACCGCGGGCTGCTCGTGGGTCTCAAACTTCAGGACGCGGAAGGTCATCCAGCCGACCTCCTCGCCTTTTTGGTCCGTATAGACCTCGCGGGTGTCTATGAAGTAGCCGATTCCGAGCGCGGTGGCCTTCTGTTCGGAGACCGCCTCGATGGTCGTTGTGACCGACACCCGGTCACCGGGAACGAGGTAGCGTGTGTAGCCCTGCTCGCAATTGGTCGCGACCACCGACGGGTAGCCGTTATCGGTCAGCAGGCCGTGTAGGTTGGTCTGTTCGTTGGGGGTGCCGGCTTCCGGGTCGGCCATCTCGATGCCCCTCAGCACCCAGGCTTGCATCATGGTCGGTGGTGCGACCAACTGGCCGTGAACCGAAGCGGCTGCGGCGGCGGTATCGGTGTAGACCGGGTTGCTGTCACCCATGGCGTCACACCAGTGGCGTATCATCGCCTCGTTGACAGCGTCGGGAGCCAGCTGCGGGGGACCGGTGGTGCGGCCGACATAGCCGGCTAGACGGGCCTCCAGCTCTTCTCTTGATTCTCGCGACACGGAAGTTCCGGATGGGTGGCGGCGGCCGCCGGGTCAGCGGCCTTCTACGCGGCACGATACGCCCATGCAACGCCGCCTATATGCCATTTAGGGTACGCGACCGGTAGTTTGCAACGAGGGCTGCGACACGGCTCAATTCGTCCACGTAGGGGCACGAGGGGGGGCAGGTGACGACAAGAGCAATAGATTTGTGGGTCAACGCGACCATGGGCCGCCAGCAGCAGCCTGAGTTCATGGTCCGGGTCAAAGAGGACTACTTCCACGCCGGAGCCGATTTCTTCAAGAACCTCGAGCCGGCCGAGATGTTAGAGATCATGGACCGGGCCGGTGTCACCAAAGCCGTGGTGACCACCCCGGCAGAGAGCCCATCCCCGGAGGTCCTCGCCTTTCCCGAGGCCTATCCGGAGCGTTTTGCGCTGGCCGCCCATCTCGAACCGAGGAACGGAATGAACAACATCCGGGCGCTCGAGACGCTGGCCAAGGACCAACCGGTGATCATGGCCAAGGTGGTTCCCTTCCTCCTCGATTTGCCGCCCGACCACCGGCTCTACTACCCCATCTATGCCAAGTGCAACGAGCTCGACCTGCCGATATCGGTCAACACGGGCATTCCGGGACCACCTATGCCGGGGGCCTGCCAGCACCCGTTATATCTGGACCGTGTCTGCCTCGATTTTCCCGAGCTTAAACTGGTCATGGCGCACGGCGCAGACCCCTGGTGGGATGTGGCAATCCGGTTGATGCTCAAGTATCCCAACCTGTATCTGATGACCTCGGCCTACGCGCCGAAGTATTTTCCAGCCGAGCTTATCCACTACATGAACACCCGCGGCCAGAACAAGATCATGTTCGCTACCGACCACCCGGTAATCTCAATGGAGCGCTGCATGAAGGAGGCCGCCGAGCTGGACCTTCGCGATGGCGTGCTCGACAAGTACTTGTACGCCAATGCCGAGGCGCTCTTTTTTGCCTCCTAGGTAGGCCGGCGGTCGAGATTTCATTTTATACCCCGCTTGGGGTAGGTTTCCCGACTGCTTTCGGGCCAAATGGGCACCTGCCGCTTACCGGACACTAGAGAGGGTTTCATGAAGAAGACGATATTGGTCCTGGCCGCCGCGCTGGCCCTGGCGCCCATCGGTAGCACCGCCGACGAGCTAAAAACCGATATCCTAAAGCCCGGCCTCCTGCTCGATCACACCAACATCCACGAGTACGGCGAATATCTCAGCCCGGCAATGCAATGGTGCGTCAAACGTGGCGTCAAGATTCGGGTCGCAGAGAACAAGCCTGCGCCGATGCCGCCCCCCCTGCGCGAGGCAACCGAGAAATATTCGGCCCAGGTCCAGCTCTCCGAGGACGGCAACTATCTCATCGACCATATTGCCGGCATCCCCTTCCCCAACATCGACACCAACGACGAATGGGCCGGCACCAAGCTGGTCTTTAACTTCGAGACAGCGGTTGCACTAGACGACCTCGACCTGCGAAACTTCGACTGCGACACCGGCGCGGTCGGCCGCGATGGCGGTTCGGTGCGTGTCGAAAAACACTTTTTGATCGATCATATCCGCAGGCTCTACTTTGTCGGCCGCCTTGAGGTCGAGCCCTTCCCAGACATGCCCAACAAGGACAAGGTGCGTTACAAAGAGGCTCTCTACCCGCTCATCGAGCCCTTCGACCTAAAGGGCGTGGGTTTCACGCTCAATCGTTATCTGGACCCGCCGCGCCACGACGACACCTGGCTCTATCTGCCCATCCTCAGGCGGGTGCGCCGCCTTTCTTCGGCACAGCGCTCCGACGCCCTTTTCGGGCAGGACACCGACATGGACAGCTATGCCGGCTATGCGGGCAAACCCGGCTGGTTCTCCTGGCGGCTGGTCGGCGAGAAGACCGTCCTGGGTTCCTTTCATGCCGAGAAGCTCCCGGTCGTCTGGGGCGAGCCGTCAGGCGACTTTATTCACGCCGACCTCTGGGAGCCCCGACGGGTCTGGGTGATAGAAGGCACCCCGAAACTTCCTCAGTACGCCTATTCCAAACGAGTTCTTTTCTTGGACAAGGAGTCCCTGCTCATCACTTATACCGACATGTACGATCAGGCCGGTGAGCTCTGGAAGATGTGGCTGAACGAATACAAGCTTTCGCGCTCACCCATCGATGGTGCCCAGTACCAGGCGCCCTACGTACGCCGCTTCAATCCATCCATCTCCATGGTCGATATACAGCTGGAGCACGCCACCTTCTGCTCGCTGCCGAGTTCGAGGTTCCCCGGCGAACAGGGTTGGTACGTCAACCTCGGCGACGAGGAAGGAACGACCGAAGAATACTTCTCGCTGAGCAACATCATCTCCGCCGGGCGTTAAGCGCCCCCTTCCGACGGCAACGGTGACCATCGCCGCGGTCATCTTCGACCTCGACGGGACGCTCCTCGACACGCTTGCAGACATCGGTGAGTCGATGAACGAGGTGCTGGCCGGACATGGATTGCCCGTCCATGACATCAACGAGTACCGGGGTTTTATAGGCGACGGCATCGAACGCCTGGTGGGACGCTCTCTGGCCGCGGGCGGGCGGCCCGAAAACGACGCTGCAGCTCTCATCGACGAGTTCCGGACGGTCTACGCCACTCGCTCTACACGCCGGACGGTGCCCTACCCAGGCATCCCCAAACTTCTTGACGAGCTCGGCGACCGGGACTTGCCTCTGTCGGTCCTGTCGAACAAGCCCCACGAACTTACCTGCCAGGTCATCGACGGCTGCCTGGGCGGCGTTGCATTCCGGGATGTGCGTGGTGCCGGTCCTTCCACGCTCCGCAAACCCGACCCCACCGCCGGGCTCGAGCAGGCCGGTCTAATGGGCGCCGCCCCGGCCGAGACCCTGGTGGTCGGCGATTCCGGCAACGATATGCGCATGGCCCGCAAGGCCGGGATGTTCGGGGTCGGTGCCCTGTGGGGCTTTAGGGAGGCCCGGGAGCTGTCCGAAGGCGGTGCCGACCGGCTGATTGCCCGGCCCTCGGAGCTGCTGGAGATCATCGATGGTCTTTAACGTTCCGGCCGATATCGCTAGACTTTGCTCGTTCAGGGTCGGCTCGAGACAAGACGGCCCCGGGCGGCTGGAGGACATTGATGGCATCTGAAGACGTCGCTGCCCGTGTGCGCGAGATAATGGCCGGGCTGTTCGCTCTGGATCCCTCCGAGATCAACGACGCTTCGGCCATCGACACGGTCGAGAAGTGGGACAGCCTGCAGCACGTCAACCTGTTGATGGCCCTCGAACAGGAATTCGATATCATCTTTGACGTCGATGACGCGGCCTCCATGATCAGCTACCCCGAGGTCTGCGAGGCGCTCGGCCGCTACATAGCCGCAAAGTGACGGTGCTGGGTGGCTGAGAACGTGTCCCGCTGCGCGCCTCGCGAAATGCTGGTCGAAGACCTACCCGGAGTGGTCGAGCTGCACCGGCACTGCTTTCCCGACTACTTCCTTACCGGGCTCGGGCCGGGCGCCCTATACTGTTTCTACGCCGCTGCGGTCAAGGACCCGCGTACGGTCGCTGCCGTGCTCGTCGAGCAGTCGCGCGGCGATATCGTCGGCCTTGTGGTCGGCACCCTGAACCCGGCTTTTCATACGCGGCTGTTGAGGCGCAACTTCGACCGTTTCGCAATCGGGTTGCTCCGGGGCCTGTTCACATCCACGACCGTTCGCCAGGGCGTAAAGAGCCGCTTGAACTTTTTCGCCCGGCTGTTCAAGCCCAAGATGGACGACACCCTGGAACGTGCCGGCGTACCGACGACCGACCTACCCGAGGCCCGCCTCCTCGACGTGGCCACACACGCGAACTGGCGGGGCGGACGCAACGCCGAAATCCTGGTCGATTTCTTCGTAGACCGAATATTGCATGTCGGTGCCGGACGGGTGGGTGCCACCGTGCGTCCCGACAACATAGGCAGCCTTATCCTCTACAAACGCTTGGGCTGGAACACGATGCGCACGGGTCCCGAGCGCATCGATGTCTGGCTCGACCGGCCCGCCTAAGCTCGTCGGGCGGCGGGCAGTGGACAGTATGCCCCTTCGGAAAAGCCCTCGGCCTCGATGGCCAGAGCGTGGTCGAAACGGGCGCGGTAGTTCTCCCAGGCCAAGGCCGAACTGAGTTCGACTATCTGTTTGTCATCGTAGAAACCCGCCAGCGCCGAGAATAGCTCATCGGACACCTCGACCGGCGTGGCGGTCATGCCGTCGGCGTAGCGCAGTACGGCCAGCTCTTCGGGGCTGTAGACACCCGCGTTCTCGTAATCGGCAAGCCCGGCCAGTTTCTCTTCGCCCACCCCCGCGTCTCTGCCCACGGCAGAGCCGATGTCGATTCAAAAGGGACAGCCCACACGCATGGCCACCAGGACCTCGGCCAAGACCTTTATGGTCGCAGGAACAGTAGAGGCCTTCTCCTGCGCGGTTTCCATCGACCCCACGCCCGCGAGCAGGCGGGTGTGGAGCGCGTGGACGCGGAGCGGACCAATGACGCGTCCCAACTTGCGGCGGCTCATCCAGAAGACCACTCGCGCCAACAGCGACCCTCCCTGTATCACCCCTTCGATTCTGGCCACAACGGTGTCGAGGCTAACGCCCGCCCCGGACCTGGGCAAGCTTGACCGAGAGTTTGAGCAGCAGGCAGGCCAACAGAAGCCCAAAGACCGCAGCGTAGGCCAGACTATCGGCGGCATGGCCCCAGTAGGTGAAGGCAAAGATTCCCCACAGATAATAGGCGCCGATCGAATGCAGTAAGCGCCAACGTCTGGGTCCCAGCCTATCGGCGGCCCGGTCGAAGGAGGTGACGGTCATCGCGGCGATGAAGGCGTAGCCGAGACCGCCGCCGGCTAGCACGAGAAACTCGTATTCAAGCTCCAGCCAATAGCTCAGAGCCACCACCATCACGCCGTGGACGGCGTGCGAACCGGCGAAGGCGACCCCGAGGTAGCGGCGATTGTTGAGAAGCCAGCGTCCCCGCCGGTTCGGCAGCACGCGATAGAGTGTCGATGACATGAAGGCCGCCAAAAACAGAACCAGCGAGGTGCGCGCGGTCGCACGCGTTGCCAGCGGAAGCGACTGGTCGTACTCGGCCACGGTCGACAGAATCGTCGCGGTCATCACCGTCACGGCCAGTGTGGCCCAGCCGGCCAGAGACCATCCCTGCAATGAATCGCGAAGGGTCAGCCACAATTGCACCAACATCGGTTCAGGCCCCCGGGACCAGGCAGCTGTGAATGCTGCTGCCGTCACGCAGAGCCTCGATGGCCTGTTCGGCTTCCTCTAGAGGAAATTCGTGGGTGTGCATCGGAGCAAGGGCGGCATGTTCGGCCTCGACAAGCTCAATCGCACCGGCGTACGCATTGCTGGTCACACCGAACGCGCCCATCAGTTGTAACTCCTTTACGACGACCAGGTCACTGGTAAAGCCCGGCACATCCTTGAACCCCTTGACTCCGGCCAGAACCACCCTGGCCCCGTCTGCGGCCAGATGCAGGGCCTCGGCCACCGGTTCGGTGGCATTGGCGGTGACCTCGACGATCACATCGGCGCCGTGTCCATCGGTGGCCTGGCGTACCGCCTCGCGCAGGTCCTCGTTGTCGATATCGACCGCTAGGTCGGCCCCGAACTGACGAGCCAGTTCGAGCTTGGGGCGGTCGCGCTCCAGCCCGCTGACTATCACACGGTCGGCTCCGGCACGCTTGGCGGCCACCACACTGGCCAGCCCCCGCTGTCCGGGACCGAGAACGAGCACGGTGTCGCCGGGGCCGGTCTTGGGGATTTCGACCGCCCACCGGATGCCCGCACCCATGGGATTAAAAAGAACGGCCAAGCCAGCGGGAAGTTCAGGGTCTATCCGATGGACCCGCGAACAAGCGTCCAGATACATGACATCGGCATAGGCACCCCACAGCGCCGGCGCCATATCGACCGGCGTGTAGCCGTGACCGAAGGCCCCGCCGTGTCCGCGGCAGAGCTGTGGGCGTCCGATGCTGCAGTTGGCGCACTTGCCGCAGGGTCTTAGCGACTCTACGGCCACGCGGTCGCCGACATCGACGCCCCAGCGCTCGGCCGCGCGGTCGCCTATCTTGCTTATACGCCCGAGCGGCTCGTGGCCCGGGATAACCGGCATGCGCACCGGCAAGGTGCCCTCGTATTGTTCGGCGTCACTGCCGCATATCCCGCAAGCCTCGATATCGAGAAGGGCGCTGTCGGCATCGATATCGGGCAGCTCAAACTCGCGCATCTCCAAGGCGCGCGGAGCGGTCTGTACGATGGCACGGCTCTTCATGGGGCTTCCTCGGCCATCTTCCGAGCCCACGCATAGTCGGCCTTTCCGGCCGGGCTGCGCTCGACGGTATCGACGAAGACAAAGGCCTTGGGTAACTTAAAAGACGCAAGACGTTCAGCACAAGCCGCCCGCAGCGAGCCTTCGTCGGCCCGAGCACCGCCTGTGAGCTGGACGACCGCTACGACCTCTTGCCCCCAACGCTGGCTCGGACGACCCGTCACGACGGCATCATAGACGGCGGGGTGCTCTTTGAGGGCCTGTTCTACCTCTTCGACGAATATCTTCTCGCCGCCCGAGTTAACCGTGACCGACTCGCGGCCGAGCAATTCGATACGGCCGTCGGGCAGCAGTCGCGCGCGGTCGCCGGGAACCGAGTAGCGAACCCCGTCAATCTCAGGGAAGGTTCGCCGGGTCTTTTCCTCGTCGCCTAGATAGCCAAGCGGTATTCTGCCGCTGCGCGCGAACCAGCCAGTGTGGTCCTCACCGGGGGCCAGCTCCCGGCGCATCTCCCGGTCTAGGACCAGATTGTCCGCCGTGGGCACAAAGACCCCCGTCGATGCTTTGCCCGAGCGGTCGCTCAGCAGGTTGCCCTGATTGCCGCTCTCTGAAGACCCGATTGTGTCGAGGATACGCAGACCGTCTATGCGTTCCATCAGTTCGGCCTTCAGGTCGGCAGATAGTGCCACCCCTCCGCTCACTATCATACGAAGGCTCGAAAGATCGTAATGCCCCAAGCGAAGCTCGTCGAGAAGTGGGCGGGCAAAAGCATCGCCGATGATAAGAAGTCTTCCTGCCTTCTCACGTTCGACCGTGCGCCAAATATCGGCCGCATCAAGTCGCGTGGTATCGTTCTGCATGACCACGGTTCCGGCGTTGTTGAAGGTATGCATCGAGCTCCACTGGGCGGCGCCATGCATTAGCGGTGGCGCCGGCAAAGTGACCAAGCGATAGCGTTGAGCGTTAACGCGGCCCAGAAGCTCGTCCATGCCGCCATACTCGTGGTCGCTTTCGAGACGGGGACGTCCTCCTAGGGCCGCTGAAAAGATGTCGGCCTGTCGCCACAACACCCCCTTTGGCTGCCCGGTCGTTCCGCCGGTATAGACCATGTAGAGGTCGTCGGCCGACCAATCGACCGGCGGGCGCCTGGCCGAGGCACCGGCAAGCACTTCCTCGTACATGACCGAACCGGCCACCGGGGCCTGCCCCGAGCCGTCGTCGACCGCTATCAGGAGTTCGAGCCCCGCGACCCGGTCGATGACCGAGGCAAGCCGCGGTGCGAACTCCAAATGATAGATAATCGCCCGTGCGCGCGAATCGTTCAGAACATAGGCAAGCTCGTCGGCCACATAGCGATAGTTGATGTTGAGCGAGACGGTACGGGACTTAAAGGCCCCGTACATGCCCTCGAGGTATTCGGGGCCGTTGTAGAGATACAGGGCGACATGGTTCTGGCCTGAACGCCAGGGTTCGAGCCCCGCCCGTTCGGTCAGCCGGCCGAGCCCCTGCGAGAGAAGGAAGTTGGCCAGGCGGCGGGTACGTTCCGTGAAATCGCGCCAGCTCGTCCGCCGCGAGCCCTGAACAACACAGTCGCGCTCGCCGAACCGCTCGGCGATGCTTTCGTGTACCTGGGCGAGGTTGAACTCCACTTAGACCCCGCAGGCGGCGCTACGATTGCGCCCTACCCCGTCTATGTCGGCCTCAGGCGCCGAGTTCGGCCTTGCGGTAGAGCCCGACCACTGCGGCTCCCCCAAGACCCAGGTTGTGTTGAAGCGCGTGCTTGGCACCGTCGACCTGTCGCTTGTCGGCCTGTCCGCGCAGTTGCCAGTTTAGCTCGGCGCACTGCGCCAGGCCGGTCGCGCCAAGCGGATGACCCTTGGATATCAAACCACCCGAGGGGTTGACGACGGTCTTTCCGCCATAGGTGACCGCCCCCGAGGCTACCAACTCGCCGGCCTTGCCCTCTTCGCAGAGCCCGAGCGCTTCGTAGGTCACCATCTCGTTGGCCGAGAAGCAGTCGTGAAGCTCCACGACATCGAGGTCTTCGGGGCCGATACCGCTTTGTTCGTATACCGCTTGGGCCGCAGTGCGGGTCATGTCGGCGCCTACGACCTTGATACAACTCTTCTCAAAACTGCTCGGGAAGTCGGTCGCCATGCTCATGCCCAGTATCTCGACAGCCTTGTCCTGGAGCCCGTGCTCATGCACCAGGTCCTCGCTGGCCAGTACAACCGCGGCTGAACCGTCGGAGGTGGGACAGCACTGAAGCTTGGTGAGCGGGTCGTAGACCATCGGGGCGGCCTGGATGTCTTCGAGCGTGTATTCGTCCTGGAACTGGGAATAGGGATTGTTGACCGAATGGCGGTGGTTCTTCTCCCCTATCATCGCGAACTGTTCAGGCGTGGTTCCGTAACGCTCCATATGCTCGCGTCCGGCGTTGCCGAAGAACTGGGCCGCGAAGGGCGCGTCGGTCACGCCGCGCATCTCGATCATCGTGCCGGCGTGCTTGTCCATCGGGTTGGTGCGGTCCTCGAAGTGAATCCCCAGCGAGCCCTTCTTCATCTTCTCAAAACCGATGGCCAGAGCGCACTCGGCCAGTCCGCCCTCTATGAACTGCTTGGCCATGAAAAGGGCCGTCGAGCCCGTGGCGCAGTTGTTGTTGACGTTATAGACGGGGACGCCGGTGAGACCGAGCTCATAGACCGCCCGCTGACCGGAGGTCGAATCGCCGTAACAATAGCCGGCGCACACCTGGTCGATGAGATCGTAGGCTATACCGGCGTCTTGGAGAGCGTTGGTCCCGGATTCGCGGGCCATATCGGGATAATCCCAGTCGCGCGACCCTGGTTTTTCGAACTTGGTCATACCCACGCCGATAACGAACACCTTTTTGCCCATCGCTAAATCTCCCCTTGTGACTACGGACTTGTGTGCGGGGGCGCACCCCGCTTGCCGCCGGCAAGCCTACAGGCGGCCGCCGGCTAGGCAAAACCCTGAGCTTTCTTCGAAGCGGCACTTGGACTATCTGTTGCCGTGCCGTGGCCGAGCAGTTCGAGATTACCGACGAGATGCGCTCCGTAGTCGGCACCCAATCGCCGCCCTGGACCTACGAGGTCACCACGACCAGCATTCGCGCCTTTGCCCGAGGGGTCGGTTACACCGACCCCGTGTACTTCGACGAGGAGGCGGCCAAAGCGGCCGGCTATCGCAGCCTGCCGGCTCCGCCGGGCTATGTCGGCACGCCGGTGTTCATACCGGGGGTCTCCCACCCTGTGTTCAGTGCGCCGGCCGAAGGTCTGCCTCAGGTCAAACACGGACTTCCCGGTCTGCTCGACGGTGGTACCGAGACCGAGTACCTCGACACGGTCTGTGCCGGAGACACATTGACGGCGGTCACCAAGATTGCCGGCCTCGAGGTTCGCGAGAGCGCGAGCCTGGGCAAGATGCTGCTGGTGACCACCGAATCCACCTATAGCGACCACGAAGGCCGGCCGGTCATCGTTCAACGTGGGCAGGTCATCTACTACTGACATGGCCGTGGACTGGGATAGCGTCAGATCGGAAGAGCACACG